>CAXBKT010000067.1:0-18136 GCA_963976155.1 uncultured Kordiimonadaceae bacterium | reverse complement strand
GCAGTTAATAATCTTTTCATTCTATCCTCCAGTAGATGTTTTGTCACGGCACAGTCTTTGTACTTCAGCTAAGGGAGGATTTGCTCAAGGGTAAGTTTTTTGCGCTGAATAGGTTACTATATGCGGCGAAGTGGCAATAGAGAACGTCGGCTAGGTTTCTCGTCCCACTAAGGCATTAGCGAATTCTTTTGCATCAAAAGGCTGCAAGTCTTCAATGCTTTCGCCGACGCCGATCGCATGCACGGGCAGGCCAAATTTTTCTGCGCAAGCTACGAGCACGCCGCCTTTGGCAGAGCCATCTAGTTTGGTCATGACAATGCCGCTGATGTTCGCAAGTTTCTGGAATACTTCAACCTGATGCACAGCATTCTGGCCCGTAGTGGCATCCAGCACAATGACGGTGTCGTGTGGCGCACCTTCAATTTTTTTGCCAATTACGCGAACAACTTTCGCCAGTTCTTCCATTAGCTCTTCACGGTTCTGAAGGCGACCTGCTGTATCGATGAGAAGAACGTCTACATTTTCCTGCAACGCTTTATCCATAGCTTCGTAAGCGAGTGCGGCGGCATCAGAGCCAATTTCCTTGGTAACGACAGGCACGCCGGTGCGTTCGCCCCAAACAACAAGTTGCTCAACTGCGGCAGCGCGGAATGTATCGCCTGCGGCTAGCATTACCGACCTGCCTTCGTCTTTGTATTTTTTTGCAAGTTTGCCGATGGTGGTGGTTTTACCCGCACCGTTTACACCCGCCATCAGAATAACATGAGGTTTATTGTCTGAGCTTGGGACAAGCGGCTTGGCAACAGGGGCTAGAATGGCCTCAATCTCTGCGGCTAGAATGGCCTTAACTTCTTCGCCAGTGATTTCTTTATCAAAACGGTCCTTGGAAAGCGCAGCGGTCAGTTTACCAGCAACCGATACTCCAAGGTCTGAGGTGATAAGTAGGTCTTCGAGGTCTTCTAGCGTGTCAGCATCTAATTTGGCTTTTGTAAAAATGCCAGTGATGCCGTCAGAGATTACGCTCGTGGATTTTTTAAGCCCGCTTTTAAGGCGCGAAAACCAGCTTTGTTTTTCTTGTGGCTCAGTCGAGAGTTCGACTACAGATGCCGCTTCAACTTCAATTTTAGGCTTGGGCGCTACAGCGGCAGCATCAACGACAGGTTCCGCAATAGGTTCAGGTTCTGCTGCAGGGGTTGGCTCTATTACTTGCTCAGGGGTAGGCGTTTCTTCCTGAAGTGTTTCAGGTTCAGGGGCAGCTTTTGGTTTGCTGTTTTTAAAACGGCTGAGCCAACTTTTTTTTGTTTCGCTCACGAAAGGAAACTCCCTGACCTAAAAGAATACGCTAATTTACTGTTGTTCTGTGCCGCTCATGCAGTTGTTGTCATGCGCGCCCAGTACTACTTCTATCATATCGCCCGCTTTGGCGTTTGTTTCAACAAGCACAGGGATAAATTGTTCGGTGTGTCCGTGGGCGGTGCCGCCGTCGCGCACGCGTTCAATCAGCATCTTGGCTGTTTTGTTAATGGAGCGATCAAACAGTTTTATGGTTTGGCGCTCGCCTGCTGCGCGCAGCAAATTGGCGCGCTCTTTACGGATGGCTTTTGGTACTGATGGCATGCGGGCCGCCGGTGTGCCTTCACGCTCTGAGTAGGGGAACACATGTAGCCACGTTAGGTCGCATTCTTCAATAAGTTTCAGGCTGTTTTCAAACATAGCGTCAGTTTCTGTTGGGAAACCTGCAATGATATCAGCGCCATAGACCATTTCAGGTCGGGCTTTTGAAACACGATTACAAAACTCAATGGCATCCTCACGCATATGGCGGCGCTTCATGCGCTTTAACACCATATTGTCACCAGCCTGCAATGACAGGTGCAAATGCGGCATCAAGCGTGCGTCACCAATGATGGCATCATAAAGCGGTTCATCCACTTCGATGCTATCGATCGATGAAATCCTGAGGCGCGGCAAATCAGGCACCAGCTTCAAGATTTTCTGTACCAGCGTACCAAGCGTCGGTGTGCCTGGCAGGTCCTCACCGTAACTGGTGATGTCTACACCTGTCAGAACAACTTCATGGAAGCCACGTTCAACAAGGCGCTTAATCTGGTCAATGCTTTCGCCCATCGGTACTGAGCGGCTGTTGCCGCGGCCATAAGGGATGATGCAGAAAGTGCAGCGGTGGTTACAGCCATTTTGAATTTGAACAAAGGCACGCGCGCGTTCGCCGAAGCCATCAATTAAATGCCCGGCAGTTTCCTTTACCGAGAAAATGTCATTCACTTGCACACGTTCAGCACCGATTAGGTCAAGTCCCTTAAAGCTTTTGGCTTCCAGTTTTTCTTGGTTGCCGAGTACCTGAGCAACTTCGTCCATTTCAGCAAATTGTTTGGGGTCAATTTGTGCGGCACAGCCTGTTACAATGATAGGTGTGTCAGGGCGCTCGCGCTTCATTCGGCGAATGCTTTGGCGTGCTTGGCGTGTGGCCTCTGCGGTTACAGCGCAGGTGTTCACGATGATGATATCGTCAAGTCCAGCGTCTTCCGCGTGGCGGCGCATTACTTCGCTCTCATAACTATTGAGGCGGCAGCCGAAGGTCACAATGTCTGTTTTACTGGTCAAAGACCAAATCCACTTAAATCAAACTCGCCTTTAAACACGAGCGTTGCTGGGCCTGTCATTTGTACCGTGCCGTCCACAAGCCATTCCATCATAAGGTCACCGCCGTCAAGGCGCACGATTGCTTTGCGGTCAACAAGGTTGCGCCGGGTCGCGGCCACAACACTTGCGCAGGCCGCTGTGCCGCAAGCTTCGGTGATGCCAGCGCCGCGTTCCCAAACACGAAGGCGGATGATACCATTTTTTACCGATGCGACCGAGGCATTTACGCGCTCAGGGAAAGCAGCGTTGTTTTCAATCTGCGGCCCAATGTCACTGAGCGCAACTGCGTCAGCGTCTTCAACAAAGAACACAGCATGTGGGTTGCCCATGTTGACGCAGCCCGGGCCACTCAGGCTTGCGATGGTAATGTCAGCAGTGTCTGTTGCGGTTTCAGCAGCGAGCGGAATTTGGTCCCAGTTAAGCAGCGCCTTGCCCATATTAACCGACACGTCAACGCCTACTTTTACAGCAGTCAGTAAGCCTGCTTCGGTTTCAATGGTGATTTTTTCTTTGCTTGTTTCATCGAGCATCAATTGCCCAATGCAGCGGGTGGCGTTACCGCAGGCACCAACACAGCTTCCGTCAGCATTCCATATTTCCATGAACACATCCGCGCACTCGGATTTGCGCATGATAATAAACTGGTCACAGCCAATGCCGCGCCGCCTGTTTGCAATGCGGCTGGCACGCTCAGTCGTGACGTCAAATGTGAGTTCGCGGGCGTCAATAACCACAAAGTCATTGCCAAGGCCGTGCATCTTCAAGAAAGGCATCATATGTGTGTTCGTATCCATCGCCCGCTTATATGGGCAGAAATAAGGGAGAGTCTAGGCTTTTAGTTGGGTTGGGATAGCAAAGAGCGTCAATTTTCTATTCTGCCGCTTCTTTTGCCTGTTTAGGTGATTGTTTTGACGGAAGTTTAATGACTGCTTTTTGTAGGATAAGTGTATTTGGATAGGTGATAACGTCTTCACCACGCTTAATGATTACATGGAACATGGTGATTTCTTCTACAATGCCGCTGACGTCATCGTCTTTATCAACAATTTTAACGCGGTCTCCAACTCGGTAAGGGAAGGCGAAGAAGATAATCAGGCTGGCCATAATATTGCTAAGGATGGACCACTGAGCAAAAAGTGCGACACCGATAACGGCAAAAACCGATGATAAAAATAAGGATAATTCAGCAAACTCTACGCCGAGTGAAAGAAAAAGGATCACGAGAAAAATTGCAGTCAACGCGAGGTTTAGCGTTTTGGTTATATATTTTACTCGATATGCCTGCACTGATTTTTTATTACCAATTCGGCTGATGGCCACAGCAATGAAACGAAGGCTGACGATATAGCTTAGTATGATAGTAGCGATTATGATGATGTTCATTTAGTCCCAGCCTCGCTTTTAAGGGCATCTAATTTACTGTGTAGGCGCATAATTTCGAGCTCAATTTTTAGATTAACTTCATAGGACAAATCTTGCTTCACACGGTCCTTCGCGACTTGTCTGTTTTGTGACATCATAATAATGGGCGCTTGAAAAGCTGCTAGTGTAGATAAGCCTAAGTTCAGTAAAATGTAGGGTAGGGGTCGAAAATTTCACCTGTAATCAACCACACACTATTAATACATATCCAACCAATGATAATGGAGAAGAAAATTCCAATGAAGGTCCAGGACCCACCAAACTTTGCAACAGAATCCGCAACCCGTTGCCCTAAAGTTAGGCTGTCATGGAACGATTGATTGATATTTTCTGAAAGGGTTGTCTTCCCGCCAATACTGTCAATCACCTTTTGTTCAACGCTATCTAAGTCGCTGTAGGATTGGCCCAATAGTGCTTTCGCTAAATTCTCAAAATATTTTCGCATCGTTGGCTCCTATCAGCGGCTCATTGTTGATAAAACACTAGACCTAAAAGATTGTTCATAAAGCATTAGAAGACAAGTGTCCCAATAGTAGAGGGTAATTATATCCGCAATTAAATGGGTACGCTACCACCGTGCATGAAAACTATGTAGTGGTGTGGGATATGTTTAGAGTATTTGTTCACTGTATGTTCTTGACAGGTCTATGTTTGGCATGGATAGTCCTTTTGGATAAAGAAGGATTTTAAGATAGGAGCGAGCGATGATAGCTATAGAAGAGAAGGTGGCCAATTTTAGGGCGCTCCATAACCAAGCCACAGCTTTCATAATCCCAAATCCATATGATGCAGGCACGGCAATATTGCTGGAGAAGCTGGGATACGGTGCTGTTGCTACATCAAGTGCCGGGTATGCTTTTACCTGTGGGCGGCCGGATAACAATATTAGTCGGGATGAAATGATCGAGCATGCGCGGCTCATAGCGATGGCTACAAACCTGCCGGTGAGCGCAGACCTAGAGAATGGATTTTATGACAGCCCTGAAGAGGTGGCCCAGACAATTACAATGGCAGGTGGTGCTGGTGTTGTTGGAGGGTCTATTGAGGACAGCACCAATGATGGCCGGGACGAGCCGCTCTATGATATCGGTTTAGCTAGAGAGCGTATGATAGCAGCGGTGGAGGCAAAGCGAGCACTTCCGTTTGATTTTATACTAACAGGACGGGCCGAGAATTTTCTCGTTGGCCGTGATGATATAAACGACGTGATTAAACGGTTGCAGGCGTATCAGGACGCGGGTGCCGATGTGCTTTTTGCTCCGGGCTTAACAAGTGTCGCTGATATCAAAGCTGTTGTCTCAAACGTTGATCGTCCAGTGAATGTGGTGATGGGTTTGTCTGGAGTGCAGCTGGGACAGGCTGATTTATCTGAGCTAGGCGTAAAACGGATCAGTACAGGCAGCAGTTTATCACGCGCAGCGCTTGGTGCCTTTATGAGGGCAAGTAAGGAGATGCTTGAAAAGGGCACTTTTGGCTACGCTGAGGACGCTATTCCATACGGGGAAATTGATACTCTATTCAGATAATTTTGCTTTATTATAAAGCCGGAATCCCAAAATTCAATGGGATTGAATTGCCTGCTGAGTGGGTAAAATGGGGTTCAGTAATTTTTCGTGTGAAATAGACTTTTATTTCCAAAGCACCTGCGAAGAAGTAGTTATATCACAAAAACGTGGTGTGCTTGGTGTGTTGCTGTAATAACGTACTGAATCTGTGGTTGTGGGCGCGAGTTTTTGATAAGCTTAATAATCACAACAAAACAATAGGCACCAAAAAAAATGGTGCATTGATACGACTGCGGGGAAGATATGATCCAATTGGTCATATTATTTACCCCATAAATAGCCCTCTGGGCGTTGGTTTGTTAGTTTTCGTGAAGGCTGATGACGAGTTTTGCTGTCTTCATGGCGGCAGGAAATGTGGTTGCATACCTATCTTTGGCTACACCGCTAAGAGGAAGAGAAATGACAGATTATGTCATGGAGGCTGCAGGGCATAAGCCTAATGGGCGTGGGCCAGCTGCCCTGAAGTTATCGGCTCAATTCTGGTTTTTGGTAGCTGTAATAGGCCAGTGGGTATTTGTCTACTATCTTGCCTACCCCTATTTAGGGTTGGTGCCATCCGAGAGGCGTAGGCAAAGTATCTAGGGGTTTGGTGAAACTGTGCGCGTCATTATTAGTGCCACCTCATCCAAAAATGAGGGGCAGTGTATAGTAGCAAATAGTGGCGACAACGAAGGTGCCAAGCACATTGAGCCAAAGCCCCGCTCGGACCATTTGTGGTACTGATATTTCCCCCGTTGAAAAGACAACCGCATTTGGCCCGGTGGCAACGGGTAACATGAAGGCGCAGCTTGCGGCCATGGCAGCGGGCGCTGCTAGGAAGATCGGGTCAAGGTTTGCAGATGTTGCAAGGGCGCCGAGCACAGGTACAAAGGCTGCGGTTGTTGCAGTGTTGCTTGTTAATTCTGTGAGGAATGTAATAAGGCCAACAATTGCGAGAACAATCAGGAATAACGGCGCAGTAGCTAGCCCTGACATTGCTTCGCCAAGATAGACCGCGAGGCCTGTTGATTTGATTGCTGCCGCAATGCTTAGGCCGCCACCAAAGAGCAGGATAACGCCCCACGGTAGTTTGACCGCAGTGTCCCAATCGAGAAGGGCGTAACCCTCTTGTTTTTTACCCGAAGGTACTAAAAACATTGTTAGGCCAGCAGCGACTGCGATGTGCATGTCGGTTAGTTTTACAATAAAAGGTAACAGGTCTGTAATAGGCTCAAAATCAACAATAACCTGTCGGAAACTCCACATAAAGGCCATTGCGCCCATCACTATGGCGACACGCTTTTCTGGTATTGTGATCGGGCCGAGCGCATTTAGTTCGCGTTGCACTACGCCAGCGCCGCCAGTGACGAGGCGGGATTCAAACGGAAAGCAAATACGGGTAAGGACTGTCCAGGCGAGCGGCACCATGACCAGGACAACCGGGATGCCGAACATCATCCATTCATGGAAGAGAATTTCACGGCCGGTTGATTGCTCGATGAAGGCTTTAACAAATAGGTTTGGCGGTGTGCCGATATAGGTGCCAAGGCCGCCAATGGACGCTGCCCATGCGCAACCGATGAGCAGCGCAACAGTAAAGCGGTGCCCTTGAGCCTTTTCTCCTAGAATGGTGGAGGCAACAGTAAGGGCAATTGGGATAAGCATTAGGGTTGTCGCTGTGTTTGATATCCACATAGACAAGAGCGCGCTTGCGGCCATAAAGCCAGCGATAAGCGCGTAAGGATGGTCACCAACACGTGCAAGAATATGGAGGGCAATACGGCGGTGTAAATTCCATTTTTGCATGGCCATTGCCGCTATGAAGCCGCCAAGTAACAGGAAAATAACTGGTGAGGCATAAGGGAGTGAGGCCTCAGCATTTGTTGTCACGCCTGTTATAGGTAGTAAAATAAGCGGCAACAGACTAGCTGCTGGCACAGGGATGGCCTCGGTTGCCCACCAAGTTGCGATCCATGAGGCGATTGCAACTGTTTTCCATGCTTCTGCGGACAATCCTTCGGGCGCGGCAAACAGGCTAAAAAGAGCAAACAAGAGGGGTCCCAAAAAAAGGCCGATGTTCTGATACATGGCGCGCCCCGTTTTTGTGCGCAGTTCAGCTCTAGTACTCATGTTTATAGTCCTCCCCTTAAAGTAGCCCTGTTCGGCATAGCGTCAAAACGGATGTCTGTGAAGTTAATTTGTTTATTACTATCAGAGAGGTACTGCTGTCAGGGTGGGTGCTACTCCATGCCCCTGAAAATGCGAAGAAGATAAAACAGGTTAGCATCCAGTCAAATTTTATGGTTTAACATATGTGGGGAAAATGGGTCGTGTATCAGAGTTTCTGACAAGTTATAGTCAGCCACCTTTGGGAAGAGGAGCGCATGGGGCAGGTTACCGGTGATGTGAAAGGAAGTGTGGAGGTAGGCCTTAACCGGATTTACCTTGGACACCTGCGGTGTATTTGTCTTGTGGTTGCGGGCTATTATGGTTGCGTAACGGTGGCGCACTTTTTTGTTCTGCCAAAAGAAATAGTGGCTCCTATTGCTTTGACAGCAGGTCTTGCCAGTTTGTGTGCCCTACTTGTTTATGTGCTTATCAGGGCAGGGAAGATACCTGAGACAAAAAGTCAGCTAGCGTTTGTGCCTGTTGGCTTTATGGGGCTTGTAACTATTTATACCCATATTTTTGTGTCACAGGATCAGTTGCAGCTCACTAATGCTGTTATGGCTATATTTGTTTTTGGTTTTTTGACTTTATCACCAGCAATTTTTATCTCGATGGTAAGCTTAGCAACTATAGCCTTCATTGCGGCACTTGCATTGATACCGGGAGAGAATACGCCGCACTTTGCTTTTTTGCTTGTTGCAGCTAACCTTCTGAGTGTCTTGGGCTTTACACTGCGATACAAGGGAATGTTCCGCGCGTTCAGGATACTGGATGGTGCCCGCCGCAAATCTCGGCGGTTAGTCGCGGTATCACATGATATTCAGGCTCAAATGAAAAAGGTTAAGCAAGCAAACTTAGCGAAGGATCAGTTTGTTGCAAATGTTACCCATGAACTAAGGACACCCCTTACCGGGGCGATGGGGATGTTAGACCTTTTGAAAGATACTGAGCTAACTGGTGAGCAGTATTTTATGGTAAATACAGCTCAAAAAAGCTCTCATTATCTTCTGAATGTAGTGAATGATATGCTGGCGCTTGGGATGATTGATGCCGGGAAAATGGAACTTGCTGAAGAGCGGGTTGATCTAGCGCAAATCACGATGCGTGCTGTTGAAGAGTTTTTACCGGAGGCGACAGCTAAAGAAATTTCCCTTAGTCTCGGGCGCCAACCTGACACTGGTATGTTGGTACGTTCCGACAAGAAACGACTTCATCAAATACTTTCGAAACTTATCAGTAATGCTGTTAAGTTTACGAACGAAGGGGGGGTTATTGTTTCGCTTAACTGGACCCCGCCAGAAGACCCAGAAGTGCACAGTGGCATAGCAGTTTGGCGTGTTGCTGATACCGGGCCTGGTATTCCTGCTGAAGCGGTGGACACGATGTTTAATCGTTTCGAACAGCTTGATCAAACCATAACACGTAAACGTTCTGGTACAGGGCTTGGCCTTTCTATCGTTAAAGAATTTGTAACTTTGATGGGAGGAGCTGTTGAGGTAAAAAGTGACGTGGATAAAGGGGCTGTTTTTACTGTTTCTCTTGAACTGCCGGTTTGGAATGAAGCGGAGGAAGTGAAGCAACCTGCTGAAGATACAGGTGGCCCAATTGAATTAGGGGATGATAGGAAGCTTAAGGTTTTAGTCGCCGAAGATAATCATATTAATCAGCTCGTTATTACGCGTATGTTACAAAAACTAGGGGCGGACGTAACTGTCGTAGATAATGGTCAATTGGCAGTTGATGCTGTTAGCAAGGCCAGAGTGCCGTATGATTTAATCTTTATGGATATTCAGATGCCTATTCTTGATGGGCTGTCTGCGTCTAAGATTATCAAACTTCGGACAGGTAACTTACAGCCGATTATAGCAGTTACTGCAAACACAGGCGATCATGACATGCAAGATTATAAAAATGCGGGTATAGAAGCTGTAGTAGGAAAACCAATTGAGTTTAGTTATTTTCGCTCTGTTATCTTGACCGTCCTTGATGCGCAGAAAAAGAACGCTCTGTTGTAGGTTTCCTCCTATTTTCTTGACTCATACCGCTCTTTTGCATACACAGCGCTCACTTCTTCTTTGAAGCGATATACCAAAAGTGCCTTTAACGGTTTGCCCTGAGGTACCCACCAGTCAGCGAGATTCGCACACTGGTGCCGTTGGTGTATGGTGCTTTGTAAGTTGTAAGTATGTGAATTTGAACCGCTTTTTTGAGAGTGAGTGAAAATATGTTTGATAGTCTTTCAGATAGACTGAGTGGCATTTTTGATGGCCTCAAGCGTCGCGGCGCTTTGAAGGAATCAGACGTCTCGGAAGCAATGCGTGAAGTACGTGTTGCGCTTCTTGAGGCGGATGTTGCGCTGCCTGTTGTTAAAGACTTTATCAAAAAGGTTACTGCGAAAGCGATTGGCGCCGAGGTTCTGAAGTCTGTTACACCAGGCCAACAAGTTATTAAAATCGTTAATGATGAACTTGTCGCTATGCTGGGCTCAGAAGCCAGCACGATTAACACTGTTGGTGTACCGCCGGTCGCTATTCTTATGGTTGGTTTGCAGGGTTCTGGTAAAACGACCACAACTGCGAAAATTGCGAAGCGCCTTACTGAAAAACAAAAACAAAAAGTTTTGATGGCATCGCTTGATGTGCGCCGTCCCGCTGCACAAGAACAGCTGAAAATTCTTGGCGAGCAGATCGGCGTTAAAACGTTGCCGATCATTGAAGGCCAAATGCCTGTTGATATCGCAAACCGTGCGATGCAGTCCGCAAAGCTTCAGGGCTTTGACGTTGTTATGCTCGATACGGCTGGGCGTTTGCATGTTGACCAAAGTTTGATGGCAGAAGTTGTTGCGGTTCGCAACGCGACGCAGCCGGTAGAAACGCTTCTAGTTGCCGACAGTTTAACTGGTCAGGACGCTGTTAATGTAGCGAAAGAATTTGATACGCAAGTTGGTATCACGGGTGTTGCTCTTACCCGTATGGACGGTGATGGCCGTGGTGGTGCTGCACTTTCAATGCGGGCAGTTACTGGCAAGCCAATTAAGCTTGCGGGTACTGGTGAGAAAATGGATGCGCTTGAGGATTTCCATCCTGAGCGTGTTGCAGGCCGTATTCTTGGCATGGGTGATGTTGTCAGCCTTGTTGAAAAAGCCGCTGAAACTATTGAGCAAGAAGACGCTGAAAAAATGGCTAAGAAAATGGCCAAGGGCGAATTCGATTTAGACGATTTGCGCACGCAGCTGCAGCAGATGTCAAAACTTGGTGGTATGAAGGGCGTGCTGAACATGTTGCCGGGTATCGGCAAGATGAAGTCCGCGATGGACCAGCAGGGCGTGGACGATAAAGTTTTTAAACGTCAGGAAGCCATTATTTCTTCCATGACGCAGGGTGAACGCAAACAGCCGCGGGTTATTAATGCATCCCGCAAGAAGCGTATTGCATCAGGGGCCGGTGTCGGCGTGCCTGAGGTGAATAAACTCCTGAAAATGCATATGCAGATGGCCAAGATGATGAAGAAAATGTCCAAGATGGGCAAGGGTGGTCGGATGCCTAGTATGCCAGGGATGGGCGGTATGCCAGGGATGGGCGGTGGTATGCCTCCTGGTTTTGATAAATTGTTTAAATAAACACTAACTTGAGAATAATCCCGATATTGGTTTTGGGATTCTGAAAGGAACTAAAATGGCAACAGTAATTCGTCTTGCACGCGGTGGCGCGAAAAAACGTCCTTATTATCGTATTGTTGTGGCTGATAGCCGCATGGCACGTGATGGCCGTTACATTGAAAAAGTGGGTTCATACAACCCAATGCTCAATAAAGATGACGAGAAACGCGTTATTCTTCTTGAAGAGCGTCTGAAGCATTGGATCAGTGAAGGCGCGAAACCTTCTGACCGTGTCCAGCGTTTTCTTGAAGCAGCTGGCATGGCTGAGAAAAAAGTTCGCAACAACCCGAATAAAGCGAAGCCTGGCCAGAAAGCTCTCGATTTGATCGAAGAGAAAAAAGAAAAAGCTGAAGCTGCTGCTGAAGCTGCAAAAGAAGCCGCTGAAGCTGCCGCAGCTGCTGCACCTGCAGAAGCTCCAGCTGAAGAAGCTGCTGCAGAGTAAGCCTAATTTGGCCCCTCGCTTGAGGGGCCAACTTACCGAGTATGTCAGATGACCAACGGACAAGAATCTAACGGACGTGAAGAACGCCGCCAAGCCGGCATTGACGGTGATTGGATTTGTGTCGGGGCTATTGCTGGCTCTCATGGTGTCCGAGGTGATATAAAGCTTAAGTCTTTCACAGACGGGCCTGATGCTATTTTCACATACTCAGAAATTTACAAAGGTCCAAACGGGCCTTTAGTGTCTTTGAAAAAAGTTCGCGTCGCTAAAGATAGCTTTGTAGTGCGTCTTGAAGGTGTTGAGACACCGGAAGAGGCGCAAGCACTTAAAAGTACTCAATTGTTTGTGTCGCGTGCGTCTTTACCTCAAGCAGAAGAGGATGAGTTTTATCTCGCTGACCTTATTGGTTTGATCGCATTTGATGATACTGGTGCTGAAATTGGTTTTGTGCGGGCAGTTGAGAACTTTGGTTCAGAAGATCTACTTGAGCTCGTGCTGAACGAGGCTGTTAAAAACCTTGGGCGCCAAGTGTTTGTGCCTTTCCGTAAAGTATTTGTTCCAACCGTTAATATAGCTGCTGGTAGTGTGACTATTGCCTTTGATGAGTGGCAAAAAATTCATGTCAGTGAGCGTGATACGGACGGGGATGAATAGTGGAACCGGGTTTCACAGCGCAGCTTTTGACTATCTTCCCTGAGATGTTTCCTGGGACACTTGGTCAGTCTCTTGCTGGTAAGGGGCTAAAAGAGGGTAAATGGGCGCTAAAAACGCTGGACATTCGCAATTTTTCAAGCGATAAGCACCGCTCAGTGGACGATACTCCTGCGGGCGGTGGCCCCGGGATGGTTATGCGCGCTGATATTTTAGGTAAGGCAATTGATGCAGCTAAAGCTGATGCCAAGCCAAACTGGCCGCTTGTTTACATGAGCCCCCGTGGGCGCCGCTTTGAGCAGGCTGACGCGGTAAGATGGCAGGAAGCAGGTGGTGTAACGATACTGTGTGGTCGCTTCGAAGGCGTTGATGAACGTGTTCTTGAGGCCCACGACGTTGAAGAAATAAGCGTTGGTGACTTTGTGCTGTCAGGCGGTGAACCAGCAGCAATGGTTATGTTAGACGCGGTGGTGCGATTGCTGCCTGGGATTATGGGCGCAAATGCAACGCTGGATGAAGAGAGTTTTGATAATGGGCTTCTCGAATACCCGCACTATACCAGACCACAAGTTTGGGAAGGGCGCGAGATCCCGCCGGTGCTCACAAGTGGGCACCACAAAAAAGTCGCTGAATGGCGGCGCACTAAAAGAGAAGAGTTAACCCAATCACGTCGGCCTGATCTCTGGTCGACCTATGTTCGGGACAAGAAAGAAAAGGTGTAAACCAATGAACATTATTGAAAAACTAGAACAAGAACAGATTGCTAAGCTTACAGAAGGTAAAACCGTACCAGAATTTGGTGCTGGTGATACACTTCGTGTGGACGTGAAAGTTCGTGAGGGTGACCGCGAGCGTATTCAGGCATTTGAAGGTGTGTGTATCGCACGTTCAAACAAAGGCATCAGTTCAAACTTCACTGTGCGTAAGATTTCATACGGCGAAGGCGTTGAGCGGGTATTCCCACTTTTCGGCCCTATCGTTGATAACATCACTGTTGTTCGCCGTGGTAAAGTGCGCCGCGCGAAGCTTTACTATCTTCGTGGCCGTACTGGTAAATCTGCACGTATCGCTGAGAAAAAAGACTTTAACCGTAAAAAATAATTGAGCAATAAAATTACAAAAACCTATCAAGGTTTATAATTTTATTGCTAACCGCTACGGTTGGTTATATGAGACGGGGGCGGACGAAAGTTTGCCCTCGTTTTTTATGTCTGTGGATAAGTGTACTCGTTAGAACGGGAAATATTCATAGGTTGTCAGACCGAACTTAAAACGAATTATCGGGAGCGTATGGATGTCACAAGCATTGCCCAGAACCATGTACGATAAGATATGGGATCATCATGTTGTTGAGGATCACGGCAACGGTGTTGCACTCTTGTATATCGACAGGCACCTTGTGCATGAAGTGACGAGCCCTCAGGCTTTTGATGGTTTGCGTGCAGCCGGGCGTAAAATACACCGTCCTGACAGCATTATTGCGGTGCCGGATCATAACGTTCCGACGAAAGATCGTGACCTTCCCAATCCTGATCCAATGTCGACAGCGCAGCTAACTGCGCTTGAAGCAAACGTAGAAGAGTTCGGTCTTGATTATATAGCGATGGATGATGTCCGTCAGGGTATCGTGCATGTGGTTGGTCCTGAGCAAGGGTTTACTCAGCCAGGGCTCACGATGGTCTGTGGTGATAGCCATACTTCTACGCATGGCGCCTTTGGGGCGCTTGCGTTTGGTATTGGCACATCTGAAGTTGAACATGTCATGGCGACACAAACGCTTCAGCTGAAAAAATCGAAAAATATGCGAGTAAGTGTTACTGGTGAGTTAACGGCTGGTTGCTCCGCGAAAGACGTGGCGCTTGCAATCATTGGTGCGATTGGTACAGGGGGTGGTACAGCTCATGTTATTGAGTTTGCGGGGCCTATCATCGAAGCACTTACGATGGAAGGACGGATGACGCTCTGTAATATGGCAATTGAAGCTGGTGCTCGTGCAGGCCTAGTAGCGCCCGACATGAAAACATTCGATTATGTTAAGGGCCGTCCTTATGCGCCAAAAGCAGGACAGTGGGAAGCTGCGGTGAACTATTGGCAGTCACTAAAAAGTGACGCTGGTGCAATGTTTGACAAAGAGATTGTTATTGATGGTAGTGATATTGCACCGCTTGTAACTTGGGGTACCAGCCCAGAGGATGTTGTGCCAATTACCGGTTTAGTACCGCAGATCAAGTCTTTTGCAGATCCTGCAAAACAAGAAGCTGTGGCTAAGGCTCTTGAATATATGGGCCTTAAAGAAGGTCAGGCTATGACAGATATTCAGGTGGACCGCGTCTTTATTGGTTCTTGTACTAATAGCAGGATCGAGGATATTCGCGTAGTTGCTGAAGTTGTTAAAGGCCACAGGGTATCGGGCCGTATTATCGAGGCACTTGTTGTGCCGGGCTCAGGCCTTGTTAAAGAACAAGCCGAAGCTGAAGGGCTTGATAAAATTCTTGTGGAAGCGGGCTTTCAGTGGCGTGAGCCAGGGTGCTCTATGTGTCTTGCAATGAATCCCGATAAAGCAGGTGTGGGTGAGCATGTTGCTTCAACGAGTAATCGTAATTTTGTCGGTCGTCAAGGCCCTGGCGCGCGTACGCACCTCGTGAGCCCAGCGATGGCTGCTGCTGCTGCAATTGCAGGTCATTTTGTCGATGTGCGTGAGCTTTAGGGAGTAAAGAAGATGGAAAAATTTCAAAGAATTACTTCAATCGCTACGCCGTTCCCGCGGGTTAATGTTGATACTGACATTATCATACCAGCAAAACACCTTAAGTCGATCAAACGTACCGGCTTCGGTGAACATGCATTTGAAAGTGTTCGTTTTGATGCGGATGGTGCTCGTATTGAAGACAATGTTTTTGACAGCGAGCGCTATAAGGGCGCAAAAATTCTTATTGCGGGTGATAATTTTGGCTGTGGTTCAAGTCGTGAGCATGCGCCTTGGGCCATTGCGGAGCTAGGGTATCGTTGTATTATCGCACCTAGCTTTGCAGATATCTTCGCTGGCAACTGCGTCAAGAATGGCATTCTGACAGTTGCTCTGCCGCTTGAGCAGGTAGATGCTTTGGTTGTTGCTGCTGAAGCAGGTCATACCATTCAAGTGGA
Organism: uncultured Kordiimonadaceae bacterium; assembly: GCA_963976155.1. Lineage (GTDB taxonomy): Bacteria > Pseudomonadota > Alphaproteobacteria > Sphingomonadales > Kordiimonadaceae > Kordiimonas. The sequence goes on along the minus strand of CAXBKT010000067.1, from coordinate 2,445 downwards.
CCTTAATGAGCAAACAGTGCGCTGTGAAAACGCGTTTTATGAATTTGACTATAATCCATCACATAAAAAAATGCTGCTAGACGGCCTTGATGAAGTAGGGCAAACGCTTCAGTCATTAGCTGCGATTAACTCATACGAAGAAAAAACTCAGCTGATGACCCCTTGGTTATTCCGAGGTTAAGCGGCATAAGAGACAAATTGATTTTAGGGATATTTTGAAATGACAACCAAGAATATCATGTTGTTGCCGGGTGACGGCATTGGCCCAGAAATTATGACGCAAGTGCGCCGTGTTATGACGTGGGTCGAAGGTGCTTATGGTGTTACCTTCAATATATCCGAAGGTCTGATCGGTGGCTGTGCATATGACGCTGATGGTGTACCGCTTTCTGATGAAACGCTTGCAAAAGCAAAAGCATCCGATGCGATTGTTATGGGCTGTGTTGGTGGCCCCAAGTGGGACGGTAAAACCGAATATGCCAAGCGTCCTGAAGCTGGTTTGTTACGTCTCCGAAAAGACCTTGACTTGTTCGCAAATCTGCGCCCAGCAATGTGCTTTGACGCGCTCGCTGATGCGTCTAGCTTGAAGCGTGATATTGTTGCCGGCCTTGACCTGCTGTTTGTACGCGAGCTTGCTGGCGGTGTGTACTTTGGTGAACCACGCGGTATTGAAGACCTACCTGACGGCGGGCGTGTGGGGATTAATACGCAGCGTTATACTGATAAAGAAATCATTCGTATCGCGCATGTGGCGTTCAAAATGGCACGAAAACGTGGCGGTAAAGTTCATAGTGCAGAAAAAGCGAATGTCATGGAAGCGGGCCTGCTTTGGCGTGAAGAAGTAACGAAACTGCACGCGGAAGAATATTCTGACGTGAAGCTTGAACACATCCTTGCTGACAACTGCGCGATGCAGCTTGTGAAGGCGCCAAAGCAATTTGACGTTATCCTTACGGATAATCTTTTTGGGGATATCCTTTCTGATGCTGCTGCGATGCTAACAGGGTCACTTGGTATGCTGCCGTCTGCGTCACTTGGTAATGGTGGCCCTGGCCTCTATGAGCCTGTGCACGGTTCTGCACCTGATATTGCGGGCCAAGGCATAGCAAATCCTATCGCGGCTATTCTTAGCTTTGCAATGGCGCTTCGTTACTCGTTAGAGATGGGCGATGCTGCTGATAAAATAGAAGAAGCTGTTTCTAAAACGCTCGCAAATGGTCTGCGGACAGGTGATCTAATGAGCGATGGTATGCAGCAAGTTGGTACTGAAGGCATGGGAGACGGTATTCTCGCTGCCTTAGGATAGTTTTTAATTGGGGCATAAGCTTGCCCCGTCATACCCACAGGAGATTATAATGGGTTTTCGCGTCGCTGTTGTAGGTGCGACTGGTAATGTCGGTCGTGAAATGTTGAATATCCTTGCGGAACGTCAGTTCCCAGCAACGGAAGTTATTGCGATTGCATCCAGAAAGTCCATGGGACAAGAGGTTGGGTACGGCGATAAGGAACTTAAGATTGTTGCGCTCGATACGTTCGATGTTACGGGTGTGGATATCGCTTTGTTTGCTGCGGGCTCTAAGGTATCAGAAGAATATGCCCCGAAATTTGCGAAAGCTGGTGCGATTGTTATTGATAACGCCTCACTTTACCGCATGGACCCTGATGTGCCGCTTGTCGTGCCTGAAGTGAATGCGCACGTATTGAAAGACGGTATCAAGAAAAACATCATTGCTAATCCTAACTGTTCAACAGCTCAAATGCTGGTTGCCTTGAAGCCGCTTCATGACGCTGCCACAATCAAGCGTGTTGTCGTTTCCACATATCAGTCGGTGTCTGGCTCTGGTTCTGCTGCGATGGATGAATTGTTCCATCAAACACGTGCAGTGTTTGTGAATGACCCGATTGAAACGAATGTGTACCCGAAGCAGATTGCGTTCAACGTTATCCCGCATATTGATGTATTTATGGATGATGGCTCCACTAAAGAAGAGTGGAAGATGGTAGCCGAAACACACAAGATACTTGATCCGAACGTCAGCGTGACAGCCACATGCGTACGTGTACCAGTGTTTGTTGGTCATGCTGAAGCGATCAATCTTGAATTTGAAAAACCACTGAGTGACAAAGAAGCACGCAAAATCCTACGTGAAGCACCGGGTTGCTTGGTTATAGATAAGCGCGAAGACGGCGGCTATATCACACCGCTTGAATGTGTTGGTGATTTTGCGACCTATATTTCTCGTATCCGCGAGGATAAGACTGTCGATAATGGTCTGAATATTTGGGTAGTGTCTGATAATTTGCGCAAAGGTGCTGCGCTTAACGCTGTGCAGATTGCAGAATCTCTTATGAATCAGGGTATTTTGTCTGTGGATTAATTCGGTTTTGTAACATGAAAAAGGCGCCCGAGAAATCTGGCGCCTTTTTTGTATCGGTTAGCATGAA
>CAXBKT010000066.1:0-18254 GCA_963976155.1 uncultured Kordiimonadaceae bacterium | reverse complement strand
CAATTGCACGGGCAAGTCCAACACGTTTTTGCATGCCTCCGGACAGTTCTGCAGGTGAGAGTTCCGCTACATCCGGCATTAGGCCAACCCGGCGGAGTTTTTCGATAGCAATCTCTTTGGCATCTTTTTTATTGTGCCCATTACCTTGGATAAGGCCGAAAGCGACATTCTCCCATACAGGTATACTATCAAATAGCGCAGCACCTTGAAAAAGCATGCCAAATTTGCGCAACATTATTTTGCGGGCGCTTATGCTTTGTTGGATGGTTTCTTTGCCTGCCACGCGGATAGAACCACTATCTGGGCTCATAAGTCCAAGTACACATTTGAGTGTCACTGATTTACCAGAACCAGAGCCGCCAATGATGACAAGGGATTGTCCTTTTTCTACCGCTAAATTCACACCATTTAGTATTTGTTTTGGTGAAAAGCCTTTCTTCACATCGGTAAGTTCGATCATGGGAGTACTCGTCATGATGCACCTCCAAAAACGATGACTGTGATAATCAAGTTAGATAAAAGAATAGCAATGAAAGCAGACACAACAGCATTTGTTGTTGCTTTACCAACACCTTGGGCACCGCCACGGCTATGGTAACCATGATAACTGCCCATCAGGGCAATGAAAAAGCCAAAAACAGCTGCTTTTACAAGCGATGAAACTACGTCGGCCTGTTCAAGAAAGTCGACTGTCACCTGCAAATATATAGCGCTGTTAAGTCCAAGGCGCTCCGTTCCAATTAAGAAACCACCCAAAATGCCAATGATATTTGCGACGAGTACCAAGAGCGGCACAGTAATTATGGCCGCAATCAAGCGCGGTGCAATTAAATATTTGAAGGGATCTGTTGATAGGGTAATAAGCGCATCAATTTGCTCGGTTACCCGCATAGTACCAAGCTCTGCGGCCATGGCACTGGAGACGCGTCCTGCGACCATCAGTCCGCCGAGTACTGGACCAAGCTCCCTAACAATAGCGATAACCACTACGCCTGGAACTACAGATTCAGCATTAAAACGGCTTCCTCCAATGAATATCTGTTGGGCAAGAGCTGCGCCGGTAAATAGAGCCGTTAAGCCAACAACAGGTAGACTATTATATCCGATTAACCACATTTGTTGGAAAATGAGCCGCCAATATATGGGCGGCCTAACTATATGGCTGATGGATGTGGAGGCAAATTGAGCCAATCTGCCAAAGTCAGATAATGCTCGAAGCATTATTCTACCGGTTATTGCAAGTGGATTATTCACTGAACGCCTGTTTGTTTCCTATATGTTCTATAGTGTTAAACACACTGATGAGCGCTTTTTGTCAATAGGAAAGATGGCTATTTAACGGCCACTAAAGTTTGAAGTTCTTTTTTGGATGAAGGCTGTTACCCCTTCAACACAGTCAAAAGATTGGCTGGCTGTTCGTTGAGCCAAGGCTTCAGCTTGTATTTGCGCACTGAATGAGTTTGTTGAACTGACGGCTAATAGCTTCCTGATGCCCGATAAAGCGACAGTTGGTCCGGTTGCAAATTTTTTAGCAATACTAAGGGCGGATTCAGACAGTTCCTCGTCAGGAACAACTGAATGGATCATGCCCCAGTTTTGCGCTTTTGTTGCTGAGATTTTTTCACCGAGCATCATCATTGATTTGGCTCTCGCTTCTCCGATTAGGCGCGGTAATATGTATGTGCTGCCTGCGTCTGGCACCAACCCAATGTTGATGAAGGCCTGAAGGAAGTAGGCGCTTTCAGCGGCAATAACGATGTCAGCAGCTATGGCAATACTCATGCCTGCGCCTGCGGCAACGCCGTTAACAGCCGCTATAACCGGAATGTTAAGTGCAGCAAGTTCAAGCAGTATGGGGTGGTAAGTTTCCATGAGATTGGCACCTGCATCCCAATCGCTGCCTTGCTCCATGCTTTCATAAAGGTCTGCGCCAGAGCAAAAAGCCTTGCCTTTACCCATAATGAGAAGGCCGCGCGCACTAGTGTCTTTCGCACCTACATGTCGAATAGCATGGACGAGTTCTTTTCTCAGCTGTCCGTTAAGGGCATTGAGTTTATCAGGGCGATTGAGAGTAAGGACGGCAAGTCCGTCGTTTAAGGAGAGGGTGAGTGTTTCATAGTTGACCATAGAAAATCATCCTTGCTGCTATCTTGAGCTACAAGGATGATTTAGATTTTAGCGACATCTAGACAAGTTGTTATTTTTTTCCGAGGTTTACTTCTTTAAGTAAGAAGGCCGGAACATGCGGGCCAAGGCCAACAAAAGGTTCCTTAGGCATATCGTCTGGAGCAAATTTGATCTTATCGCGGCTGCGGTCATTATTGCGGTCATTTGATCGATCATAACTGCGGCCTTGATTTCTGCCACGATTACGATCCTGAGTCCGCTCATTTCTGCGGGCTGGCCGGTGCTCAGCAGGCTTTTCATCAGCTTTTATGTCTTCTGATTGACGGCTAGGGCGTTTTTCAGGTTTAATTTCTAAATTCTCAATGCGTTTAAGCGGCGACTTTGTTAGTCTTTCAATAGCTTCCAAAAGCTTATTGTCGACTTTAGATTTAGTTGTGATGGTAATGGCTTTACCTTTGCGCCCAGCGCGCCCAGTGCGGCCAATACGGTGTACATAGTCGTCGGCATGGCCGGGGACATCAAAATTGAAAACATGGCTTACATCAGGTACGTCAAGGCCACGTGCGGCTACGTCTGACGCGCAAAGCAGCTGGATTTCATTTTCTTTGAATTTGCGGAGCACTTCCATCCGGTCACTTTGTTCCATATCACCGTGTAGTTGACCTACACTAAATCCATGACTTTCAAGCGAAAGATAGACTTCTTTGACATCTCGTTTGCGGTTGCAAAAGATAATACCGTTTTTGATTTCTTCTTCACGTAGCATTTGACGCAGTGCTTTGCGCTTGTCGCGTGGGCCTACTTCTATGAGCATTTGCTCAATAGTTGAGGCTGTTGTTGCGGGGCGAGCAACTTCAATTTTTTTAGGGTCATCCAAAAACTGTTTCGTCAGGCGCTGAATAACAGGAGGCATCGTTGCCGAGAAGAATAGTGTTTGGTGCTTTTTGGTGATGCGTTCGCAGATTTTTTCAACATCTGGTATAAAGCCCATATCGAGCATACGGTCTGCTTCGTCTACAACGAGAATATCGATGCCATTCAGGAGCAATTTTCCACGTTCAAAATGGTCGAGTAGACGACCAGGAGTGGCAATGAGAACATCTGCGCCACGGTCCAGAGCTTTTTCTTGTTCCGCAAAATTCACGCCGCCAATAAGCAGTGCCATAGTGAGCTTGTGGTTTTTGCCATATTTTACGAAACTATCAGCAACTTGTGCTGCAAGTTCACGCGTAGGCTCCAGAATAAGTGAGCGAGGCATGCGAGCCCGCGCTCGGCCCTCGGACAGAATATCAATCATTGGAAGCGTGAAAGACGCTGTTTTCCCGGTACCAGTTTGGGCAATGCCCAATACATCGCGGCCCATCAATACTTGAGGGATAGCTTGCGCCTGAATAGGTGTAGGTTCACTATACCCAGCGTCTGCTACAGCCGATAAAGTTGGATCACTCAGTCCAAGGCGGTCAAAACCCATTCACAGTCTACCATTTTTCCACAATACAATTGAGGCGGCAGCATAGGTTCCAAGCACTGAATGTCAATGAATGATTGGTGCTGGCGCATCAAATGACTATTTAACAGAAGATCATGGATACTTTAGGCTACATGGATTGTCCCAAAGTACTCATGGTTATATGTCAAGATTATCAATATCAGCAGCGTTGTCGCGAATAAACTCAAAGCGTTTTTCGGGCTTTTTGCCCATCAAGTCATCCACAAGCTGGTTCACCTGCGCTCGTTCATTGTAATCAGGTGGCAGTGTTACACGTAACAGAGTACGATTCTTTGGTGCCATAGTTGTTTCTTTAAGTTGGGCAGGGGGCATCTCGCCAAGGCCTTTAAAGCGGCTGATATCAATTTTTCCCTTGCCGGCAAATTCTCTAGCCATCAATTCGTCTTTATGCGCGTCATCTCGTGCGTAGAAAACTTTACCACCTTTCGCGAGCCTATATAAAGGTGGTTGTGCTAAATAAAGACGGCCGCTACGGACTAATTGCGGCATCTCTTGAAAGAAAAATGTCATTAGGAGTGTTGCGATATGGGCACCGTCCACGTCCGCATCGGTCATAATAATAACTTTTTCGTATCGAAGAGCCTCAATATCACAGTGTTCGCGGGTACCGCACCCGAGTGCTAAAATAAGGTCTTTCACCTCTTGATTGGCTGCAATCTTATCACGGGTCGCGGAAGCAACATTTAGAATTTTTCCGCGAATTGGAAGAATGGCTTGGTTTTTTCGGTTTCGGGCTTGTTTGGCTGATCCGCCGGCAGAATCACCCTCCACGATATAAATTTCGGTATCCTCCGCATCTGCGCTTGAGCAATCGGTTAGCTTGCCTGGTAGACGGAGTTTGCGTTTTCCAACAGCTGTAGCACGTTTAATCTCACGCTCTTGTTTGCGGCGCATACGCTCTTCTAGGCGCTCTAAAGCCCATGTTACCAAGCCATTGGCCCTGTCAGGGTGGTCCGCAAGCCAGTGATCAAATGCGTCACGAATAGCGTTTTCAGTCAAACGATGTGCATCTGCCGTCGAAAGCTTGTCTTTTGTTTGCCCTTGGAACTGTGGATCCCTAATGAAAACGGAAAGCATTACACAAGATGAACCACAAATATCATCAGCAGTTAGTTGAGCTGCCTTTTTATTGTTTGTTAGTTCGCCGTATGTTTTTAGGCCGCGTAGCAAGGCGCTTCGAAGGCCGTTTTCATGTGTTCCCCCTTGCGGTGTAGGAATAGTGTTACAATAACTATTGCAGAATCCATCTCCGAATTCTGGCCAATGAATTGCCCATTCAACTTGGCCACTTTCCTCAGGAAATTTAACAAAACCTGCGAATGGCGCTTCAGTCACACAGGTGCGTTTCTTGAGTGTCTCTTGCAAATAGTCTGATAGGCCACCAGGAAAATGCAAAGTTGCTTCTGTGGGTGTTTGATCATCTTCGATGATCAGCTCAGGGTCACATTTGAAGCGAATTTCTACACCGCGAAACAAGTAAGCTTTGGATCTAGCCATTTTATATAAACGAGATGGCTTGAGAGACAGCTTGGTACCGAAAATTTCATGGTCCGGCAGGAAAGTAACTTTTGTACCTCGGCGGTTCTGTACAGGACCAAGGTTTTCCAGTGGTTTGGCTACTTTACCACGAGAATATTCCTGTTGCCATGCATTACGGTCGCGGGCAACTTCAACTGTCATGGTGGAGCTAAGTGCGTTCACAACAGAAATCCCCACTCCGTGCAAGCCACCAGAGGTAGCATATGCATCACTGCTAAACTTACCACCTGAGTGCAGTGTAGTCATTATGACTTCTAATGCTGATTTGCCCGGATATTTGGGGTGAGGGTCGGTTGGAATTCCGCGCCCGTTATCGCTAATAGAAACCGAACCATCGGCATTCATAGACAAAGTAATGCGATTCGCATGGCCTGCGACAGCTTCATCCATAGAGTTGTCTAGAATTTCGGCAACCAGATGGTGTAGAGCCCGTTCATCGGTGCCACCAATATACATGCCTGGGCGTTGCCTAACTGGCTCTAAACCCTCAAGAACTTCAATGTCTTTGGCTGAATAGTCGGTTTTTGTTTGTTGTACTTCGAACAGATCGCTCATAAACCCCACCCTAAAAATAGCCGTCAGTAAGGGAAGTAAACTAGCAGCTCTGGTTCGTCAAGAATGTCAATATATAGTGGATTATATGTCACATAAACATATATTTTGTAGTGCGGTCTTGATTATAGTAAATAATTAGGCTCTTCATAAACTCTTTCTTAAAGGGTTTGTATAAAGCTAACAGGACTGATTGGGCAAAGGAAGGGACGAACTATGACAAGTTTTCAGCCAATGAATTTGCTTAAACGCTTTTTGGGTGTTGATGAGGCTTCAGAATATGAAGCGGCAGTTTCAGTGGGCGATAAATACGCGCAAACTGATGACGCACTATCTGTTTGGACCGTTGAGCGCATTAGCCAAGTGCAAATGAGTAAATTTCCCTTAGTTAGTCTTTCGAGAGAAAACTATCCGGACCTTATTAAAACGGTTTCTTTGGCCGTGCTTGCTGATGGTGAAGATTTTCGCCCTGCAATTTAGTCATAAGTGTTTGCATCGGCCATAAATATTCTACTTTAAATTGTTTTACGGCAGGTATTATCACGTTTAAGCTTGTAATGATGCATGCCGAGAATATGGGAGCATTTGATTATTTTCTCCATCGTTTCTGGATATTTATTGAATTTATGTGAGGTCGTGCTGACATTACTGTTAGTCGTGGCCGATTAAACGCAAGCTTAGGGTGGAGTATTTACTCATTCAAAAGCACAACTGAAGAAATATGATGTGAGGGTTATTTGGCAGCAAGTATTAATGTCGGTCTAAAATAATTAGGATGCTGCCAACAGATTGAGTATGCAGATTGGGCAGGCTGGAGCAACCTAAGCGTATTCACTTAGTTAGAAAGATGTCTAATCAAATAGTTTGTCGATATCTTCTTGAGATTGAACTTCATCAGCTTCAGGGCTGTCATCAATATCAAGAGAGCCGACAAAGCTTTCTTCGTCATCAATTTTGCCGTGAACAACCTGGTTGAGTTTTAGAAGAAGTTCCTGAGAATCTTTGACCCGCTGCCGGATTAAATCACTTGCTGCACCAGATAAGCCACGTTCAGCGGCATTTAGGGCATTTAGGCCTGCAATCGTAGAGAGAATTATTGTGTCGATTTGTTTGCAAACAGCGCTGAACGCGTTACGAATTAAATTTGGTGCTTTTTCAAAAGCCTCAATTGCAAGCTCTGTGTCTTGAAATCCACTGTCCTGAAAATGTTGAGCATAACTTTTGGGCTGCCATTCAGCAGCGTCTTCCACCATGTCCGGCATGTCGGGTATCATTTCTAGCAGCATTACTATCTCATTGTAATGATTAAGATAATCTGTTGCAAGGAAGCTCTCTGGATTAATATTGGCTGCCTCCAGCTTTGGCTGAAGGGCGGTTTGTTCCGCTGTATACTCAATATGCATTCAAAGACACCTGTTTACTAGCTACCTATCAAACTAAACTATAGTGCCAGCTTATATTTTAATCTTGTAAGTAAAGTAAATACTGGAAAGGTTAACATCCACTAAAAAAGGGCCTCGAATTGATGAGGCCCTTTTGAGGTTTGAAGAATTACAGCGATTTAGGCACTGTAGTACATGTCGAATTCAACCGGATGCGGTGTAAGGTCCAATCTCTTCACTTCTTCCATCTTCAGGTCAATATATGCATCGATCTGATCATCGGAGAAAACATCACCTTGTTTGAGGAACTCACGGTCAGCATCCAGTGCTTCAAGAGCTTCGCGGAGGGAGCCTGCAACTGTTGGAACACCTGCGAGTTCTTCAGGTGGAAGCGCGTACAGGTCTTTGTCCATTGCTTCACCTGGGTGGATTTTATTTTTGATACCGTCAAGGCCAGCCATCAACATTGCAGCAAAGGCATAATATGGATTTGCCGTTGCGTCGGGGAAGCGGATTTCAACACGTTTTGCCTTCGGGCTTGTTCCATAAGGAATACGGCAAGACGCAGAGCGGTTGCGAGCTGAGTATGCTAGAAGTACAGGCGCTTCAAAACCAGGTACGAGGCGTTTATAGCTGTTTGTAGAGGGGTTAGTGAATGCATTGATCGCTTTTGCGTGTTTGATGATGCCACCAATGTAATACAGAGCAGTCTCGGAAAGATCTGCATAACTGCTACCGGCGAATGTTGCGTCACCGTCTTTCCAGATAGATTGGTGAACATGCATACCTGAACCATTATCTTCAGCAACGGGTTTTGGCATAAAGGTCGCTGTCTTGCCGTATGTATGAGCAACTTGGTGTACAGCATACTTATATACTTGCACGTTATCAGCAGTTGTTGTGAGAGTGGAGAAAAGCATACCAAGCTCATGCTGAGAAGCAGCCACTTCGTGGTGGTGCTTGTCCATTTTAAGGCCCATCTCTTTCATGACCTTCACCATTTCACCACGTAGATCAACACAGCTGTCTACTGGAGCAACAGGGAAGTATCCGCCTTTTACACGTGGGCGGTGGCCATAGTTGCCTTCATCGTAGGAACGGCCACTGTTATATGGGCCTTCAATATCGTCAATTGAGTAACCTGCACCATTGTATCCAACATTGAATTTTACGTCGTCAAATACGAAAAACTCTGGTTCCGGGCCAAAATAGGCTGTATCGCCGATACCTGTAAATTTAAGGTACTCTTCTGCTTTTTTAGCCGTTCCACGTGGGTCGCGGCCATAAGCTTGGCCAGTTGATGGCTCTAGGATGTCACAGAATACAACGACTGTTACGTCGGCAGTGAAAGGGTCAAGCGTAACCGAATTTAGGTCAGGCATCAGAATCATGTCTGATTCGTTAATTGCTTTCCAGCCTTCAATAGACGAACCATCAAACATCACGCCTTCGGTGAGCATGTCTTCGTCCACAACGCTAGCATCCATAGTTAAATGCTGCCATTTGCCTTTTACATCTGTAAAGCGCAGATCCACCCACTCAGCTTTGGTTTCTTTTACAAGAGCGAGAAATTCCTCGATGCTGAGGTTGGTATATTTTGACATGTAAACTTCCTTTATATCCCGGGTAGTTGGATTCTCCAGAACGCCCATTAACGGCGCTGCTGAAAATAATTATAAATAGCCGTATGGTTAAATGGCATCAGCGCCGGTTTCGCCGGTGCGGATGCGAATAGCGTCTTCAACAGGGCTGACAAAAATCTTGCCATCACCAATGCGGCCTGTGTGTGCAGCGTTTTTAATGGCTTCTACCGCTCGTTCCGCTTGAGAGGCCTCGATGACTACTTCGACTTTGACCTTTGGAACAAAGTCGACAACATATTCAGCGCCGCGGTAAAGTTCGGTGTGTCCTTTTTGACGTCCGAAACCTTTCGCTTCAGTGACAGTAATCCCTGATATGCCGATGTCGTGAAGTGCTTCTTTCACTTCATCAAGTTTGAAAGGTTTAATTATCGCTTCAATTTTTTTCATTTTATTCTACCATTTTGCTGGCGTCGCGCTTACGTCGTGCTTTCTTTAGCATGGAGCGTGCCAGTTTTTTCTGTTCCCGGAATGGCCTGACTTTACTCTAGTTAAGTGAAATAGCTGAGCATCAAATATATAATTTCTGCACAAAATATAGGCAGTTGTGTATTGTCTATACAGTGTGAGGGTTGAAAAAAGTCCTACTTTGTTAAAAAGCATTCATTTCAAGCTTGACGAACACAAGCGCTTGCGCATAAACAAGCGCCACATTCAAAGGATGGCGGGTATAGTTCAGTTGGTTAGAACGCCAGATTGTGATTCTGGAGGCCGCCGGTTCAAGTCCGGTTACTCGCCCCACTTTGAAGTTTTTTTAAAGAAGCCCCTTTCGGGGCTCTTTTCTTTTGGTACACTGCGCCGATTCCAAAGGGGGAACGGATGTCAGGTAACACATCAAACCATAAACATATTTTGTTGATGCCGTCAGAGGCTCAACAGGCTGATCAATGTGCGATTAAGGCGGGAAAAAAGAGCGCTGCTCTCATGGAATCAGCCGGTAGATCTGTCGCTGAAGTCCTTGTCGATTATGTGGGTACACCTCTTGAGCTTGGCGGCGAAATTATTGTGCTGTGTGGTCCTGGTAATAATGGTGGGGATGGCTTTGTTGCAGCACGCCACCTTTATGAATGGGGATATCCAGTTCGAGTTCAGTTACTTGGGGAACCTGCAAAGCTAGCAGGTGGCGCTGCTAAGATGGCTCAAAAATGGCAAGGCACAATTGGCACTGCGACAGGAAGCTCTCTCAAGGGAGCGTCGGTAATAATTGATGCTCTGTTTGGCGTGGGGTTGAATAAGCCGATTGAAGGCGAGGCCGCAAACCTGATTGCTGCTGCCAATGAAACAGATGCTTTCCGGCTAGCTGTTGATGTACCAAGTGGGTTGAATGCAGAAACGGGAAATGTGTCAGGCTGCTGTTTTCAGGCGGATGCAACAGTAACTTTTTCATATAGGAAGCCAGGGCAACTTGTAGCGCCTGGGCGTTTCTACTGTGGTGGAGCTGATCACGTCCATGTGGTTGATATAGGTATATCTGCTGATGTGCTTGATCAAATGACCCCTCTGTGTTTTTCAAATGAGCCCACGCTTTGGAGTAATGCCTATCCTTTTCAAGGGCCTGCTTCTCATAAATATGATCGAGGGCACCTTTTGGTACTGGGTGGAAAAGAGCCTACGTTAGGAGCTTCTCGACTTGCTAGTTTGGCAGCATTACGTGTGGGGGCCGGGCTTGTGACGCTTGCGGCGCCGTCAGATAGTTACCCTGTTCAAGCCGCAGCTCTTACGGATGTTATGGTTAGGCGTTTTGATTCTGCGTTTGGTTTTGTAGGTATACTTGGTGATCCAAGAATCGGGACCGTTCTTTTAGGCCCTGGTGCAGGCGTTGGAGAAAAAACTGTCGAACTGGTTCAGCAGGCTGGTGTGAAAAAGTGTAATATGGTTTTAGATGCTGATGCGCTTTCAAGTTTTGTTGGTAGAGCTGAGCACTTGAAAGCCATAGCTGACGGCGATGTTGTCATGACCCCTCACGAAGGGGAGTTTGCCAAGTTGTTTCCATCACTTGATGTTGTATCTGATAGGATTGGCGCAGCTCGTTCAGCGGCAAAGATAACCAACAGTACTATTGTTTTGAAAGGCGTTTCGACGATAGTCGCAGCGCCTGATGGCAGGGTCTCTATCGCGAGCAATGGACCTTCATGGCTCGCTATTGGAGGAACAGGAGATGTTCTTGCCGGTTTGATCGGTGGGCTTATGGTGCAAGGGATGCCTGTTTTTGAGGCGGCATCAGCAGCTGTATGGATACACGGTGAGGCAGGCATGAAAGTGGGGCGTGGCCTCATTGCATCAGACCTTTTGGATATAATTCCATCTGTATTACCATGACAGAATTATAGGGTATTTTGTTTTTTTATTAAGGAAATGACAAAATTTGCTTGTACTCCTCCGCGAGCCTGCTTATAAGCCCGTCAAACAGTCGTTACAGACTGACAGCACAAGCTGTTTTACACGATATAAATAGCCGGTTCTAACCGCACTCTGTGGTTATAAGGTTGTTAATTTGGTATGCGGGCGTGGCGAAATTGGTAGACGCGCTAGATTTAGGTTCTAGTTTCTTCGGAAGTGGGGGTTCAAGTCCCTTCGCCCGCACCATTTAACAAAGATCGAATTTCCGTAATTCAGCTTTGGACAGTAGATAACAAAGAATTGGAAGACCAATGCAGATCGAAGAACTGCTGAATGAAGGCCTGAAACGTGAATTTAAAGTTGTTGTGGCGGCATCTGACCTTGATGCGCGTCTTAATGGCGTTTTAGAAGAGTTTCGTGCTACAGCAAGCATCAAGGGCTTTCGCCCAGGTAAAGCTCCTCTCTCATTGCTAAAACGCCTACACGGCGAGCGTGCTCAAGGACAAGTTATCTCTGAGACAATGCAAGAGACATCTGCAAAGCTATTCGAAGAAAAAGAACTTCGTCCAGCTCTTCGCCCTGAAGTTGATATGGGTGAATATGAAGCGGGCAAAGACCTTGAGTACACTCTGAAGGTTGAAGTTCTTCCTGATGTTGACGTTGACGCTTTTAAAGCACCTAAGCTTGAGCGGTGGGTAGCGGAAGTTGCTGAATCTGATATCGATTCAGCTCTTGAGCGTATCGCGGGTCAACAGAAATCATATAAAAAAGCTGCTAAAACAGTGAAGGCCGCTGACGGCGATGCTGTTTTGATCGATTATATTGGTCGTGTAGGCGGCGAGGCTTTCGATGGCGGTGCTGCTGAAGGGCATCAGCTTGAGATCGGTTCTGGCACATTCATTCCTGGTTTTGAAGATCAGCTTGTTGGTGTAAAAGCTGGCGATGAGAAAGTTGTTACAGTAACTTTCCCTGAGCAGTATCATTCTGCTGACCTTGCCGGTAAAGAAGCTGAGTTCTCAGTGACTGTTCAGGAAGTGCGAAAGCCGACTGAAGCTAAAGTTGACGATGAGCTTGCTAAAAACCTCGGCCTTGAAGACCTTGCTTCTCTTAAAGAGAGCTTGAAAGGTCAAATTGAGGCGGATAACGACAGTCTTACACGTGCTCACATGAAACGTGCGTTACTTGATGCGCTAGCTGATAGCTATAGTTTTGATGTGCCTGCAGGTATGGTTGACCTTGAGTTTGGCCAGATTTGGGAACAGATCAAACGCGATGCTATTTCAAGTGGCGACGCAAAACCTGAAGACTTCGCTGGTAAAGACGCTCCTGAAGATGAAGCAGAAGCTGCGGAATTCCGTTCAATTGCAGAACGCCGTGTTCGCCTGGGTCTTCTTCTTTCTGAAATCGGTGTGAAGAACGAAGTTCAAGTTACACAGGAAGAAGTGAACCGCCGCATTATTGAAGAAGCGCGCCGCTATCCTGGTCAAGAAGCTCAAGTCTTCGAGTTTTACCAAAAGAACGAAGAAGCTCGCGCACAGCTTCGTGCCCCTATCTTTGAAGAAAAGGTTGTGGACTTCGTAATCGATCAAGCCGAGGTAACTGAGAAAAAAGTTTCTCGTGATGACCTTGAAGCGGCTGTACGCGCTATCGACGAAGAAGAAGCAAATCCAGTAAAAACAAAGAAGAAAGCGCCGGCTAAGAAAAAAGCGGCCCCTAAAAAGGATGCTAAGGCAGCTGATTCTGGCGAGAAAAAAGCCCCAGCAAAAAAAGCTGCGGCTAAAAAGCCTGCAGCTAAAAAAGCGCCAGCTAAGAAGAAAGCCGCGGATAAATAGTTTTGAATTTATTGCATACATAAATCGATGCAGAAGGGGCCTTTTGGCCCCTTTTGTAATTTTATCACAATCATCCTTTAAATATGATGTGGTTCAACCTATCTATTTGTGGAAAACTTTGGATATTCTCTTGCTGCTAGTCTGCAGTCTTTGCTACAGGTTGATAATTAAGGAATCAGGCGGGACAGCTTGTTTTTCTGACACAATTAATTGGAGCGCTTTATGAGCGATATTATGGAAACGGTCGCAAACACTCTTGTGCCTATGGTTGTTGAACAAACCAACCGTGGAGAGCGGTCATATGACATTTACTCACGCCTGCTAAAAGAACGTATTATTTTCCTAACCGGGCAAGTGAATGATCAAGTTTCCAGCTTGATTGTGGCTCAGCTTCTTTTTCTTGAGGCTGAAAACCCTGAAAAAGATATCTCTTTCTATATTAATTCCCCGGGCGGCGTGGTGACGAGTGGCCTCGCGATGTATGATACCATGCAATATGTTAAGCCAAAAATTGCGACCATCTGTATTGGTCAAGCATGCTCTATGGGGTCCATGCTTTTGGCTGCTGGTGAGCCGGGAATGCGCTATGCGCTTCCTAACTCGCGTATCATGATCCATCAGCCTTCTGGCGGCGCGCAAGGACAAGCGGTTGATATTGAAATTCAGGCGAAAGAGATACTGAGCCTACGCGAACGTTTGAATGGCATTTATGCCAAACACACAGGGCAGGATTTGAAAACTATCGAAACAGCAATGGACCGTGATAATTTTATGGATCCTGTTGAGGCGAAGAAATTTGGATTAATTGACGAAGTTTATACCTCGCGTGATCCAGAGTAATATTTGACCTGTTAAGAAAGCCAAAAGGTTTGGGTCTTATAGTTTTTAGTTGTGCTTAGTGATAACTGTCTTACCATAGGGGTAAGCTAAAGAGTAAATGCGGTGACAGATTTGAGTAATAGTGATTCGAAAAACACGCTCTATTGTTCCTTTTGCGGTAAAAGCCAGCACGAGGTTCGAAAGCTTATTGCAGGACCGACGGTTTTTATCTGCGATGAGTGTGTAGAGCTGTGTAACGATATCATTAAAGAAGAAAGCAAAAGTGCTCTTGTTAAAGACGGTGAAGGTGTTCCTTCTCCGCTTGAAATCTTGCAAGTTCTCAATGATTATGTGATCGGACAGGCGGGTGCAAAGAAGGTTTTGTCTGTTGCGGTGCATAATCACTACAAACGTCTTAATCACGCTAATAGCGCGAGCTCTGATGTTGAGCTCGCGAAATCCAACATTCTTTTAGTTGGCCCGACAGGGTGTGGTAAAACACTTCTTGCTCAAACGCTTGCGCGCATTTTGGATGTGCCATTCACGATGGCTGATGCGACGACTTTAACCGAAGCTGGGTATGTGGGGGAAGATGTCGAGAATATCATCCTTAAGCTCCTTCAGTCTGCAGACTATAATGTTGAGCGCGCACAGCGTGGTATTGTCTATATTGATGAAGTAGATAAAATTAGCCGGAAGGCAGATAACCCTTCGATTACACGGGATGTTTCCGGTGAAGGCGTACAGCAAGCACTTTTAAAGATTATGGAAGGTACTGTCGCAAGTGTACCACCACAAGGTGGTCGCAAACATCCTCAGCAAGAGTTTTTGCAGGTTGATACGACTAATATTCTCTTTATTTGTGGCGGCGCCTTTGCGGGCCTTGATAAAGTAATCACAAATCGATTGCAGGGTAAGTCTATTGGTTTTGGGGCAAGTGTCACTGGCCCTGATCAGCGTGGAACAGGTGAAATTTTCAAAGAAACAGAGCCTGAGGATTTACTTAAGTTTGGCTTGATCCCAGAGTTTGTGGGCCGATTGCCTGTAATCGCTACGCTTGAAGACCTTGATGAAGCATCTTTGATTGAAATCCTTTCTCTACCGAAGAATGCTCTCTTGAAACAGTATCAAGCGCTCTTTGATATGGAGAATGTGAAACTGACATTCTCTGAGGACGCTCTTATGGCGATTGCTCGTAAGACAGGAGCACGTGGACTGCGTTCGATCATGGAGGATACACTCCTTGATACAATGTTTGATTTGCCAAGCCTTGAAGGTGTTGAAGAAATTGTGATCAATGCCGAAGTGGTAGAATCAGATGCGAGTCCTCTGCAAATTTACGCGGAACGCCGTGAAGAAGCAGACCAACCAGCCTAAATGGTTTAGTTTGAAGGATAAAATTGGGGTTGAAACTAGAATTTTAACCCCTATCTACAAAATCTATGGTGAATTTTGGGGTAAAGGCGCTTTTAGGCGTCTTTTTCTTTCATATTAGGGGAGATTTAACCTAAGTTCGCTATCAGTAATGTGTCTTCTTAAAATAAGGCTTCTTCTTATGTCTGATACTCCCAACGATCCGGTTAACACTGTTGTACTGCCCGTATTGCCTTTGCGGGATATCGTTGTCTTCCCGCATATGATCGTACCGCTATTCGTTGGGCGGGATAAATCAGTACGTGCGCTTGAAGAAGTAATGGCTAAAGACAAGCAAATTCTCTTGGTTGCCCAGAAGGATGCGAGCGAAGATGACCCAAGTCCTGCCGATGTTTTTGAGGTGGGTACGGTTGCCTCTGTTTTGCAGCTCCTAAAATTACCTGATGGTACTGTGAAAGTACTTGTTGAAGGGTTTAATCGCGCCAATATCGAAGAATTCGTGAAAGAAGATGATTATTTTGCGGCACGGGCTACGCTGCTGGCTGGTCATGATGACGATGATTCAGAGATTGAAGCACTGTCACGCTCTGTAGTTGCCCAGTTTGAAAATTATGTGAAGTTGAATAAAAAAATCCCAGCTGAGGTGTTGGTAACGGTTAGTCAGGTTGATGATGCTGGCAAGCTTGCTGATACTGTTGCATCACATTTAGCCCTCAAAATTGATGATAAGCAGGAACTTCTGTCCACAGTATCGATCGCTGAGCGGTTGGAACGCATTTTCGGCTACATGGAAGGCGAAATTGGGGTTTTGCAGGTTGAGAAGAAAATTCGTGGCCGTGTTAAACGCCAGATGGAGAAAACTCAGCGTGAATATTATTTAAATGAGCAACTGAAAGCTATTCAGAAGGAATTAGGTGAGGGCGACGATGGCCGAGAGGAAGTCCAAGAGCTCGAAGATAAAATCTCTGAAACTAAGCTATCCAAGGAAGCTAAAGAAAAATGTCTCGCTGAACTAAAAAAGCTCAAATCTATGAGTCCAATGTCTGCAGAGGCAACTGTGGTACGGAACTTTCTTGATTGGATGCTCTCAGTTCCTTGGGGTAAGCGCAGCCGGGTGAAGAAGGATATCAAGCAGGCTCAGATCACGCTAGATACTGATCATTATGGTCTTGAAAAGGTAAAAGAGCGGATCATTGAGTATTTAGCCGTGCAACAACGGGCTAAGAAACTTAAAGGACCGATTCTTTGTTTGGTTGGCCCTCCTGGTGTCGGCAAAACATCCCTTGGCAAATCGATTGCAAAGTCAACTGGTCGAGAATTTGTCCGTTTCTCCTTAGGTGGGGTTAGAGACGAATCGGAAATTCGGGGCCATAGGCGTACTTATATCGGGTCGATGCCTGGTAAAGTTATGCAATCAATGAAAAAAGCTGGCACAACAAATCCTCTTTTCCTTTTTGATGAGATC
This sequence comes from uncultured Kordiimonadaceae bacterium, assembly GCA_963976155.1. GTDB lineage: Bacteria > Pseudomonadota > Alphaproteobacteria > Sphingomonadales > Kordiimonadaceae > Kordiimonas. The sequence continues at coordinate 1,674 of CAXBKT010000066.1, read as the reverse complement.
GACAAGATGGGTCAGGACTTCCGTGGAGACCCTGCTTCAGCGCTCCTTGAGGTGCTAGACCCAGAGCAAAATAGTAAGTTTAATGACCATTACCTTGAGATCGACTATGATTTGTCTGATGTAATGTTTGTGACAACAGCTAACTCTTTGAATATGCCAAGACCGTTACTGGACCGCATGGAAATTATCCAACTGTCTGGTTATACGGAAGATGAAAAGCTGGAAATTGCAAAACGGCATTTGATCGAGAAGCAAATTAGGGATCATGGCCTGAAAAAGGGTGAATGGTCGATTTCTGATGGAGCCATTCGCGATATTATTCGGTATTACACCCGTGAAGCAGGTGTAAGGTCTCTAGAAAGGGAGCTTGCGAAACTGATTCGTAAGGCTGTTAAAGAAATCGTGGAAGGCTCGAAGGAAAAGATCAGCGTCACATCTCGTAATATTGCGCAGTATGCTGGTGTACGGAAGTTCCAGTTTGGTCAGGCTGAAAAAGAAGATCAAGTTGGTGTAACGACCGGGCTTGCTTGGACGTCTGTTGGTGGTGAATTGCTCGCGATCGAGGCTGTTATCGTGCCAGGTAAAGGCATGATTAAAACAACAGGTAAGCTTGGTGATGTGATGAAAGAATCGATCCAAGCTGCACGCTCATTTGTCCATTCTCGTTGTGTTGAGTTTGGAATCCATCCAAAATTCTTCGAAAAACGGGATATCCATATCCATGTTCCGGAAGGCGCGACCCCAAAAGATGGCCCTTCAGCGGGTGGTGCAATGTGTACTTCTATTGTTTCAGTGCTAACAGGCATCCCTGTTCGTAAAGATATTGCCATGACTGGAGAGATGACACTTCGGGGTAGGGTTCTCCCAATCGGGGGCCTGAAAGAGAAGCTTTTGGCTGCCCTACGAGGCGGAATTACCAAGGTTTTGATCCCAAAAGATAATGAAAAAGATCTCGTGGAAATTCCGGATAATGTGAAGAAAGGCCTTGAAATCGTTGCGGTTTCTACGATTGATGAAGTTCTAAAACATGCCCTTGTTCGGCCGGTAGAGCCGATTGAATGGGATGAGGAAAAAGAGCTCGCTGAAATCGTTGGGGATGACGGCAAAGATGGGTCTGAATTAACGACTCATTAGCCCTTTGATACCGATTTATAGAAAATTCAAGAAAAAAAAGTTTAAAAGCCGCAGTTTTCTGCGGTTTTTTGCTTTGACAAGCTGGATTTATCAGGCTTACACTGCCCCAGCATTTCGATGAACATATCGGAATAAGCTCTTCAACACAGAGGGGGAAACCTTGAATAAAAACGATCTAGTCGCAAAGGTTGCTGATGCAGCTGAATTGTCAAAAGCTGATGCTGGTAAAGCAGTAGACGCAGTATTTGATTCTATCACTGGTGCTCTTTCAGGTGGCAACGATGTTCGCCTGGTAGGTTTTGGTACTTTTGCTGTAGCAAATCGCGCAGCAACTAAAGGCCGCAACCCACGTACGGGTGAAGAAATTGATATCCCTGCATCAAAACAGCCTAAATTCAAGGCTGGCAAGGGCCTTAAAGATGCAGTAAACAGCTAAGTCTGGTTACAATCTTTAGAAGCGGTCAGGGGTTTCCCCTGACCGTTTCTTTATGCCCTTAGCATTCTAGATGAGGTGTGCACGGTACTAAAATAACCATATTG
>CAXBKT010000065.1:0-18344 GCA_963976155.1 uncultured Kordiimonadaceae bacterium | reverse complement strand
CCGCCGCGCCTGCGTTTCGCAAAGTATCCCAGTTAGTGGCAATTGATCTGGACCCGCCAGCATTTTGCCTGCCGAAGACCTTTTCATTAATGGGAGATTGCTCAACCTTTACATCATCCCAATTAGCATCAAGCTCCTCAGCGATAATCATGGGCATAGATGTTTTAACACCCTGGCCAACTTCAGGGTTTTTGGCATAGACGAATATCGCCCCGTCTGGTGCAATCCGAATATAGGCATTCAGTGTAGATGGCCCCTTAGAAGAAGCGGCTTTACTTTTCCCCGGCAGACTAAAGGCAAGCATTAGACCAGCCCCCAATATACCTGAAACCTTTAGGAACGAACGACGATCAATGCTTATGTCATGAGAGGGTGAACTACTACCCGTGGGATCAATGTCACCCCACAGCGCCTCAAGAGAGTCACCTGATGAGGATGAGGCAATATCATGTGATACTTTCTTCATGACCCGCTTCCCTGCTTTGGCAAGCTGCCTGCTGCTTTATGAATTGCGGCCTTAATCCGATTGTAGGTACCACACCGACAAATATTACCTTCCATAGCGTCATCTATATCTGCATCACTGGGGCTAGGGTTTTCCTCCAGCAAGGCCGCAGCCGACATTAATTGCCCCGCCTGACAATATCCACACTGCGCTACATCGGTATCAATCCAAGCTTGTTGAAGGGCGTGCAAGCTTCCGTCTTTATTCGCTAGTCCTTCAATTGTACGAATTTCTTCGCCGTCAATTGCGGATACGGGATAAGAGCACGAACGAACAGGGAAGCCATCAAGATGCACAGTGCAAGCACCGCAAGATGCAATACCGCATCCATATTTGGTACCGACCAAACCTAGGGTATCTCGTAGAACCCACAGAAGAGGGGTCGAGTCTTCAACATCTCTCACTAAATGCGATTTACCATTAACGGTAAGATTATAATCAGGCACCAATACTCTCCCCGAGGGTAGCAGTTAATTGGCACAAATAAGAACCATCAAGCATGTCCCTGCAATTATCAGGATGCTATGCCTACACAGGATTCGCGGCATAACCTCGAAAACCAATTTATCCGACCATCATTTAACTGAAAAATTATTTTACTTGAAAAGTTTATGGGAAAGCTGACCACACTGTCAAGTTTGCTAAAAGCTGTATAAATATAAGCATACCGAAAAGGTACTTTTAAGAACCAAACACTACTAATTCAATTGGGCTGGCCTCAGCCTTGATTACCCCAATTATCACCCCAACATGTTGCGGTAGCTAGTTGCTCAGGCGGATGAGAAGATGACCACTATCCTCTCCTACTAAATTTATGCCCCTGTCCCTCAACAAATTGTCCTTGCATTTCATATACACCACATCACAATCTGCTTGGCCGGGAATGTCAAGCTTGGGCTTGGTCTGCCGTGCAATTGTCCTGTTCCATTTCAACCAAGGCTGGTGAGGAGCTGTAGGTGACCCGAATTTTGATCATGGATGGTAACCCGCGTGCGTCGCGTGAAAGCGGGCGTGAGGACGGCGTGCGCCAAGCCGCAGAAACATACGCAAACGTTATCAGCCGCTATTTCCCCGACGTGCAAACAGACATTGTTTATGCGGCAGACAAGGACGGCGCCATTCCGCACGGTGCGGCGCTCACTGACTATGATGGTTTTATTGTTGGGGGCTCGGGCCTGCATGCTTACGACACCAACTTTGAGGTAATGAACCAAATCGCGCTGCTGAACGAGGCGGCAGAAGTTGGCTTGCCTATCCTCGGTAGTTGCTGGGGCCTGCAAATCGCAGCCATTGCCGCCGGTGGCAGTGTGCGAAAAAGCCCCAAGGGGCAGGAACTTGGCGTCGCACGAAAAATTCAGCTAACACACATGGGTGAGCGGCATCCAATATTTAAAGATAAGTCCCCGGTTTTTGACGCGCTTTGTATTCACTATGACGAGATTGAAAACTTACCAGAGGGCAGCACCCTGCTCGCCTATAACGCACACAGTGATGTGCAGGCGGCAATTATACCACTCGCGAAATCAAACGTGTGGGCGGTGCAGTACCACCCTGAATTTGAGCTGGATAACCTGCGCATGCTCATCAACCATTACCGGGATGATATGATTGAAGGCGGCCTATTTACGGACCATGCAATGGTTGACGCGCACGTTGCTGACTATGCCCGCCTTGCGGCAGACGGCGCAGACATGGCAGCAGCATGGCGGCTGGGTATCGACAACGACATTTTAGACCATGCCCACAAGTGCGCCGAAATTCGTAACTGGGTAGAAAGCTGCGTCCTTAAATAAGAACGCAGCTGTATAGAGCTTACTTCTGTTCGTTTAACTGATGGGCGACGAATGTTTTGCTGACTATGCGCCACCCTGCCTTGCGCTTATACATCACCAGATAATCCACATAATGTGTGCGCGGCGTGTCAAAGTTCAGTTTCACAAGCGCCATGTGGTTATCAACAATATCAATCGATAATATCTCTGATTTCCATGTCTCGGTCTTATATTCGGTGAATTGCTTCGCGAACTCATCAAACGATATTACCCGCACATATTCTTCGCCGGTTTCTTTATTGGTTGTCACATATTTCAGGTGACCAGCCTCCAGATCAAACGCTTTGGCAATCATTTCCTGATTACCGGTTGCAAGGCCGCTGAAATAATTATTCGCGGTTTCCAGCACGGCTTGGTACTCGGTGCTGGAGACAGGGTCGGCCTGCACAGTAAAAGACAAGGAAAAACAAAGGGCTGAGGCCATAGCCATAGTAAATTTTTTAAACATGTTGTGGTCCCAATTATTAATTGATTATGCGCCCTAGTACCACCTGGTTACACCAAAAGATTAGCCTTTGCGGTTAGCCGTGCATAACCGAAGATTAGCGGTATTGGGCGTTACTTGGCTGCAACGCTGTTTGCAACGAAGCTAAGACCCGATCAAACCTCCATGAGTGCAGCATGCGGCGTTGACGCGCATTTTAGGAAGATACGATCTTCTCGCCTAATGAATTGCTCACGCCTCGCAAACTCGTAATTCTCACGCCCCAACGGATCAGCCGCCAGCCGAGCCTTATAGGCTTCATACTTTGCCAGTGACGGCAGCGTGTAAACACCGTAGGCAGTGGTTATTGATCCCTCATGCGGCGCAAAATATCCAATCAGGTCAGCGCCGCAACGCGGAATAGCCTGCCCCCAATTACGGCTATATTCCTCAAACTGCGCTTTTTTGAATGGGTCAATTTCATATTTAATAAAACAAGTAATCATCTGTGCACTCCTTTTTATGCTTTCTGTTTTAGGTGCTTGAAACACATCAATGGTTCGCTTAGGATCGAACCATGAAAGAAGGCCCTGACATTGCTCTGATCGCGTCCCTAATTGGAGACCCTGCACGCTCCAATATGCTGACCGCACTGATGGATGGACGCGCCTTGACCGCAAGTGAACTAGCCGCGGAAGCTGGTGTCACCAAACAAACCGCAAGCACACATTTATCCAAGCTTTACGGCGCAGAACTCATTGCCAAAGAAATACAGGGCAGACACCATTATTACCGCTTGGACGGGCCCGATATTGCGCATGCGCTTGAGGTGCTTATGGGCATCGCGCAGAACCGCACCGGAAAACGCACCCGCACAGGACCAAAGGACCCCGCTCTCAGAAAAGCCCGCATCTGCTACGACCATTTAGCCGGCGAAATGGGTGTCTATATGTTTGACCAAATGGTCACTCATGGCTGGCTTGATGACAGCACCGGCTTAACCGCAACCACGGCAGGCATTGAGGCCTTCAACGGTTTTGGGATCAACATTGATGCCCTTATGAACAAACGCCGCCCGCTGTGCCGTAGCTGCCTTGATTGGAGCATGCGCCGCACGCACTTGAGCGGCAGCCTCGGGCAGGCACTCCTTCAGCAGTTTGAAACAAAAAAATGGCTACGCCGCATCCCTGATACACGCATTATCAGCTTCACACCGCCCGGTGAAAAAGCTTTCATAAAATGGCTAAAGTAAAAACGCCGTGACCCCCGACATAGGCTCTGCACCTAACTCCGTTTTACTGTGTTTTCTTTAAACTGATTACAAATACGCGTCATCAGGTTCCAATATTTTGGGGGACACGGACCAATGATTACCTCTTATACTCTTAACATTATGATGGAAGCAAAAACCGTCGCTGCGCTGCGCGCCTCCGGCTATACATTATATGGCTTTAAGGCTGTTAGTACAGCCGCATCCGGAGGCATGCCAACCGTCTGGTTCGATGATACACAGTATCTGCAATCAACTGACATTGTTTGGCTGGGCGACTATCAAGCTTATGCATCACACACATCTGTTAGAGAAAACGCCATAGTGATGGAAACAGCCTCCGCAGATATCAGCTTGGGCCAGATGCTCGTGATTGATGCTAACGGAAACGGAACCGTAAAAACTGGCGCCTCGCAAAACGCCATTTCCTTGCTAAATCAGGCACCGCAACCATTAACTACAGGTATCTCAGAAGAAGTAAATGGTGTGGTTACACCCATTTGCGCCTTGCCCATTTTCCCAAACATGCTTGAAACCGTAACACCCGAGGAAAAAATTCTTCTGATGTTTTCCACTCAACAATTGAACTCCGGAACAATGGTTAAAACAGCTGCCAGCACCGGGATATTGGTTGACTTGACAGTCGCGTCATGCCGGTCCGTATCGTTTGATATTAACACTGGATGGGATGCTGGTGACGCTAGTTGGGCTCAGAGTGTGCCGGCCAATACCAACATTGCCGGACTGCTTATTGAAGACCCCAGCTATCCTCAAATCGCTGCGAACAGTTAAAGGGGCAGCATTGCCCCGTCTACCTTAACTAACTAAGGCGTGCTGTCTCACCTAAGTCCAGCCGTTTTCAGGCTTATCGAACCAGACATGCACTTGGCCTGTACCTGTCGCGTTTTCATATTCACCGAACCTACGACCTGTTGCTTTGCAAGCCTTGCCACCCACGGCTGCTGCCATCATCAAGTAATGCGCAAACTTACCCTCTGGTTTATGGGGTAAATACTGAGGCATGGCGTTTATAACGGCCTCATGGTTGCCCTCAAAGAACCAATCAAGGCGCTGCTCATCAGCCGCGCGTGCTTCAGCAGTGATAATATGCTTGGGGTCAGATGCCTCATGGTCAATCAACTCAAGAAGCGGCCAGAATGCATGGCTCATACCACCGCTTGCCAAAATGACCACCCTGCGGTCTGACTTCGCGATCGCCTCCCCCATCGCCTGCCCAACCGCAAGAAAGTTATCCGTCGTCCCTGTTTGCGCAACACTGATCGAAAGCCACTCTTCACCGTCATTCAGGAAATCCGCCACATTGATCGTCGGGTAGTTCACCGGCAAATAGGGGTCATCATTTGCAATACACGGCACACCGGCCGCGCGTACTTCACTTGCAACAAGTTCTGCAAGCTCTGGGTTACCCTTCAAATCATAAGGTACCTGCGAAATAACGCGCGGTAACTCCTCAGAAGTATATTTACCCTTGCGCCGCTCATGCCCAGTGACGATAAATTCAACTGTACTGAACCAATGGGTATCCACCACGATAACAGTGTCTGGTTTGAGTACATCAAGCACGTCCTTACGTAACTTCCTGAGGCCCGGCACCAGCGTGATTTCCTTACCGTCATTAAGGGCAAAGCGATTTTCCTTGCTCATCATAATCGGCGGCGCGTGTGATACGATGCCAACGCCAACAATCTCACCCATGATAGTCTCCTACTATATTACCAGCTCAGGTATATTTCTTGACCTAACGTTGCCTTACTTATGATGATGCATTCAACAGCTTCCGCATCCCGGCCTCAAATGTCTAGGACATTGTCCAGATTTGCTAAGAAGGGACAAAAGAGGCTAGGCATAGTAAGACTATAGAAAACAAGCCTTAGGCCTGTTGTATAGTTTAAATCAGAGCGGAGCGGCCCTTATGTCCTTTCCATACAGTTTTAATCCAGAGACCCACGCCGACCTCTCTGACCATGATAGCTTCGTGGCTGGCCCACCGCTTAAAACGTTTGAACGCATGCGCCGCGAAGACCCGCTTGCGTGGTGTCCTGAAAAAGACGGCCGCGGCTTCTGGTCAATTACCCGCCACGCGGACCTGATGGAATATAATCGCCAGACAGACCTTTTAAGTTCTGCGCGCGGCATTCGCATCGAAGACCAATCAGAAGAAGAATACGAAGCCCGCAAAACCTTTCAGGAAACGGACGGCGCTGAGCACCGGAAAATCCGCATGCTCATGAACAAGGCTTTTTCAAAGCCAATGGTCGCAAAATACGAGCAGCAAATTCGCCGTATTGTTACTGAAATTTTTGATGATGTGCTCCCTATGGGCACCTTTGATGCAACAGAGGAAATAGCCCGCTGTCTGCCTATGCGGATGCTGGCACAAATTCTCGGCGTACCAGCTAGTGACGCAGACTGGCTCGTTGAAAAAGGCGACCAACTTATCGCCAACACCGATCCGGAATACAGCGACTTTGTCATCGATAAAGTAAACACCGAAGAATATCGCATGCTACCGTTTCGGTCACCCGCTGCAATAGAACTATTTGACTATGCGAACAAGCAACTAAAACGCATCGAGAAAGGTGAAGACGTTGGTATCCTGAGCCTCATTATGCAGCCTCAAAAAGACGGCACGCAAATGACCTCACCCGAGTTCAGGAACTTTTTCTGCCTCGCTGTTGCTGCCGGTAATGACACCACGCGCTATAGTATTGCAGCGACCCTTCATGCGCTTGCAAACCAGAAAGATTTACTGCCACAGCTCCAGGCTGGCGGCGATGATATCTGGGATACTGCGACCGATGAATTTATCCGCTATGCGGCACCAACCATGTATTTTCGTCGCACTGCAACGCGGGACTTCGAAATGCACGGCAAAATCGTGAAGGCTGGCGATAAAGTGGTTATGTGGTTTGCATCAGGTAGCCGGGATGAAACTATATTCCCCGACCCAATGAAACTCGACCTCACCCGCCCTAGAAACCAGTATGTTTCGTTTGGACAGGGCGGCCCACACGTATGCCTTGGTATGTGGCTCGCAAAACTTGAAGTGAAAACCCTTATTCAGGAAATCGCCGCGCGGGTTGAGGACATAACACAAACCGAGCAGCATGAGTTCCTACGGTCTAACTTCATTGGCGGCGTTAAACGCCTGCCAGTTACCGTCAAGGTAAAATAATCGCGCTTAGGGCGCGACTTGAAAAACACCTCACTAAGGGAAGCGACAAATGGGTGTGGAAGAAAAAGTAAGAGTTTTATTTGCTGACCAGCTTAACTTAGCGCGCGGAAAATATATCCCTAGGTCCTACGCCGAGCGTGGTCAAGTAAACTTCTGCCTTGGAGCTTATGCGGTAACATACTGCCGGCAGCTTCTCAATGCGCCCGGTGCCAAAATGATGCAAGGCCTTCCTGATATGGAAGCTGTCTTCGACATGAAGGATGCACGCGACAGCTGGGATTACGGCACCAAAGTTGTTATTGCGGATTTACAAGAAGACGGCAAACCCCTAGCCCTTGACGGGCGCGCCCTTTTGAAACGCACCCTCAAAGAATGGGATGCTCTTGGGTACACGGTGAAAGTTGGGCTAGAGACAGAAGCTTATATTTACCAGCGTGATGCCGACGGCACATGGGTGCCCTACGACACCCCCGGCGCCTATGTTTATGGCACGGGGCCTGCCACCGACCCTGCCGGGCTTATTGATGAAATTTGGGAAAACGCAGCCAAATGCGGCTTTAATGTTGAATCGCTCAATAGTGAATATGACAGCCCACAGTTTGAACTGACCCTGAAGTATGACGACGCCCTTAAGGCCGTGGACGATATGTTCCTATTTCGACTGATGGCACGCGAAGTCGTAGCTAAACGCGGGTATATGCTCAATTTCATGCCAAAACCCATAGCTGGTAGTGGTGGTAGTGGATTGCACGTGAACTTCAGCCTCTGGAAAGACGGCAAAAACATGCTGAATGATGAGAACGCTGAACGCGGCCTCTCTGACCTCGGGCATCAAGCCATTGCTGGCATGCTACACCACCATGAAGGCATGGCGGCACTTATGGCCCCAACTGTAAACAGTTACAAACGCCTTATCCCTGAAAACCTAGCTGGTTACTGGGCAAACTGGGGCTATGACCACCGCGGTGTTACTGTGCGTGTAAGCCAAGAGCGCGGCGACGCCATGCGCCTTGAACACCGTATGGGTGACTGCGCCTCAAGCCCCTATATAGCAGTGGCAACCGTGCTACAAACCGCTTTACTCGGTGTGCAAAATGGATATCCGGTACCCCCTGCGGAAACTGGAGACTGTTTTGAAAATGTAAACACCGACAGGCACACACCCGCAAATCTTGGCGACGCACTCAAGGCACTCAAGGCAGACAAGGCACTCGTTGAAAAAATCGGCGAGACCATGGTTGCTAATTTCGTTCATGTTAAAGAAGCCGAGCTTGAAGTTGCCAAAGGGCAACCAGACGAGTGGGACTTTGAATACTACAGCCCGTTTATTTAGGAAGAAGATGATGTCAGAGCGTTTTACAGTTGAAGGTGTCTCCCTCTCTCCTGACCATTATATTGGCGGCAAACGAGTTTCGTCGCCTACTAGTTTCCCGACCAATTCACCGCTTGATTGGACCATTGAATTGGGCCAAATGGCGCGCGGTGATGCGGACACTGCTGCCCAAGCCGTAACTGCCGCAACAGAAGCTTTCCCTGCATGGGCCGCGCTCAGCGCCGTAGAGCGTGCGGCTTACATGTATAAGCTCGCAGATTTGATCGAAGAGCGGAAAGAAGATCTGGCAATCGTTGAGTGCATGGATATGGCCATGTTGCATGAAAGCTTGCGCCTACGCTTGGTGCCGAGGGGCGCAAAAAACTTTCGCAATTATGCTGACATAGCAAGCGAGCATGAAGAACGCGTCTGGTCCTCAAATGGCACCAATAACCGTGTGATCCGCATGCCAGCGGGCCCTGCTGTTATCATCACACCGTGGAATGCGCCCTTCATGCTCAGTACATGGAAATGTGCGCCAGCGCTCGCAGCCGGCAACACTGTGATATTAAAACCAGCTGAATGGTCACCACTGTCTGCTACTTTGCTCGCTGACCTGATTGATGAAGCTGGCTTCCCCGCTGGTGTATTCAATATTGTACAGGGTATCGGCGAAGAAATAGGCGCAGCGCTTGTGTCTGACCCACGTGTACGCCGCATCAGCTTTACAGGCTCGCCCGAAACTGCCGTCCACATCGGTGTGGCAGCCGCCAAAAACATTGTGCCCTTCACGGCGGAATTAGGCGGCAAAGGCCCCTTAATTGTATTTGCGGACGCTGACATTGACGCAGCTGCAAAAAAGGCCGCAGGCCAATTTGATGACAGCGGACAGGTTTGCCTTGCGGGTACGCGCATACTTGTGGACGAAAGCATCCGTGAGGCATTCCTCGAAAAATTCCACGCCTACGCCGACAAGCATGTAATGGGCGACAGCCGCGACGCCCGCACCACCATGTCCCCCATGATACACCCTGTGCATTTGGCTCAGGTAAAAGGCTTCGTGGACCGCGCCCGCGCAGGCGGCGACACCATCGTGCGCGGTGGCAATGTTTTCAGGGAAGACGGCCTATGGTTTGAACCAACCCTGATTGCACCGAAAAGCAACCAATCCGAGGTGGTACAATCCGAGATTTTCGGCCCTGTACTTACCTTCCAAACCTTCAAAGACGAAGCTGAAGCCATCAAGCTCGCCAATAGCACAAAGTACGGTTTATCTGGCATGATTTACACCTCAAACGCTGAGCGCGCTGAGCGTGTTGGCCGGGCGGTGCGTGCAGGCACAGTCTGGGTAAATTGCTTCCTCATCCGCGACCTAACCGCCCCCTTCGGCGGTGTCGGCACCAGCGGCATCGGCCGTGAAGGCGGCGACTATGCCCTTGATTTTCATGCAGAATTACAAACCCTGCAAATTTTGGATGGGTCGGTGGACTGATATCCATCCTTCCCCAATAGTCGCAATTCGATCATTGACATAGCCACCCCATAAGATAGTTTAAACTCAACTTTGGGGGTCAAAGTTCTGACCACAATTCATTGACACCTCTGCACACCAAGTTTGCAGAGGTTTTTACTATGGGGAAAACTGTGGCTGATCTCAACGGTACTGATGGAAATGATACGATCACGACAGATGGAACCGAGGTTACTCTAGCTGGCGGTAGCGGCGATGATACCTATATCATCTCATGGCCGTCATCTACAACCAACAGCCCTTTTACTAGTAGAATAACAGATTCAAATGGGACTACATCGTCAGGGCATGACATTCTTGATTTATCAGCCGTAGCAGACAGTATTGACCAAATAGACTTTGAAGGCGAAGGCTACCAAATTTTGTTAAAAGTCCATGACATCAATGGAAATCTGGTTGGCCGAATACACATCAATGATCAGCTATATTCATCGCCGGATATTGATGATTCAATCGAAATTCTGATCATTGATGGAAAAACATACAGCTTAACTGGCGTAGGGGATGGCACAGGTCAAGAACTACAGAGCAAACTCAGATACGGTGCAACATCTGGAAACGATAACATTGTAGGCTCTCTATCCGGCCAGCCGGTTTTTGGATGGGAAGGTGATGACACCCTTACGTCCAGCGCCAGTTCCTCATCACTATTTGGCGGTGACGGGGACGATGTACTTCTAACAAACAATCAATCCTACACTAAGATGTATGGCGAAGATGGGAACAACACTTATGTCATTAACTGGGAATTTTTAGAAGAACCTAGTGGATGGAAAGGGGTATCTATTTACCAAAAACACCTTTCAAACTATGCCCGCTCACTTGTAAGCAATGATACGTTGGATGTCTCTGCGGTTATCGACACTATTGACCAGCTATTATTCTCGAGTAATTCTTCTCTTCTTATTACAGAAACAAATGGTATTTTTTACACTAAAGACACCACGCATTTATACATGCTCTTATATGACAAGGTTGGGGCATTAATTGGCAAACTTACAATCAACCACCAGTTTACAGTTGAAAGCAACCAATCAGTTACAACGTTAGTTCTTGGCAACCAAACAATAGACCTCACAAAATTTACAAGTGGTGATCAAATTAATGATCAACTCCGATATGGTATTACTACAGGCAATGACATAATCAACGGCAACAATATCGATGATCGTATCAAAGCAAAAGAAGGCAATGACTTAGTCACTGGTGCTGCTGGCAATGATTCCATAGAAGGTGGAGCTGGCCAAGATACGCTTATGGGAGGCAGCGGCACCGACAAACTATACGGCGACAATGGAAACGACTTTTTGAGTGGAGGTCCTGGGCTTGACAGTTTGTACGGCGGGGCCGGTGACGATGCTCTTTGGGCAGGCACTGGAGACAATTCCCAGGACATTATGAAAGGGCAAGCAGGAAACGATACCATAGGCGGTGGGGCTGGCAATGACAATTTAGATGGGGGAGACGGCAGCGACGTAATCTTCGGCGGAAGTGGCAACGACTATATTCATGGAGGCTTAGACGCTGCCCCGAACGAAATTTGGTCCGGCACAGGAGGTGATCAAGTATACGGCTCAGGTGGTGCGGATACCATTGGTGGCGGAACCGGCCATGACAGTATCAGCGCAGGCGCAGGGGAAGACATCATCTATGGCGGCAAAGGTAGTGACGGCGGTAATGATACAATAAACGGTGATGCAGGCGATGATACGATCTATGCCTCACGTGGTACGGACCGGATAAATGGCGGCACTGGCGATGACCAACTTTACGGTGGGGCAGACAATGACACACTCAGTGGCGGTGACGGTGATGACCTGCTTTATGGTGGGGCTGGCAATGACGAACTAACCGGTGGTGCTGGCGCAGATACTTTCGCCTTCTTTGTTGGCTTCGGCAAGGACACCATCACTGATTTTGAAACAGGTGATGTTCTCGACTTATCAGGGGTGGGTAGCTTGACACTAGCTACAGTACAGGAAAACACGATATTTGAAAACGACAACGCAACAATCGCTGTAACCAGTCTTAGCTCAATCACCTTGGAAGGAATTTCCAAGACCGAATTCCAAAACTTCATTGACGTCGGAGCAATTACAACCGATGCATAATACCGACGCTAGTTAAGGGTAAAAAAAGAGTGAGAGAGGGAAGCCATACCCTTGCTTGCCATAGAGTGTTACAAACTCAATATTCATGGGACCCTGTAAATTAAAAGCCCCGCGTATCTCCCCTTAATGTTAAGCTAGAGCTTTAGTGGTTCTTCCATTGACATTGCTCTTTCTTACGGTAATTTATTCTCGGTTTTAGGGGGTCAGTTTCTGATCAATTTATAATGTGTTTCAGAATGAACAGCGCATGCAGTGTGTCGTTCAAAGAGCGCATTGGATTGCTAAACTCCTAGCAACGCAAGCATGTTTAGTTGGGGGATAAAAGCTATGCCAATCGGCACAAACGGCGTATTGAATGTCAGCGACCTGAATGGGTCTAACGGTTTCACATTTAGAATTTCCGATGATCCAAACGGATATATCAGCCGTGTCTCAGTAAGTGCTGCTGGTGATATTAATGGTGATACAATATCCGATATAATAGTCGGCATGCCATACAACGCCATAAACACTGGTGGGAGTACCGCGCCACATACAAGTAACTCAGGCGAAGTCTATGTAATATTTGGCGCCACAGCCTCGCAGCCAGAAATCTTGAACGCAACCCAACTGAATGGCAACAACGGCTTCCGAGTTAAGTCTTCCGAATTTGGTGAAGAGATTGGCCACCAAGTAGCAGGTGCAGGAGATTTCAACGGCGACGGTATAGATGATTTAATCATTGCAACCAATGTTGCAAGCTCTATTGCTCCAGGAACAGCTTATGTCATATATGGCAACGATCAATGGAAACAAGATATCGTCGAGTTAAATAACTTAGACGGAAAACAGGGCTTCAGCATTACTGGCGCAGCCTCATATGATCACACCGGAACCGCAGTAGCCGGAATCGGTGATTTTAATGACGATGGCCTCGATGATATTATTGTTGGCGGACCAACTGCTCAAGCGGGATCAACTCTTTTGGGTGGAGATGGGATAGCTTACATTATTTATGGTGACAAAAATGTCATTCAAAATACAAATGTTAATACATTTAAAAACGACACGTGGAACCTCGATGCCATTGATGGCACCAATGGCATTCGCATTAGTGGTGCCGGATATGGTGATGACGGAGGTTTAGGGTTTTCCGTCAGTGGTATCGGTGATTTCGATGGCGATGGAAAGCCAGATATTATTGTAGGGGCATCATCGAATGACATTAGATTCTCAAACGCTAGCAGAAGCATTGTAATCTATGGTGGTAACGTAAGCAAAAGCCTTATTGAGCCACGGGATATAACCAGCTCACGCCAACTTGGTTTTGATATCATAGGTGACCCCAATGAAAACGCCGGTTTTTCTGTAAGCAGTGCCGGTGACATTAACGGCGATGGCTTGACCGATTTGATAATTGGTGCACCAAGTACACTGGACAACGCAAGCGGACACTCCTCCGGTAGAAGCTACATAATTTTTGGTAACAACGACAAATATTCCTTCATTTATCTCAATCAAAGCTTGGTAGGTAAAGGTGGCTTCTCTATTGAAGGCATAGAAGACGGAGATATGCTCGGCTATAGTGTAAGCGGTGCCGGAGACGTAAATGCAGATGGATTTGATGACCTTATTATTGGTGTGCCTGGCGCTAAAGTTGAAGGTAAAGAGAATGTTGGCAAAGCCTTTATTCTTTATGGAAACCAAAACATTGGAGAATCAGGCAAGTTTAATGTTTCCAACCTAGACGCCACAAATGGCTTGGAAATTGTGTCAAACGCCGATGCATATAGAGGGCTAGGGAATTCAGTAAGCGCCGCAGGTGACGTAAATGCAGATGGCGTAGATGACATAATTGTAGGCACCACTTCTAGCCAAGCATTCATAATATTTGGATCAAACTCCTCCATTCGTAAAGGCGGCCCCACAAATGACAGCCTTAAGGGGTTCGACGGAGACGATATTTTCGATGGTGGCGGAGGTGATGATTTCATTATCGGTGGAGATGGCGACGACAGTATGCGTGGCGGAACAGGAAATGATCAAATTTTCGCGGGCGCGGATGACAATGGACGTGACACCATTAGTGGAGATGCCGGATCCGATACTATAGGCGGCGGGGATGGCTATGACTTGTTGGTCGGCGGCTCAATCGACGCCACGATAGTTAGCGGTGATGATATAATTTTCGGAGGTGGCGGTGGAGACACCCTTGTCGGTGGGTCTTACTCTCAAATATCAAACCGCGCTATAAACACCGGTCAAAGCTCAAATACATTATGGGCTGGGGCGGGCAGTGATACTGTATTTGGCGATGGCGGCAATGACCTTATTGGCGGCGGAACCGGAAATGACAGTATCAGTGCAGGCGCAGGAAATGACATCATCTACGGTGGTAAAGGCAGCGACGGCGGCAATGACACAATAAACGGTGATGCAGGTGATGATACAATCTATGCCTCCCGCGGTATTGACAGGATAAATGGCGGCACTGGCAATGACCAACTATACGGTGGCGGCGATAACGACACGCTCAGTGGCGGTGACGGTGATGACCTGCTTTATGGCGGTGCTGGCAATGACGAACTAACCGGCGGTACTGGTGCAGATACATTCGCCTTTTTCGCAGGCTTCGGGTCTGATACTATCACTGACTTTGAAACCGGCGACATCCTAGAAATCGGCCTTTCTGGTTTTGACCTATCGGCAATTCAGCAAGAAGCGGTATTTGAAAACGGAAATACCCTATTAACAATAAGCACCCACGGCACCATCTTGCTTGAAAATGTTGATGAAGCTGGACTTCAATCAATCATAGATGCAGGACAAATTGTCGTCGGTGAATAACGAGAAAGCCCCGCAGGTGCGGGGCTTTCCTTCTATAAGTTATTACGCTTTAGGGTGGTACCCTCTTTCCAACTGACACCCACTTCATGCCAGTAGCCTGCAATCAACTCTTTAGGTTTTAGGCGGGTTAGTTCCTCGACCGGGCTGTCGTAGAGGTTGATATCGAACGTACCCTTAAAGCAGCGGCCAAAATCAACGTCATACCCGCCCATTGTCACAACTTCATCAAGCGCATCTGGGCCCACATTCTCAATGGGGCGCATAAAACGGTTGTGCACCATCGGGTGACCATTCACGAACCCCGGCTTCTCGGCAGCTTCGGTTATTTCAAACACCGCGTCCGCAAGGCGGCGCTCGTAGGCAGCTAAGCTCACACCAAACTTACCGCCGGGCGCAAGGCGCGGTGCAGCACGGCCCACGTTAAACGGACGTGTCTGGTGAATAACACCGAGTTTCTTTGGGTACCCTTGGTGTTGTCCGCGTAGAATGGCAAAATCCTTGTCCACCCATATGTACACACAGCGCGAATAGGTCTTGCCCTCAAACTTGCAGCGCACAACAACGAAGGCTTCCTTATACTGGCAGCGAACAGGGTCAAGCACTTCTTCAAACGTGTCGGAGCAACTTTGCCAGTCTGCCCAAATAAAAGCGATGGCACCGGGGTCCTCATCCGCGAGCTCAAATCCGGCAGGCAACAATGCAGCTACTTCGGCTGGGTCCACGCGGTACTCAAGCGTGATAAGTTCACCGGAATAATGCCACGGCGGGTTTGGCAGGATGGAAGATTTTCCCGTATCTGTACGGGGGTACATAAAGCCTTTCATCAGATCATCCTTTTTTACATCTGGGGGTCTCACTGCGGGCAACGCTATGCTTCCCTACCACCCTAGGTCTACAGCAAATCGCATGCAAGCGCCGAGGCTCGGGCCTTTGTCCAGATTTGCTAAGAGCCCCCACCCCTGCTAAGGCATAATGAACCTAAAGCAGTCCCATAGATAACATAAAGGTTCCAACGATGACCGAATACCGCCGCATCCTGCTGGATGGTTACCCAACAATGGTCCGCCGCGAAGGCGAAGCGCTTGTATGCCGTGACGGCCGCGAAGTGGGTGTTGATGATGCCGTGCATCTCGCACCATGCAAACCCAGCAAAATTGTGTGTGTCCACCTAAATTACAAAAGCCGGGTTGATGAGTTCATGACCAAGCTCCCGCCTGCCCCGACATATTTCCACAAGCCAATCACGGCCCTCAACACCCACAAAGGCGACATCGTACGCCCAGAACGCTGCAACTGGCTGAACTACGAGGGCGAGATTGCAATCGTCATCGGGCGCCACTGCCGCAACGTAAGCCCAGAGGAAGCTGGTGAGTATATCGCAGGCTACGCGCCTTCAAACGATTACGGCCTCCATGACTTCAGAGATACTGACGCTGGCTCCATGCTACGTGTTAAGGGTTCGGATACACTCTGCCCGGTTGGCCCCGGCTTAGTTACAGACTGGGACTTCCGCGGCAAACAAATCCGTACGATCGTCAACGGTGAAGTAAAGCAAGATAGCACCACAGACGAAATGGAATGGGACATGCACTATCTGGTTGCTGATATTGCCCGGAACATCACGCTTGAGCCCGGAGATATCCTTCTTTCAGGCACACCAGCCAACAGCCGGCCTGTAGAACCCGGTGATGTGGTTGAAGTAGAGGTCGAGGGCCTAGGCAAACTAACCAACCGTATTGTGCACGGCCCAACGCCAATTCGCGACGATGTCGGTGCCCAGCCAACAACATCTGAAGAGGTTGTTTCAACCGCGATGGGCGGTGACTGGGAACACCGCGGTAAACGCGCTGCTGGCGGCCAAGGCGCAGCTTTTTATGAGAGCAAATTGAAGGATTAGTATAGAAAGGCAGGCATTCAAGTGCCTGCCTTTCTTCTTCAAAGGCTGACATCTAAGCACATCATATACGTCAAAAAAATGGAAACGCTTCCAATTCAAGTAGAACTAGAGTAAGATTATTTCAAGAAGGTGTTTTGCCATAAAGGCAATAGGCAGGGGGCAGGCCAACACTTTGATCACTGCTTTCAGCACTATAACGCACCAATCATAGGAATAAAGCTGTTTTTACAGCTTGCAGCTTGGCTGCGGCAAAACTGAAAGATTATTGCGTGTCCACAATTACGATTAATCATGTAGCTGATCTGGCCGGAGTTTCCATCACCACGGTTTCCCGTGTTATCAACAATGAGCCTTCAGTCCGGAAAAAAACGCAGGAAAAGGTCCTCGCAGCCATCAAGGAATTGGACTATCAGCCCAACTTGTCAGCACGTAATCTCGGTAGTGCCAAATCGTATGTAATGGCCTACGCCTATGACAACCCCAACACTTATTATGTCACCGGCATGCAAAACGGCATACTAGAAGCCAGCCGCGCGCAAGGCTACGGCCTGTTGATCCATCCGTGTGACTCAAGCTCCGACAATATCAATGAGGAACTCAAGGATCTGGTGCGCAGATCGCGTATTGCAGGGCTCATCCTAACACCGCCCCTTTCTGAAATGGAAAGTGTGACCAAAACCCTTGAAGAACTTGATGTTGAATTTGTCCGCATTTTGTCCGGTGAAAAACTCGAGGGCCAATCCGATAATTCCATCATCGTAAACGACCGCAAAGCGGCCTATGATGTTACCGAACACCTCATTAAACTAGGGCACAAGCATATTGCTTTCTTCTCAGGCGAAGAAGGGCATGGGTCGAGCACCGAACGCCTTGAAGGCTACAAAATGGCGCTCACTCAGCATGGAATCCCGGTGAATGACGCCCTAATTATCGACGGCGAATATTCATACGAATCTGGAGACAAGCGGGCGCGCGATCTGCTTTCAAGCAACACGCAGGTAACGGCAATTTTTGGGTGTAACGATGAAATAGCCGCGGGTGCTATTCATGCAGCAAGACTACTCAATATTTCCGTGCCTAGCCAACTATCGATCGCAGGCTTTGAGGACAGCCCATACTCCCGACAAGCTTGGCCCAAAATAACCACAGCGCAGCAATCAAATTCAACCATTTCGCACTCAGCCGCGGAATTGCTCATTGACCAGATGCGGCCTCAAAAATCACTACCAAAGAAAACACGCGATGCTCGCGAAGATGTCAGCCGTAAAATTGGCCCTGAAAACAGGCTTTTCACGCCCACCTTACTTGTGCGGGAATCAACAGGGCCTGCACCAAGCGTCTAGAAATTCCGGGATAAAGCATTAAAAAAAGCCAGCGTCTATGTGCTGGCTTTTTTGCTCGTTAGTTTCGCGACAATCTAATGCACACTGATTTCGTCAA
>CAXBKT010000064.1:0-18436 GCA_963976155.1 uncultured Kordiimonadaceae bacterium | reverse complement strand
CCGCCAAACTGTAAAGATAATTCAGCTATTTTCCCGGCTTGGCGTTGTGCGTCTTCTGCTTTTGCTTGTTCAGGGAATAGCTGACGGAAAACAGCGTCTACACGAGCTGCGACATCATTAATCGCTTTGGCAACAGCTGGCAGATTGTATGAAACACCTCGGAAGGTATAAATGTGTGTGGCTGGGTTGTAGCCGCGGTATACACATTCGTCTTTAGGGGCTTGTTCACCAAGAGACGCCGGGTCACCAACAAAATCAAAAACGACCTGTTCGCCTTTAGTTGCTGTAATCCATTCATCCGTTTTTTCGTCGATACGGTCCCATATCTCAGAGAGGCGACGATCATTCAGTGCATGCTTGTCGCCAAGCTGCAAAGCTTTGCGAAGTGCTTCACCGCGCTTGCGAGACCGGGCGCGTGTTGGCCAAATCATGCTGGCGATATGGCTCGCAGGTAGCAGGATCATTTGGCCACCATACAAGATGCCTGGTCCCTGTTGGTTATTGAGGGCTTGGCTGAAGATATCGAATGAAGCCTGCGAGTGCATGCACTGGTTACGCAGTTCATGGATATAAATGGCGAGCGTATTCTGATCCATAATAGTGTTTCGCTTTTCTTTGCACTGATAGTTAAAACTATTTGTTATCTTTGTGTGCAGTCCTCCCCCAAAAGCCGAGGCTGCATTTGTCTAGCAGCGAGCGATAGCACAAGCTTTTAGCGCTTACTAGTCTGGAATCTTGCCAAATGCCCCTGAATTGAGGTAAAATGGTCCCTGGGTAATAATAATTGGGTGCCAATCAATGGCAGATGCTGCTTTAGCAACACAGTCGCGTAGTGCGACAAATGTGTCGCGGGTTGAGCGTTCTTCCGCGCGGGGGACGGTTAAGCCTGTGCGCGCAGTCGGGGAAACCGATGCCTTTAACCGGAATGTTAATGTTTCTGGCGGGTTGGCGGGTGTTTCCTCTGGGCAGTCAGCACAGGAACAGCCTGCCGGTGGTGGGCTACTTTCAAACGGCGTACAAATGTTACTCGCTGAAACCCGGACACAAGAAGCTGGTGCACCTTCTGTTGCGCCTTCTAGCGTAGGGCGGGCATTGAATAGCTATTTAACGACTCAGGCCAAAGTACGGGAAACAATTCGTGATAGTTTAGCATTTGGTGCCCAATCTGTTGTGGCTCAGACAAATGAGGCTTCAGACGGGCAAGATAGTAGAACCTCCGCAGGCACAGGTGTGCATACTGATTTGTTGAGAACAGCCACAGCTTAGAAAACTTTATGTGTTTGATTCGCAGACACTATAGCCATGCTTGCTACTGAGCTGAGTTAAGTCTGCTACCTATAAGACGTACCCAGCGCTCAACACGTTCACTGTGGCTTTCCCGTCCAATATCACCAATTGGTTTGGTACAATAAATAGCGAGCCTGCTTGTGTAGGCCGTGTCAGGCAAAACTCTTATAGAGATAACGGTGGGCAGATGTTCACCCGGTAGACGCTCCAGAAAATCAAACTGGCTGGTCCTGATATCAAACCTGTGGGTTCTGATTGTTGGCATGTCGTCAGTGAAGTCGACGATGGCCTGGCGTAATATTGTGGCGCCTACTTCGAAAAGAGGGGCCGGGCCATCAGCCTCTGCGTTGCGGCATAATTCTGTAGGGCACAGCAGATAGCCATTGTCACCGGATGGATGTATTAAGCTGGCAAAGTCAGTTGGGGGCAAAGTGCCATCACTACCCCCAAAAATCGCTTCACCTTTGCCCATTTGTACATAGAGATACAAAGCAAGTAGGCCTGCCACGGTTATGAGGCTAAGGCCAAGCAAAAGTGAGCGAATTTTAGTGAGCATAATTTGTGATTAACCCAAGATTGAACCAAGCTGCATGGCTAGGCTCATATCACCTTCAACACGTAGTTTACCAGTCATAAATGCCATTTGTGGGTTAAGGTTACCTTCGGCAATTTGCACGAAGTTATCCATTGTCACTTTCACGGTGCAGTCGGCATCAGAATCTTCGTTATCTACAACTGTCGGAGATGCTTTGCCGTCAATGCGTACAATACCATCTTCACCAAAATCGAACTTGATGATAGCGGATAGCGGTGAGTGGGCACCAATACGGTTGCGCATTTCTTCTGTAATTTTATCTAAACTCATTGTCATTTCTCCCTTGGCAATGCAAAGCAATATTGGACTGTTTAGTCCAGAAATCAATGGGCAGTGTGCCTAATTATCGTTTTTCTTTTCTTTTAGCTTATTGAGTAAGCCTCCAAGGCCTTTTTCTAAAGTACCTTGTGCATCTCCGGCAATTTCCTGAATTTTTTTGGAAGCGCCCGCAGTGATCAGTGCCTTGGTGATTTGTGGCTGTAGTGTATCCATAAGGTGCCGCGCAATTTCACTGGGCGCCAACCCTTTTTCATCAGTTCCTAAGTTGCTCAGCGCAAAGTCGGCTAATTGTATGTCTTCATCCAAATTTAGGAAATCATCTGTTTTGGCGAGAATACGCGGCGCTTTCACGGTAAGACTACGAATTGTTATGGTTACTTCTTCTCCCGCTGCCGCTGGGGCACCAGCTGCAGCTGGCATCTCAATGCCTTCTTGCAGCGCTTCAAAGTTGGTTTTGCCGTTTAACCTACGCACATCAAAAAGTGGTGAATCGATCTCAAGCGTATCAATGATAACGTGATTTGACATGAGGCTTTTTGGCTCAAGTTTCATCTTAAACTCGCCGACCCTCATAAGAGGGCCTTCTCCAAAGCCTTCCGGCTGACCAAGAGTGAGTTGAGACACTGATACTTTTCCAGATAATGGAGATATCTCAACTTTCCCAACATCCACTCCAACATGAAGGGTGCTGGGACCAGCTGTTTTAATACCTGTTTCTATAATAGACCCAAGCTGTATGAAGGCAAAACCTGCACCTACTAT
The DNA here is from genome assembly GCA_963976155.1 of uncultured Kordiimonadaceae bacterium. Classification (GTDB taxonomy): domain Bacteria; phylum Pseudomonadota; class Alphaproteobacteria; order Sphingomonadales; family Kordiimonadaceae; genus Kordiimonas. The sequence continues at coordinate 15,513 of CAXBKT010000064.1, read as the reverse complement.
GATGATAAGGAATAACGCGATAAGAAATTTTTTCATGGAAATATCTTTCCCCAACTGGATAATCTTTGGCAGTATGATGGCATCGTTTAACAAGTTTGTTAAGGTTACAAGCTACTGAGACTAAATAATTCTCTTAACGAAGCTATGCCTTTATGCCAGCATAGCGGAAATTTTGGCTTAATTAAGGATAGGGTATCGCTTTTATGGCTCCGGTCACGCAAGTCCTTCTGTTAATTTCATATGCAATATTGGGTGCTGCTGTGGCAACAGTACCACCACGTCTTTTTGGTGTGGACGCTCAGGCTTTTGGCTTTTTGGGTATGATGGTCTTTTTTGGTGGGTGGCAGATCCAGACATGGCTGACTAGTAACCGGGATAATGCTGATGCCAAAAAGCGCTTAGATCATTTAGAAGATGTTACACACATTCTTCGAAAAGATTTGGAGCGCGCGCGCCGCGAGCTGGCAAGCCGTGGACGTGAAGGTCAAGAAGTGAATGAGCATTTAGTCTCTGAACTAAAAATGCTGCAAACTTTGCTGAGCCAAGTGTCCAAAAAAGAGCTCGAAATTAAGGGACGAGAGGAAAAAGAAGGTGCATCTTCTCCCATTGACGGGGGCACCCTTGAGCAAGGCGAGGACCAAGTTCTGGTAGTGTCTGAGGCAAAACAAAAAGTTGCTGTTCAGGATGAGGGTGACGTTTTAACCGAGGCCGATATTGAAGAACTGGACCTGACACCTGAGGAAGCGGCACTTGTTGTGATGGACGAGCCTGAACCTGAGGAAATTAAGGGCGATAAGGTCTCTGCCGATGAATTGAAGCCTTCTAGGCCGGCTAAACCAACTAAACCCAAAAAGGGACCTGCAGTTGGTCGTAAAGCGCCTATCAGAATTATTAAACGCGATGACCAGTTACTTTCTGTAGTGAAAAGTTCACTGTCTGAAAATCGTGTTGATTTGTATCTTCAGCCGATTGTTACATTACCGTCCCGGCGTACCGCGCACTTTGAATGTTTTTCTCGAGTGAGAGACGAAGAGGGGCGGATTGTATTGCCGCGCCAATATATGAGTATCGCAGAAAGCAAAGGGCTTATTGGTACCATTGATAATTTGCTTCTCTTTCGCCTGATTCAGCTGGTGCGACGCTTAGGAAAACGCCGGCCAGATCTACGCTTCTTTTGCAATATGTCGCGCTATTCCATGACAGATGACGAGTTTTTCCCGCAATTTATAGATTTCATGACCTCAAATGAAGAGTTTTCCAAGCGCCTTATTTTTGAGATCTCGCAGGAAGACTATAATATGTTGGACGAAGGGGTTGTGGAGCGACTGCAAACTCTTGCGCGCAAAGGTTTTGGATTTTCAATGGATATGGTTGCTAACTTTGAGCAAGATTTCCCGGCGCTTGAAAAGCATGGGTTCCAGTTCATTAAAGCAGATTTGCGAGATTTGTTAAGCTCGCATCCTGAAGCTGGGGATGTTGACGAATTTAAGTCTTTCATCCGTCGTAAGGGGATGCAACTAATTGCAAGCCGTCTTGAGAGCGAGGATGCTGTTCTGCAGGCGCTTGAAGCAAAAGTTGAATTTGCTCAAGGCTACTTGTTTGGGGAGCCTTCTGCCGCAACCGACCTCAACAGAGAACTCTAGGAAATAAAAATATGCCAAATACCAGTGGCGCAACAGTGTCCCTTGTTGGGGGGCTGCAGGAAATTGTCGATAATTATGACCTGATTGTCTGTGATCTATGGGGCGTAATCCATAATGGTATTACCCCCTATGTTTCAGCGGTCACAGCAATTAGGGCTGCGCGAAACAAGGGGCTTCAAACCGTTTTTCTCTCAAATGCGCCGCGCCCTAGGACCCATGTTCGACAACACCTTCTTGAGATGGGCGTGCCAGAAGACTTGACTGATAATGTGGTGACATCAGGAGGGCTTGCCCGAGATGCCGTCCGAGCTGAATTTGAAGGCAAACGGCTGTACCACCTAGGGCCGGTTGGTGACAGGAATACGGTTGAAGGACTGCCTGTCACCGAGGTTGATAGCCCTGATGAGGCGGATGTTATTCTTGCCACGGATATGGACTATGGTCGTGTAGAGGACCATAGAAGTTGGTTAATAACAGCGGCGGCTAAAAAGGTGCCTTTTTTGTGCGCGAATCCTGACCGTGTCGTACATGTAGGTGAGCGTTTGCTACAGTGCGCCGGGGCGGTTGCTGATTTATATGAAAGTATGGGCGGACCTGTGCGCTGGTTTGGTAAACCAACGCCAGCGGCACTCATTTCCTGCCTAGTTGAGGGAAATATGCCTGCGGGCACGGCACGTGAGCGTGTACTTATGATTGGTGATAGTTTGCAGACTGATATGGCTGGCGCGCAAGCAGCTGGTTTTCATGGGCTGTTTATTGCAGGTGGAATACACCGCGAAGAGTTCCCAGCTTTGGTAGAGGCAGCAGAGAAGGGAGCGATACCTGTCTCTGTTTTTCAGGGACTTTTTGGCACGCGGAAAGCTGTGCCTCATGCCGTTATGCAGCAACTCGTTTGGTAATAGCTAAGCGCGGGCCGAGGGGGTTAGCTGAAGAGGGCGTCGATATCGTCCTGACTGACTTCCTCGCCAGTAGGCATGTCTACCTCGACTTCTTCTTTTTTCGCTTCGGCTTCAGCGGCTTTTTTCGCATCAGCTTCAGCTTTTTTCTTCTTTTCTTCTTCCTTGGTAGCCAAATCTGCCACTGGGTCGAAGTCTTCCTCAAACATAGAATCTAATTGTTTTGGATTCACAGCTTTGGGAGGTTCTGGGGCAGGCTTGGGTGGAGGAGGGGGCGCTGGAGCTGGCTCCGGTGCTGCTACAGGGGTTGGCGCAGGTGCTGGAGCGGGGGAAACTGCTGGGGCGCTGCCCATGCCACCCATAAGGGCGTCAACTTCATTTTGGTCAATACCTTCGCCGTCAAGCGCCGGCCCGGAAAGTAGTGCGGCATCGCCAGTTTTTTGCGGCTCGCCGGCCCGTGCTTCCTCAATATCAGCTTCGGTAACTCCGAGCAGATCACGCAGTTCCAAGACACGTTTCTCAATATGAGCAAGTGTTTCAACTACTTTCGATATGCGCTGGCCGGTAATATCCTGGAACGAGCAGGCCTCAAAAATCCGCATAACGGCATCTTGCGTTGTGGCCTGATAGGCAGCAGGATCTTCCGTATCTGCGCCCATTATCTCTTCAGCGGCCTCCATAATAGTATTGGTGGCTTCTTCGGTTTGCTGGACAATAGCATCCAGCTCAAGTTCGGCACGGGGGATGTGTGCACTTTCCAAGTCGCTGGGTTGTAAGGAGGCAATTTCCTTACGGGCATCTGTGATGTAATCACTGAGTGCTCGGCATTCTCGGTAAATGGAGGTGTCAATAGACTTGAAGAACACGTTCATCGTACCAATCAAGACTTCGGTCACGGAGGCAACGTCTGTTAAAGACAATGCCGCAGTGTCTTGCTTCCGTAGATTATCTACAAGCAATTCTATTTGCTTGGGAAGCTGAACCTCTGTCATCAGAAGTCCCCGAGGACAGCAACCAACTTCGTTTTCAGTGTAGCGGCGTTAAACGGCTTCACGATATAGTTGTTAACCCCTGCCTTTTTCGCAGCGATTACGTTATCGGTTTTGGACTCTGCTGTTACCATGATGAAAGGAGTATCTTTCAACTGGTTATCGGCGCGGACTTCTTTCAGGAATTCATAGCCAGTCATAGGCTCCATATTCCAGTCAGAGATGATCAGTCCATATTTACTGGACCGAGCTTTATCAAGAGCCATTGCACCATCTGTAGCTTCTTCAACATTGTTGAAGCCCAGCTGCTTTAGCAGGTTACGGACAATCCTAAGCATTGTCTTGTAGTCGTCGACGATAAGGATCGGCATACCCAAATCAACGGCCATGTTATTTCCTCAAATTATGGTTTCGCACTAAACAAAAGGGTCAGTCACAAATACTTGTTTCATTCCCCATACAGGACACTAGTCCCGATCTCATGAAGAATTGGTTAACCCAAAGATGGAGATGTTTCAATTACTTCCTGCGATATTATGCTTTTAAAGCTATTTTTTTCTAAATCTGAGGTTGGGGATGGATGATCCGCCGTATTGTGTGTCAGAATGTTTCTTTACAAGTATGAAGTTAAGCGATGAACCAGTATTTTTTTGAAGATTTAACTATAGGTAAGCGCGAATCGTTGTCTCGGGAGGTGACCAGCGCCTTGATTGAGGCATTTTCTGAAGTCTCTGGAGACCATAATCCGTTACATTTGGATGAAGAATACGCCGCCACAACACGATTCGGTGAAAGGATTGCTCACGGTGCCTTAATGTCGAGCTTTATCTCGGCAGCGCTGGGGACCGTGATGCCAGGTTTGGGCACTGTTTATCTAAGCCAAACTGTGAAGTTTATTGGCCCCGTTAAAATTGGCGACCTTGTAGAAACGGAGATTGAAGTCGTAGCAAGAGATGATAAAAAAAATAAGGTGACGTTAAGAACAGTCTGTCATGTTGCTACTAGGAAGGTTGTTGACGGCGAGGCTACCGTCTATGCCCCAAGTAGACCTAAAGGATAGGGGAGAGAGGCTTTCATATTATATGGCGATAGCCATACAGGTGTTTAGCGTCATACTATTTGTTGCCAGTCGAAACAGCATATATTTGCAGTTTTTTCATCACCTCTCCTCATTCATAAAATCGAGTAAGTTGCGAAAGCTACAGAAATATGGCTGATTAAGGCGTATTCTTGCGAATACTGATGCAATACTTTATTTCGTTAGAGGTCCTTTTCCTGGAACCTGTCGTTGGCAACATAGAGAAATAGGAAATTATATTTATAAGCTGACAATTGTTGAAAGTCTTAGGCTTATTAGAATAAAAAAATGGCGGTATGTGGCGTGATAGTGTATGTCCCCGCCATAAAGTAGATGACATAAACCAGTTTTTTAATACTAGGGTTTTTAATGCGGCTTTTGCGCCATATCAGCGAATTGCAATCAGAGCATCGAGGCACGGTTGTTGCGCTTGGAAATTTTGATGGTTTTCACCGGGGTCACCAAGTTGTTATTGGTGAAGCTGGTCGCTTGGCCAGAGAGATGGGCTTGCTCTTGACCGTAGTTGTCACAGAGCCTCACCCTGTTAGCTTCTTTGCCCCCGATGCCCCAGCCTTTCGCCTAACTCCGTTTCGTGAGCGGGCTATGCTGCTGGAGCAATTTGGTGTTGATCAGTTGCTGGTATTGCCGTTTGACAAAGATCTCGCTCAAATGTCTGCGCAGGATTTTGTCACGGATGTCCTCGTCGCGGGTCTTGATACTAAACATGTATTTGTTGGCTACGATTATCGCTTTGGTAAAGGGCGCGGTGGCGGCACGGATGTGCTTGCATGGATGGGCGAAATGGAGGGTTTCGGCCTTTCTGTCGTGCGCGCAGTTACTGTTGGTCTCGAAGGTTATGCCGGGGAAGTTTACAGCTCCACACTTGTGCGCAAAGCTTTGCACAATGGCAGGGTTACAACGGGTGACCAAAGAGGCCGAACGATAGGGTTCCCAACCGCGAATGTTGAACTTGGTGAAAGCTTAGAGCCGAAACTAGGGGTTTATGCTGTCCGGGTGAAAATTGAAGGCCGAGATCAGGTGCTGAATGGTGTCGCTAATATTGGTAAGCGGCCCACTTTTGATAAACGTGATGTTTTAATGGAAGTGCACTTGTTTGATTTCGGTGAAGATATTTATGAACAGCATCTACGTGTGCAGTTGGTAGCTTTCTTAAGGCCAGAAAAAAAATTCAGTGGGATTGAGGAGCTAACCAGCCAAATTGAGCGAGACGGTAAGGTGGCTCGAGTAGTGTTAGCGGAGCCAGAAAATGCAGGTGACCGACTTGCAGGACCCACTTTAGAACGCTATTTGGAATTGTTTCCAGAGCCCCATGTTCGGGCTCGCGCCTAGTCCCGCCATTGCCCAGCATAGTTGAATGGCGACTTGTAGGTGGTATGGAGCGGGCTTTAGGTCCGTGTGGATAATTTTGCTTAACTGATACTCTACATTTTCACATGTCGCTTTATTCAGTTGGGGAACAACAGGTGGTTCTGTATGATTTACGCCTTGCAGGCGTGTTTGGTGGTTAACTAGTCATCGCGGAACGCAAGATACATATCTTGCAATTGACCTAGGTCTTGATATTTACAAACCATGGTTGATGCTAACAATACACCGCAGCAGGGGGTTTTAAATGGAATTTTTGTTGGACTATCATCTTTGGGTTAGCTTTCTGACCTTGGCGTCCCTTGAGATTATTCTCGGCATTGATAATGTGGTGTTTGTCGCCCTGTTGGTTGGGCATTTACCTGAGGGTCAGCGAGAGCGTGCGCGGGTTATAGGGCTTTCACTTGCGCTCCTTATGCGGGTTGGTTTGTTGTTGGGTGTTGCATGGATTATTTCCCTTAAAACGCCATGGATAACATTATTTGACCATACGTTTTCTGGCAAAGATTTATTAATGTTACTGGGCGGCGGGTTCCTTGTTTACAAAGGCACCAATAGTATTCATGACGAGATTACTGGTGATCAAGTTGAAGAATTGGGCAGCTATAAAGGCAGTGTTATGTCAGTCATTGCCCAAATTATTTTCATTGATCTTATCTTTTCTTTTGATTCCGTAATGACAGCGGTGGGCCTCACGGAAAATATTAATGTCATTATTGCAGCCATGACTGTTGCAATGGCTGTTATGCTGTTTTCAGCTGGTTACATCGCTGACTTTATTGAGCGCTTCCCTACACTGAAGGTGCTAGCGCTTTCATTCATTATGCTTATTGGTATCTTCCTGGTTGCAGAAGGTTTTGGTGTGCATGTGCCAAAAGGCTATATCTACTTTGCGATGGCTTTCTCTCTCTTCGTGGAAATACTGAATTTGACTTCCCGGAAGCGAAAAAAACGGAACAAGGCTGCGCAGGAAAAAACTTAGATCATTGTGCATATTTGTTTGAAAAGGGGCTCATACGGGCCCCTTTTTGTGTGGAGAGACGCGTTTTGAATTTGTTAAGCCTCCACGGGCTATACTTTATGGCACCATGATTTTTATCCTGCTGCCATAGAGAATATTTTGCAACTTAGTGATTTAAACAATTTGCCAATTATGCTTGCTCTGTCCCATGCACAAACATCAGACGGCTTGAAGTCAGTATTGATGCAGCAGAAACTGAAGCGCGTGTTTGTGGCCTCGAATAATCAGGAGGCCGTTTCTCAGTTGGGCGAACAAGCTTATAATATGATCTTGATTGAAGAGGGCTTTCCTGAACTTGGCGGCGCTGACTTCTGCAGGTTTTTGCGAATGACCGATGGGCCTATGGCTGTAGCACCAATTATTTATGGTATTATTAGTCCCGAGAAGGGGCGCGTACTCGCTGCTCGTGATGCAGGGGCTTCAAAAATTGTTATTATGCCTCTGTCACCGAAAAAACTCTTACAGACTATTCATGCGGCTATTAAGGAAATGCGACCCATTATTCAAACTACAGCCTATAGGGGCCCTGACCGCAGAATGATGGGGCCAAAACCTTTTCATGGCCCTGATAAACGCAAAACCCAAAAAGGCCTAGTATCTGTTGCGGAGCAGAAACGAATTATAGGCAGTTTTTAAAGACAATTTGATGAGTGGATTTACTCCCAGAATATTCTCACTATATTAGTGGGTTATTGAATAGATGCGCTTGCAAAGGCGTTATGCAGGGGGTGCTGCGGTTTATGTTGGGTAGTAAAAAAGATTTGCGAGTTTTGATCGCTTTGGCAAATGGGCAGGCCGCAGAGGGTGCGCGGGCAGTTTTTAAAGAACAAGGCGCTGATCGCAATCAAATCGCTGAAGGCAAGCGTGATGCGCTTGAACTAATGAATAATACTTCTTTTAACCTGTTATTAGTTGAGGATACTTTTTCAGATCTAGGCGGTGTGGACTTTGTACGTTTCGTGCGCATGATGAATGCACCAATATCGGTGGCCCCGATCATTTTTGCCATTAAAGACCCTGACCGAAATAAGGTGATTGAGGCGCGTGATGCTGGTGCTAATAAAATGGTTATCATGCCTTTCACAACTGCGGGCCTACTCAAAAATTTGAAAGATATTATGCTAAATCCGGGGTTGTTTATTCGGGTTACAGGATATAGCGGTCCTTGTCGGCGGAAGCAGGAAGTTGTCTTAAATCGGCCGGACCGAAGAAAAAGTCAGCAAGGGGCATTATCGGTTGAAAAGCAGCAACAGCTTTTTAAAGGGGTGTAACTCTTAATAACCGAGAGCCTTTAACGCGGTAGCTTTTTGACGGCTCTGAGATGCTTGTTGAAAATCGCCTAGTGTTTCAAGGTTATCAGCAAGTAACTCTAAAGCAGTAATTTCCCCAGCGGGGCATTCTATAAGCTGATATTGTGTTACCGCACTTTCAAAACGATTGGTGGCAGCGTTTGTGAGGCCAAGGCCGGCTTCCCAGCGCCCTCTCCACAAGTCAAAACTCGCTTCTAGGTAAGGGTAATGGTGTGATTGAGCTAAGGTGTAGCCTTTATTTGCTGTTTGAATAGCTTTGGCATAATCACCCGTATCGGCAGATAACCGGGCATCGAGCAAGAGTGCGCGGATTTCATTGAAAGCATCATGTTGCTTTATGGACGCTTCCATAAATAGGGCGACTTGTTCTTTAAAAACAGTACTTGGGGCCGAGCGTTCTAGGTTGAGAAGTTCATAAGTAGCTGAGAGAAAACTAGGGTCTACGTCAATGATTTTTTTAAGTAAATCTGCAGCGCCTTCTCTATCCCCCATCGCCAGAAGGGCTTCAGCATCTATTTTGTTCAGGTGTAATGAAATGTGTTTCTCAGGAGCTTCTTTTATAAAACTATAGGTCGCAGCGTCATGCAACTGATGGGCAATTTGGTGAATAATCCAAGTGATGGACGTGTGGACATATTCCCCTTCGATGGTGCCAGCGTCACCTTCAATTTTATAGTGTACATTGAGGTTTTCTCTGACTCTGGAAGAACGCAAAGTGACACTAATGTTAGCTGTTGCCGGATCCTTAACGGGGTATCCAATGCCGTTGGCTGATATGTGATGATTGAGCATGTCAGTAAGCATGCTTGGTAAGCCCGTATCTCGCGCGGCGACATTGGATTGTACCGCCGATACCACCATTATATGTGGGCGATCTCCCGGCGGGGATGTCTTAATCGGTAGTATAGTGGTGAAAATAGCAAGAAGAATTGCAGCGAGACCTATGTAAGGTAGTGCCTGTTGAATAGGTGCTTTTCGGCTTTGCGGAGTGCCACCAACCCATTGATATCCTTTTCCCGGCTGTGTGCGAATACACATAGGGTCAGCAAAGGCTTGTCTAATTTCTGTGATACTTTGAAAGACTGCTTGTTCCTGAACAATAACCTCACCCCAAACTTCGTCCAATAGTTCTGATTTGGAGATGATTCTATCTGGTTTACTGAGAAGAAAATCAAAGACAGCAGCGGTTTTTGGACGAAAGATTGTGATTTTCTCTCCGACGGTCAATGCACCGGTTAAAGCGTCATAACGGAATGAACCGGGTCGACCACCCAGAGACTTAAGCCATTTTAGGAATTTATTGAACTTTATTGACGGCATTTAAGGGCATTTCGGTGATTGTTTACCACAGATTTCACGCAGGCTTCTTGTGATTGAAAGCCTATGGAGTTGCAAGGTGCAGGTCAAACGCTTAGGGCCGCAACGACGCTGCTTGTCGATCAAACTTGTGTGAAGAAACGATAGTGTAAAGCGAGGAAACATAAATGAACTGTCTTTTTAAAGCAGCTGTGGCGACCATCCTAACTTTGGTTGTTGCGCAAATGAGTTTTGCGGCTGATGCGAGTGTCGGGGATACAGCAAAGATCAAACGTGCCGCGCTTGATTACCTGGAATCACAGCAACTCGTAAAACCTGAAATGATGAAACGCAGTCTGCATAAGAAATTTGCAAAACGAACTTTCTGGAATAGCGGAGGCGCAGATTTTATTTCCGAGAATAACTATGATGGCATGGTACGGCTCGCGGAAGTTTATAATAAAGAGGGCAATGGGTTTCCCAAAAACCCCCGTAAAGAAGTCGTTATCCTTGATGTTGAGGGACGAACTGCATCAGTAAAGCTTTATGCTGACGACTTTATTGATCATCTCCATATCGTGAAGTTGGAAGGTGAATGGAAGGTCATCAACGCCCTTTGGCAATATAACGATATTAGCAAGCACATCAGAAAATAGAGATCATCGATGGGAGAGATTGCAGCTCTCCTTTCTCCTAGGCTGGCTTTGGTGCTTTTCATTGGAGCCAGCCTTTTGGTGTTATGCCTCAAAGACTGCGGATTCCGCACTCGACAGAGCGGCTGCACACTGATAAAAGTCCCCGCATGACAAAGCTGTATTCAATCGTGTGGCAAACCATAGCCAACATTATACGAATTACTGGCCCGGCGCTGCTATAGCGACCGGGGTTCCTAGTTTGTCACATTTATTAAGAATATAGTCGCTGCACACTGAATGTGCAGCCAAGTTAAAGAGCGAGACTGAAGCACATGTCTGCTGATGAAAATAAACGCGATTACCGCGATACCGTATTTCTACCGAAAACTGATTTCCCTATGCGCGCGGGCCTGCCGCAGCGCGAGCCAGAATTTCTGGCGAAATGGATGAAAGAAGATATTTACGGCACCCTTCGTAAAGATAGCGTGGCACGAGAGAAATTTGTTCTGCATGATGGACCTCCGTATGCGAACGGTAATATCCATATTGGCCATGCGATGAATAAAATCCTGAAGGATGTGATTGTTAAATCGCAGCAGATGCAGGGTAAAAATGCGCCGTATGTGCCAGGTTGGGATTGTCACGGCCTTCCGATCGAGTGGAAGATCGAAGAAAAGTACCGCAAGAAAAAGAAAAATAAAGACGACGTGGACCCTGTTGAATTCCGTAAGGAATGCCGGGAGTTTGCCGCACAGTGGATTGATGTGCAAAAAGACGAGTTCAAACGCCTTGGTATCTTTGGCGATTGGGACAAGCCTTACTTAACGATGGACTTTGCTGCTGAAGCGCAAATCGTTGAAGAGCTTTTGAAATTCTCTTCATCTGGCGCACTTTATCGCGGCTCCAAGCCGGTCATGTGGTCACCTGTTGAGAAAACAGCGCTCGCAGAAGCAGAGGTTGAGTATCACGACCATACATCCGTTCAAATTGATGTGGCGTTTGAAATTGTCAAAACGTCTTCAAAAGAAGTTGACGGCGCGCGTGTTGTTATTTGGACAACGACGCCTTGGACAATCCCTGCAAACCGTGCGGTTTGTTACGGCCCTGACATTGATTATGTGGTGATCGAAGCAACTGAAGTTGCTGAAGGTTCACTAACAGTTGTTGGCGAACGCTTTGTTGTTGCCGAGGCGCTTGCTGTGGCGTTCGTTGCGCGTGCTGGTATCAGTAACTATTTGCAAGTTGCGCATGTTAAAGGTGCAGTGTTTGAAGGGTCGCAGTTGGCGCATCCTTGGCGCGGACATGCTGACGCTGATGGTTATTATGACTTTGACGCACCGATGTTGCCCGGCGCGCATGTAACGACTGAGGCGGGTACGGGCTTTGTACATACAGCGCCGGGTCACGGTGACGATGATTATCAGGTGGCGCACGTCGAGTTTGGTATCCCGGTACCTTACACAGTCAACGAATCAGGTTGTTACTATGAACATGTTGGTCTGTTGCCGGGCCGTCATGTGTATAAAGTTGCGGAAGAAGTATGCGAGCTGCTTACAAGTTCGAATGCGCTGAAAGCTAAGGGTACACTTAGCCATAGCTACCCACACAGCTGGCGTTCAAAAGCACCGCTTATTTTCCGCAATACGCCGCAGTGGTTTATCTCCATGGATAAAACTGGCCTGCGTGAAAACGCGCTACGCGCTATAAGAGGTGAAGTAAATTGGTTCCCAGCGATCAGCCAAAACCGCATTGAAGCAATGGTTGCAGACCGCCCAGATTGGGTAATTTCACGCCAACGCGCGTGGGGTGTGCCGATCACTATTTTTGTGAACAAAGAAAGCGGCGAAATCCTACAAGACGCAGATGTGAACGCACGCATCGTGAAGGCTGTGAACGAAGGCGGTGCTGACGCATGGGTGGCAATCCCGGCGCAAGATTTCCTTGGCTACCAGTATAACGCTGACGATTATGAACAAGTGCACGATATTCTCGACGTTTGGTTTGATAGCGGTTGTACACATGCTTTTGTTTGTGAAGGCCGTGATGATTTGCAGTCCCCAGCTGACTTATACCTTGAGGGCTCTGATCAGCACCGTGGTTGGTTCCAGTCAAGCTTGATGGAAAGCTGCGGTACGCGTGGACGTGCGCCGTATAAAGCCGTGTTAACACATGGTTTCACCATGGACGGCAACGGGCGTAAGATGTCTAAGTCCCTAGGTAACACCGTTGCGCCGCAAACAATCATCAAGCAATATGGTGCTGATATCCTCCGTCTGTGGGCAGTGGCCGTTGACTATATGGAAGATGTGCGTATCGGTGATGAGATCATGAAGGGCCAGGCTGATGCCTACCGCAAAATCCGTAACACCATGCGCTTCCTGCTTGGTAACTTGGAGGGCTTTAATGATGAAGAGCGCCTTCCTGCACGTGAAATGCCTGAGCTTGAGCGCTGGGTGTTGCACCGTCTAAGTGAGCTTGATGAGCTGATTAAGAATCGCACAAATAACTATGACTTCAATCCAGTGTTCCGCGAACTGTATCAGTTCTGTATCACTGATTTGTCTGTGTTCTACTTCGATATCCGGAAAGATGCGCTTTACTGCGATAATCCGTCAGATGTACGCCGCCGTGCCGTTCGGACCGTGCTTGATGAAGTGTTCAACCGTCTTGTGCTTTGGTTTGCACCTATTCTTGCGTTCACTGCTGAGGAAGTTTGGCTTTCGCGCCACGGTCAGGATGCAGACAGCGTGCACCGCCAGCAATGGCTCGATACACCAACTGGTTGGCGCGACGATGTGCTCGCTGCTAAATGGGCGAAAATTCGCGGGGTTCGTAGTACAGTAACCGCAGCTATTGAAGTAATGCGACGGGATAAAGTGATCGGTTCAAGCTTGCAGGCGAATGCAAGCGTAACCATTGCTGACCAAGCATCCCTTGATGCATTTGATGGCCTTGATGCAGCGGAAATTTTCATCACGTCCAAAGCGGCACTCGCACTTGGTGAAGTTACTGAGGCAAGTATTTCAGTGGCAGCTGGCGAAAAGTGTGAGCGTTGTTGGGTGGTATCACCAGAGGTTTCTGAGAATGGTGACCTTTGTAATCGTTGCTCGGACGCTGTAGCCAAGCATGATGCGGCTGCATAATTGATGGTGATTGGTCCATATTTTCGGTTGGGTTTGCTGGTTAGTGCATTTCTTGTTGCAGCTGATCAGCTTTCTAAATTGTGGATACTTTATGGCCTCAAGCTTCCGGAAGTTGGCAGCATTGCGTTGTTGCCATTCCTTAATTTCACCATGGTGTGGAATTACGGTATTTCCATGGGGCTGCCAATTGGCGATAGCCTTGGAAAATGGGGAATTATTGTCTTAACCGCAGCGATTAGTTTGTGGTTATTGCACTGGCTGAAGAATACAGAACGTAAATATGAAGCAATGGCGCTGTCGCTTATACTTGGCGGCGCGATCGGCAACATCATTGACCGCTTTATGCACGGTGCTGTAGTGGACTTTGTGCACCTGCATGCATGGGGCTATAGCTTCTATGTTTTTAACCTTGCAGACAGTGCAATTTCCATCGGTGTGGTACTTCTGTTGATTGATGGCTTGCGGCACGGCGCGAAAAGCCCTAAAAAAGCCTCAAAGGATGTGGATACTGGCGATAAGCCTAAGGTGTCCCTAAAGGAGAAGAGTGAATGACGCTCAAGTCTGTAATCGTGTTGTTAGTGGCAAGTGTAAGTCTTGCGGCTTGTGGCGGTAATAATAAACTGACACCGGATGAGTTTGAAGTAGTGAACCGTGCGCCGCTTGTTGTGCCACCGGAAGCTGAGCTTGCGCCGCCACGCCCAGGTGAGCCTCGTGCGCAGGAAATTAATCCAGGCCGTCAGGCATACGATGCTCTTTTCCCGAAAAAAAAAATAAAAAAACAGCCCCCAAAGAGTAAGGCTGAGCTGGACATGCTGCGCCGTATGACAAGCTCAGGTGCTGATGTGCGCTCTGAATCTGGCGGGCCTAACGATAAAACGGTTGTGAAAAAGTCTCTGATGCTTGCTGAGCTTTTGGATGCTGAAGAGCGCCAATACCGACCTGATAATATTGCGATAGATCGGGTTGCGAGCGGCTCAAACTAAGTTATCGAGCACATATATAGAAAAAGCCCGTTTTTAAGCGGGCTTTTTTATGGGGTATAGAGATCAGGCGGCGGGCATACGTTTGTCGTACTCTGTTTCAAGTTCCATATGGGTGGACCAGAATGGCCGTGGCGTTTTGCCTTCAAGCTGATCAATCATAATTGCTATATGGGCATGCCAACCAGCGGATACACCAATGAGAATTTGTCTGTTAGGTAGTTTCTCGTGGGTGAGGGTCATGTGTACCTTTTCTCCTGCCTCACGCAGTTCGAAAGTAACTTCGGATGCAGCACCATCACCTTCGCTCCATGTGTAGGAAAGTAGGTGCGGGGCGTCTACCTTTAAGATAGTGCCTTCCATCGTGGCGCCGGTTTCACAGACATCTTTATACTTTTCAGGCACTTCTTCTTTTACTGGCGAATGATCGTGATTGAACTCAAGATGTACCTTGCCACCAACGCGCAAGTCCATGTTGCCGAAAGCAAGCCATGACCCGCGTTTTTCGCTTTCCGTTAAATAGGCCCAAACCTTTTCAATCGGGCCGGGTAGCAGCCGTTCCATACGGACAGTGCTTGGTTTCGTTTGAACTGCATAATCGTCCATGATTGTTCCTTCTTTCTAATCCGGTGCGTTTAGCGCGTCTTCGAGGGCATCCAGATGGTTTGCCCAGAAATGCTCATAACGCCGCATCCATGCATTCGCTTTTTCCATAACGGCAGCATCCAGATGGCACATATGGGTGCGGCCTTTAATTTCTCGGCGGACAAGATTTGCTTGCTCCAGTTTCTTCACATGCTTTGAGGCCGCCGCTAGCGACATGGCATAAGGTTCGGCCAGCTTACTGACGGTTTGAGGGCCCTCTGATAGCTGAGCGAGCATGCCACGCCGTGTGCTGTCTGCAAGTGCATGAAAAACGCTGTCTAATTGTTCTGTATTATATTCAACCATATGGTTTAATATATGGCAATCTACCTTATTGTCAACCATATGGTTGAATAAAGCGTATTGCAGTCCTAAGCGGGGTTAATTTTTTTTGTAAGAGTTTTGATGTTGGGAGGACTGTTTGAATGAGCTTTTTAAAATAGGTGATGAAAATGATAGACATGAATACGGGAATAAAAGTTGCTTTTGCT
>CAXBKT010000063.1:0-18616 GCA_963976155.1 uncultured Kordiimonadaceae bacterium | reverse complement strand
GGTTGGTTTACCTGACGGACAAATGGGCAACTCCGAAGTTGGACATATGAACCTCGGCGGCGGGCGCGTTACCTTGCAAGACCTCCCTAAAATTGATCAAGCGATCACCACTGGGGCTCTTGCCGAAAATGTTGAACTTAATGCTTTTATAACATCGCTTAAAAAGTCAGGTGGCACAGCGCATATTGCCGGCCTTATGTCGCCGGGCGGCGTCCATAGTCATCAAGACCATATGGCCGCTCTGGTTAATCTCATTTCCGCAGCAGGCGTTCCTGTTGCTATCCATGCCTACATGGACGGCCGCGATACGCCACCAAAGTCAGCCTTGTCTTTCCTAGAGAAATTTGAAGCAGACATTAGCGATTCTAAAAACGCTACAATTGCAACTGTAACAGGTCGTTATTGGGCAATGGACCGTGACAAGCGCTGGGACCGTGTAGAGAAGGCCTACAATGCCGCAACTACTGCAACGGGGCCCTTTGCCGCTCAAAATGCTATCGAGGCACTGAATGCAGCTTATACACGCGGTGAAAATGACGAATTTGTCGAACCTACCATTATTGGCGACTATAGCGGCATGAAAGACGGCGACGGCCTTCTGATGGCAAACTTCAGGGCCGACCGTGCTCGCGAAATTTTATCGGCCTTCTTGGACCCTGACTTTGACGGCTTTGAGCGCAGCAACCTTGTCAAATTTTCTGCACAAGCTGGAATGGTTGAATATTCGAATGCCCACAATAAATTTCTAACAGTTCTATTTCCCTCCGAAAGCGTAGTGAACAGCCTTGGTGAGGTCCTCGCCAAAAATAGCATAACCCAGCTGCGGATAGCGGAAACAGAAAAATATTCGCATGTTACCTTTTTCTTCAATGGAGGCGCTGAGCAACCCTTTGAAGGCGAAGACCGAATACTTATTCCATCCCCTGACGTTGCGACCTATGACTTGAAACCTGAAATGTCCGCGCCAGAGGTTACTGACGAGCTTGTGAAAGCTATTAAAAGCAACAAATACGGCGCTATTATTGTCAATTATGCCAACCCAGACATGGTTGGGCATACCGGCGTTTTATCAGCAGCAATCAAAGCAGTTGAAACTATTGACGCCTGTATCGGAAGACTTGAGGAAGCTGTTCTCGAAACAGGTGCTGCCATGATTGTTACCGCTGACCACGGCAATGTGGAAATGATGGCTGACGAAGCCACAGGACAACCCCACACCGCCCATACAAATTTTGATGTGCCCGCGCTCTTAATTAATCATGACGCCTCCTTCAAAGATGGATGCCTCGCTGACATTGCCCCAACCCTTTTAAGCATTATGGGCATAGCACAACCAAATGAGATGACCGGTAAAGTCCTTGTCGCCGACAATACGGAGGCACGTGCTTCTGCTTAAGGTTAGTTGGCATAAATTTTTCCTGCTTTTAGTGCTGTTAGGGCTGACATTCGCTTGGCAGCAACAGCCGCTTAGTGCGCAAGACAGAGAGCAAACCGAACAGGACCTTCGTGCCATCGAAGCGGCCATTGAAAAAAAACAGCGGGCGAAAGAGGCTCTCGATAAAAAAACTGAAAATGCCGAAAACGCTGCTGAAGAAATTTCACAACAACTAATTACAGCGGCCAAAGATATTCGCATCACAGAAGAAAATGCAACAAGACTGGAAGTCCGCATCCAGGACCTAGAGGCCGAGGCAGCCAAACTGAATGCAGACCTCACAACCCGTCAAAGCGAGCTTCTTGATCTGCTTTCAGCGCTTGAGCGTCTAGCTAAACGACCTGCCGCATTAGCACTTTTGCAACCAAGCGAAGCCATAACAACAGCGCGCAGCGCATCTCTAATGGGCACTATCGTACCAGAGATTAGCGCCAAAGCTGACTTGCTCAGAACCGATCTAAACACCCTTGCCTCCATCCAAGCCAACACGTCTCGTCAACGCTTCAATCTCAAAAATACTTTGGTGCGCTTAACCGAACGTCAACTAAACCTTGCTTCACTGTTAGAAACACGGAAAAGAGAAGCTTCCTCAGCCCGCGGCAGAGCGCAGGCAACAGAACAAGAAATAAATCGTTTTGCGCAGGATGCTGAAAACTTAAGGGAACTACTAGAAAAAATAGCCCGTTCTGCGGCCAAAGCTGCGACAGTAAGACCGAAAAGGCCTAGAGACAATAAACCGACAATATTTAGGCCCGGCAGACCAATTACTGAGTTAAGAGGTGCTTTACCACAACCTGCTACAGGTCGTATTATTTCACGGTTTGGAGCACAGCTGGCAGTGGGCAAGGCACAAGGCATAAAGATTGATACCCGCGCGAATGCGCAAGTGGTTGCCCCTTACGACGGGCAAATAGTATTTGCGGGGCCTTTCAAAGCCTACGGGCAGCTCTTAATCATAGAGCATGGCGACGGATACTATAGCTTGCTTTCAGGACTAGGCGCCATACATACGGGTGTCGGTCAGTGGGTATTAACAGGAGAACCCGTTGGCATAATGAATGCATCAGATGGTAACAAAGAGTTATACATGGAAATGCGTCGAGGCCGGCAGGCCTTTAACCCTGAACCATGGTTACAAAAACAAGTAGCACAAACACGTTAAGTGTCATGTTACACTGAAGATACGGCGAGAAACTATCGCCACACCAAATGATATATGAGCCAGAGACACAAAGAAAGGGTTCAACATGCGGAAACTTATGACAGGCTTGCTTCTCGCTTTCATGATGGCGGCGCCAATAAATAGCCAAGTGCAAGCACAGCAATCAAAGGCCAGTCAGGATGAGTTCTATGAACAGTTGGACCTGTTGATGCGCATATTTGAACGTGTGCGCTCAGAGTATGTTGACGAAGTAGATGACAGCGAAGTTATTGAAGCTGCTATACAAGGCATGCTCAAGTCTCTTGATCCGCATTCAACCTATATGAACCCTGATGTATACCAACAAGTTCGTGTGCAAATGGAAGGTGAATACGGCGGCCTCGGCATTGAAGTCCAGATGGAAAACGGTGTTGTAAAAGTCGTTTCCCCTATCGATGACACTCCTGCTGATAAAGCCGGCATTCAGGGCGGCGACTATATCACCCATATTGATGGTACAGCGATTACCGGCAAGACGCTCACTGAAGCCGTAAAGGAAATGCGCGGCCCTGTAGGATCACCAATTGTTGTTACAATCGTCCGTAAAGAAGAACCCGCGCCTTTTGATGTTGAAATCATTCGGGAAAAAATCCTGGTGCGGTCTGTACGTCACCGGGTAGAAGACGAAACAATTGGTTATGTAAGAGTAACAACTTTCAACATGCAAGCAGGCGAAGGTGTCGAAAAGGCCGTAACTGAACTTGTTGCTGAACTTGGTGACACAATGGATGGTTTGATTCTTGACCTAAGAAACAATCCAGGTGGCCTACTTGACGAAGCAATCCGTATTTCTGATGTTTTCCTTGAGCAAGGCGAAATTGTTTCAACTCGTGGCCGGCGCCGTCAAAATAATAACCGCTGGTATGCGACGAAGGGTGACTTGCTGGATGGATTACCCATTGTGGTTCTCACAAATGCCTATTCTGCATCAGCATCAGAAATTGTAGCGGGGGCGTTGCAAGACCACCGCCGCGCCATCGTGCTTGGAGATAAAACTTTTGGCAAAGGTACAGTTCAAAGTGAGATCCGCCTTGGCCGAAAAGGTAATCAAGCTATACGCCTTACAACAGCGCGCTATTTCACGCCGAGTGGACGGTCTATTCAAGAGCGCGGCGTTGAACCTGATATCGAACTACTTGCACCACGGCGTGGGCCACGGCGTGCACCACGCCGAGAGGCAGACCTTAACGGCCATATAGAAAATACACAGCAAGGTGTTGATCGTACAGGTGAGCAAGAAGTAAGTGCCGTAACGCCCACATCACCGACAAACACTGCACCTACTGAAGAAAATGTGGCAGAAACACCAGAGCAAACGGTTGACGTACAGCTCAGATATGCCATTAAGCTATTGAAGAATATGTCAAGCTTACCTCAAGAGCAAATGGCAGAAGTCCAGCAATAGGCTGTTTTCAGGTTTTGCAGGAAATGAAAGAGGAATTGAGTTCGTGCTGTCTAATGTGAATGCATTGTTAATTGCTTGGGCTGTAAGTCTGATCATTGTTGTGGGCGGCGTCTTGACGTTGGAAGCCTCCTATGAACCTGCGCCTGCAACGGAAGCCGTTGCGGAAGCACTCACAACGGCCTCCAATACTCCTGCTCCTAATGATACAACAAGCTACACAGATACTCCCGTCGAACAACCACTTGACCAGCTGAACGAAACTGACGCTCTATCAAGCGACGAGGTTAGGGGCCTCCCCGCGCCGGGAGAACAAGTTACACCGGCGCGGCGTCTGCCGATTCAACGCCTGAACCGAGAAATCCCAGCAGTTGCCTTACCAGAACTTCTGGAACAGTCACCACAAGGCCTGCTTCCAAAAATCTCTGAGGATGGTCGCAAACCCTATGATGTTTATGCCGCATCCGCTCCTATCACAGACATACCAGCGCGTATTGCTTTAATGGTGACAGACCTAGGTTTAAAATCCCGCATCACACAAAACGCGGTGGCCGAGCTGCCTAGCGATATTGGCCTCGCCTTTTCACCTTATTCTCGGGATTTAAACAATTGGGGAGAGCGCGCGCGCCGCGACGGTCATGAGGTTTTCCTTTCCATCCCTATGGAGCCTGTGAATTACCCGCAAAACGACCCTGGGTCGCTTACTCTCCTTACCAGCCATAGCCAGCGCGAAAGTACCAACATCTTGAAGCAATCGCTTGGGCGCATGACAGGCTATGTAGGCATCTTAAACCATATGGGGTCGCGGTTTACAGCAGCTAGTGACAGTCTACGCCCGATTTTAGATGAAGTTAATCGCCGTGGTTTAATGTTTGTGGATAGTAGAACAACACCATATTCACGAGCGGCTACTATGGCACGGGCCATTGGGCTCCCTGTCGCTCTTAATAACGGCTACATTGACTCGGACCTTTCATCCGAACTTATTGCTGAAGAGCTAAAGAAACTCGAGCAACGGGCCCAAACACAAGGTGCTGCTATGGGTATGGCCCGCCCCTACCCTGTTTCCATTAGCGCCATAAAGGTCTGGGTTGCAACACTCGAGGAACGCGGCTTTGTACTGGTTCCTGTTACGTCCATTGCCAACAGGCAGGCCATTCCAAGGTAACACCATCCATGCCTAGTGACCTTCCGTACAGACCCTGTGTCGGCATAATGCTTCTTAACAAAGAGGGCAATATCTTCACGGCTGAACGCATTGACACGCTTGGTGCATGGCAAATGCCACAAGGCGGTGTGGATAAAGGCGAAGAACTACAAGCTGCAGCCCTACGAGAACTCGAAGAGGAAATAAGTGTACCAGAAAACGCTGTAAGTATCATTCGCCAAACGAATAGCTGGGTCTATTATGACCTGCCGGAACACCTACTGGGTAAAGCTTGGGGCGGCAAATACCGCGGACAGAAACAGCACTGGTTTTTGATGCAGTTAGACGGCAATGAGGCCCTGATCAACCTGAAGACCGAGCATCCAGAATTTAGTAACTGGAAATGGTCTAACCCCACTGACTTAGTCAATGAGATTGTGCCTTTCAAAAAATCCGTCTATGAGCAAGTGCTCAGAGAACTGCTTTATTAAAGTGTGATCTTTCCTCAATCCAGATCCAATCGACTACATTTTTTGTTTTCTTTTTGTAAAAATATGGCCATGGTAATTGCTGGTGACCCTAGTGAGAGCCTACCATATTATAGTTTTACCCGTGCCTACTAATAAGCACATGTTTGAAAGATAATTACACGATGCAGCGTCATGCCCTTATCGATTGGGGAAGACCCGCCCCTTGGTTTGAAGCACAAGCACCCATCAACCCAAACTTTGCTTTTTCCAGTTTGGGTGGTCGTTTTATTTTACTAGCCTTTATCGGGAGCGCAAAAGCACCCCCAATCCAATCCTTCCTTCATAAAATGGTTGAAGAGGCTTTCCCGTGGAATGATGATCAGGTACTCGCTTTTGCTGTTAGTAAGGAAGCATCTGACCAAACTGACCCTTTAGTGAATCAGGCTTTTCCAAAAAGACGTATTTTCCACGATCAAACATTTGAAATCTCCACCCAATATGGCCTTGTAAAAAAGCTCGAGAGTGGGGCCTTTGACTTCTTGCCTGCTTGGTATGTAATCGACCCGACATTACGCGTATATGCTTCGGGGAAACTTAGTGAAACCGACAAACTATTTCAAACTCTAAAAAGCCTACCCTCTTCAACAGAGCACGCCATGACAGCAGTTGAGCCATGGGCACCTGTATTGATGGTACCACGGGTATTATCCCCAGACTTTTGCCGAGAATTAATTGACATTTATAATGGAGGCTCTCCCGCACCATCTGGTTTCATGCAGGAAAAAGATGGGAAGACTATTGGCATTCAAAACAGTAACTTTAAACGCCGCAGTGACCTCCGAATAGAGGATGAAACTGTTAAAAAACAACTCAGTCATGCGCTTTACCACAGACTAAAGCCTGAAATATTCAAAGCATTTCACTTTGATGCGTGCAGGATTGAGAGGTACATCATTGCCTGCTATAGGAGTGATGAAGAAGGTTTCTTTCATCCGCACCGAGACAATACCACCTCTGGCACCGCACACCGGCGGTTTGCAGTGACAATCAATTTAAACGCCGAAGAATTTGAAGGCGGTGAGTTACGTTTTCCAGAATTTGGTAACCGCACATATAAAGCGCCAACAGGAGGCGCTATTGTATTCTCGTGCTCGCTACTTCATGAGGCCTTACCCGTCACCAAGGGTGTCCGCTACGCAACTCTACCCTTTCTTTATGATGATGCCGCGGCAGAGGTCAAAGCCCGAAACCAAGACAAAGTTGAAGAAGGCTGGGTAATGCTGGGGTAAAGGCTATAGCCCTCGGCAGTAAGCTGTGGGCTAAAGTATCTTTTGCGTACATGCCAAATTATTAAGTTTGTCTGGATTGCGGACAATATAGATATATTCCCCTACACCTGCAGTATCATACTCAATTGAAAGTGTCGAAACAACGCCGCCAACTTCTGTGTATATCAAGGACCATCTGCCATTCAACTCGACGACCCTTGGCCGGGTGCCAGTCCAAGCCCGGTGCAGCGCTTTTGAAATAAACCGCAATATGCGGTGTTTGCCAGAAAGTACATTAAGTGTGGCAATCACTTTGCCGCCACCATCACTTGCAAGCTTGATATCGTCAGACAGTAGAAAGCTAAGTTTCTCTGTTTCGCCGCTTTCAATCGCCTCCTGGAAAGCCTGAAGCAACTCACTTTGTGTTTCCTTTGAAGGTGTATGGCGAATTTTCGGCTTCTGTACATGACCGCGTGCCCGGGAAACCAACTTGCGACATGCAGCCTCCTCCATACCAAGAACCTCCGCGATATCTGCATAGGGCTGCTCAAACACTTCATAGAGTAGATATGCAGCTCGTTCCTTTGGGCTAAGCCTTTCCAGCATCAACATAAAAGCTGTGGTTAAGCTGGAGGCAAGCGCTGTATGCTGCTCCGTCTCCGGTACACCACCCGTCGGCACAGGTTCAGGCAACCATGTCCCGACATAGTCAACACGGCTTCTGTGGGCTGCCTTAAGCATGTCAAGTGCACGCCTACTACACACCGTCGTTAACCAAGCCACTGGTGTACGTATTTCACTGTGCTCCTCAGCTAGCCATTTAATACATGTATCTTGCACGGCATCTTCAGCCTCTGCTAAGGTTCCAAGAATACGATAGGCCAGCCCCGTAAGCCGGGGCCGGTTATCTTCAAATATCTGAGTTGCTTCAGTGTTTGTCTTCATGAAGGCCATCTGACTAGTGGTTTGAAACACCGAGTCTGTTCCATAAGTTTATCATCGAAATAAGCGATGTTAATACTGCGATCTGCTCTTCAGTAAAATACCTACGAAGGTCAGCTCTTAACTCTCCATAGTTTGAATTTTCATCAAGCTGCGTAAGGGCTTCTGTCCAAGCGAACACAGCTTTCTCTGCTGAAGTGTAATCCGTGACATGCCGCCAAGCCACAAGCCGATCAAGACGTTCATTTGTTTCACCGTCCCGTCTGGCTTCGCTTGTATGCATTTTCACGCAAAACCCACAATTGTTCATTTGTGAAGCCCTAAGCTTCACCAAGTGGTTGAGACCAATATCTATCCCTTTAGTTGAGAGAACAGTTTCAATATCGGCCAGTGCACCATACACATCAGGTACGTGGTTGGGGTAGTCAATCATACGTGCGTCAGTCATTCTATACTCCATAAAGTAGATACAATAATACTGACGACCTAGCCCTTACACTTGTGACACAAGGCGTAAAAAAAACGCCACCCGAATGGGCAGCGTTTTCCATAATTCTAGGCTAATGAGTATTTAAGCTGCGACTACGTCTGCAAGCACTGTCATCCAAGCAAGCTCTTTCTCAAGGCTAGCTTTTTCCACATCATCCTTGGCATCTTGAATATCTTCGCGTGTGTCAGAGATTTTCTGAGATAGCTCACCAGTATCAACATCATCCAAAACCAAAGTTTCTTCGGCAAGAATTGTCAAACCACTTGGACTAATCTGCGCGAGGCCACCTTTTACAAAAAGGCGCTCAGCATCACCGTCTTCACTTGCTAGAATCTCAATAACACCAGGGCGGATAGTGGACATCATAGGTGCATGCGCAGGCAAAGCGGTGAAGTCACCGTCGCTACCTGGCACAACAACCGCAGCAACCTCTACGTCCTTCAGCAGGCGCTCAGGTGATACGATTTCCAAATGGAGTGTTTCTGACATGATGTCCTATACCTCTAGCTTATGCTGCGTCCTGAGCGAGTTTTTCAGCCTTAGCAACTGCTTGCTCAATGTTACCAACAAGGTAGAAAGCACCTTCTGGTAGGTGATCATATTCACCAGCAATAATCGCTTTAAAGCCACTTACTGTATCTTCAAGAGATACAAACTCACCAGATATACCTGTGAAGATTTCAGCCACATGGAAAGGTTGGCTAAGGAAACGCTGGATCTTACGAGCACGCGCTACCACAAGCTTATCTTCTTCGGAAAGCTCATCCATACCAAGGATCGCAATGATATCTTGGAGAGATTTATACTTCTGAAGTACTTCCTGAACAGAACGAGCAACGCCGTAATGCTCATCACCAAGAACACGCGCATCAAGGATACGGCTTGTACTGTCGAGCGGATCCACAGCTGGGTAAATGCCAAGCTCTGCAATCTGACGACTAAGTACTGTTGTCGCATCAAGGTGTGCGAACGATGCAGCAGGTGCAGGGTCAGTCAAATCATCGGCAGGTACGTAAACGGCCTGTACTGAAGTGATCGAACCTTTGTTCGTAGACGTGATGCGCTCTTGAAGCGTACCCATGTCTGTAGCAAGTGTTGGCTGATAACCCACAGCAGAAGGAATACGACCCAGTAGGGCTGATACTTCTGCGCCCGCTTGCGTAAAGCGGAAGATGTTATCAACGAAGAAGAGAACGTCTTGGCCTTCTTGGTCACGGAAATATTCCGCAAGTGTCAAACCAGTTAGGGCCACACGTGCACGTGCCCCTGGAGGCTCATTCATCTGACCGTATACGAGGGCAGCTTTACTCTCGCCTTCAAGGTTGATAACGCCTGATTCAATCATCTCATGGTAGAGATCGTTACCCTCACGAGTACGCTCACCAACACCAGCGAATACAGAGTAACCACCGTGGCCTTTAGCGATGTTGTTAATAAGTTCCATAATAAGAACTGTTTTACCAACACCAGCACCACCGAAGAGACCAATTTTACCGCCCTTCACGTAAGGAGCGAGAAGATCCACTACTTTAATACCAGTCACAAGAATTTCTTGTTCTGTAGACTGATCTTCAAAAAGTGGTGCTTCAGCGTGAATAGCAGCAACCTGTTTGTGACCAACCGGGCCACGCTCATCAATTGGCTCACCGATCACATTCAAGATGCGGCCGAGTGTCTCAGGACCAACCGGCACAGAAATCGGAGCACCAGTGTCCGTTACAGCAGCCCCACGAACGAGACCGTCTGTCGCATCCATCGCAATGGTACGAACAGTTTTCTCGCCAAGGTGCGATGCAACTTCAAGAACAAGGCGTTCACCGTTATTCGTTGTTTCAAGCGCATTAAGGATAGCTGGTAGTTGATCGTCGAACTGAACGTCGACAACAGCACCAATTACCTGTGTTACGCGGCCGTTATTCTTAGCCATTGTTTACACTCCTTCGTGCAATTTACTAAAGCGCTTCAGCGCCTGAGATAATTTCAATCAATTCTTTGGTAATGTTCGCCTGACGCGTACGGTTGTATGTGATTGAAAGCTTATCAATCATTTCACCCGCATTCCGCGTCGCGCTGTCCATTGCCGTCATCCGTGAGCCCTGCTCAGATGCTGCGTTCTCAAGAAGCCCGCGATAAAGCTGCACAGCCACGTTACGTGGGAGCAAATCATCAAGGATTGCTTCTTCGCTTGGTTCATAGTCATAAACCGCACCGTCAAGGTCGTCACCAGCGTCATCATCATTCGCAGCAACCGCAATTGGTGCCGGAATAAGCTGTTGCTTAGTGTTAACCTGCACAAGTGCAGACTGGAACTTCGCGTAAAAGAGCGTCGCCACATCAAATTCTTCGCGTTCAAACATCGCAAGAACTTCAGCAGCAATCGGCTGAGCATCAGCAAAGCCTAGCCTCTTAACCGCAGACAAATCTTTCACTTCAAAGATAAGCTTGCCAAAATCACGCTTCAAAGAAGCTGCACCTTTTTTACCGATGCAAAGGATTTTAACAGTTTTACCATCAGCGATCAGACTGTTGAGATGCACACGAGCTGCTTTTACGATATTGGCATTAAAGCCACCGCAAAGGCCACGCTCAGACGTAGCAACAATTACCAGCTCTACATCATTCTTGCCTGAACCCGCGAGCAAACGCGGTGCACCGGGCTGATCTTTAACAGCAGCTCCGAGGCCAGACAGTACATTCTCCATACGTTCTGCATAAGGGCGCGCCGCTTCAGCAGCTTCCTGTGCCCTACGCAGTTTAGACGCAGCAACCATTTTCATGGCTTTTGTGATCTTCTGCGTCGACTTGACGGAGTTGATGCGAACTTTTAGGTCCTTAAGGCTTGGCATAGCTCAGCCTCTCCCATCCAGTTTCTTAGCTAAAAGACTTCGCAAAAGCGTCGAGGATAGACTTCAACTTAGAAGTCGTATCATCAGAAAGCTTCTGCTCCGTACGGATTGTTGCAAGTACATCAGTGTGTTTCGCGCGAACTTCTGCGAGGAACTGCTCTTCAAAGCGCGTCACATCTTTTGTCGCGACTTTATCCAAGTAACCCTTCACACCCGCAAAGATAGACACAACCTGCTGCTCAACTGGAAGCGGGCTATATTGACCCTGCTTCAACAGCTCAGTTAGGCGTGCACCACGGTTCAGAAGCTGCTGCGTCGCCGCATCAAGGTCAGAACCAAACTGTGCAAATGCTTCCATCTCACGGTACTGAGCAAGCTCAAGTTTAATGGAACCAGCTACCTGTTTCATTGCCTTGATCTGCGCAGCAGAACCCACACGAGATACAGACAGACCAACGTTAATCGCAGGACGGATACCTTTATAGAAAAGCTCAGTCTCTAGAAATATCTGACCATCTGTAATCGAAATCACGTTTGTTGGGATGTATGCAGATACGTCACCAGCCTGTGTTTCAATTACTGGAAGTGCAGTAAGGGAACCACCGCCACGCTCATCAGACATCTTCGCAGCACGCTCAAGAAGACGGCTATGAAGATAAAATACGTCACCAGGATATGCTTCACGCCCAGGAGGACGACGAAGAAGAAGTGACATCTGACGATAAGCAACCGCTTGTTTAGTCAAATCATCATGTACGATTACAGCGTGCATGCCGTTATCGCGGAAATATTCACCCATCGCAGTACCAGTGTATGGTGCCAAGAACTGCATTGGTGCAGGCTCAGAAGCTGTCGCGGCAACAACAATTGAATACTCAAGTGCGCCGTTCTCTTCGAGGGCCTTAACAATCTGTGCAACCGTTGAACGCTTCTGGCCAACCGCAACATAGATACAAAACATCTTGCCACTATCATCAGCAGCTGCATCGTTTGTAACTTTTTGGTTGATGAAGCTATCAATCGCAACAGCAGTTTTACCTGTCTGACGGTCACCAATGATAAGTTCACGCTGGCCACGACCAACTGGAACAAGCGCATCAATCGCTTTAAGGCCAGATTGCATCGGCTCGGATACACCTTGACGCGGGATAATACCAGGCGCTTTAACTTCAACCCGAGTACGCTTAACGTCTTTCAGCGGGCCTTTACCGTCGATTGGGTTAC
The DNA here is from genome assembly GCA_963976155.1 of uncultured Kordiimonadaceae bacterium. GTDB lineage: Bacteria > Pseudomonadota > Alphaproteobacteria > Sphingomonadales > Kordiimonadaceae > Kordiimonas. The sequence goes on along the minus strand of CAXBKT010000063.1, from coordinate 6,191 downwards.
CAAGCGCGTCAACAACGCGGCCCAGCAAACCTTTACCAACAGGTACGTCCACAATCGCGCCAGTACGCTTAACTGTGTCACCCTCTTTAATACCGCTGTCATTCCCGAAGATCACGATACCAACGTTATCGCTTTCAAGGTTAAGAGCCATGCCCTTAACGCCGCCTGGGAATTCAACCATCTCACCAGCCTGAACTTGATCAAGGCCGTATACACGAGCAATACCATCACCCACGGAGAGAACGGTACCTACTTCTGAAACTTCTGCGTCATTTCCGAAATTTGCTATCTGGTCCTTAAGGACCTTGGAAATTTCCGCTGCACGGATATCCATTACTGAACCCCTTTCATGGCGATTGCGAGGTTGTCGAGTTTAGTTTTCAACGAGCTATCGATCATGCGAGAGCCCACTTTAACCTTCAGGCCACCGAGAATTGTATCATCAACAGAAGCGTCGATATCAACATCCTGGCCGATAGCCGATTTCAATTGTTTCGTTAGAGCCGTTAGCTGAGTCTTTGTAAGAGCCTGCGCACTTACCACTTCAGCTTTAACTTCACCTTTATGAAAGGCCATCAGCTTTTCAAAAGACTTTACAATGGCATCAACGCTGCTCAAACGACGGTTAGCCGCAAGAACACCCAAAAATTTCACTGTAAGTTCAGAAAGCTTAGCGGCCTCAGCAACTGAGGTAACGCCTTTGGACTGATCGTCCCGGCTAACGAGTGGAGATGTTACCAACTCACGAAGGTCAGCGCTCTCTACGAGCAGCTCCTTGAGGTTGGTAAGGTCAGATTCAACCGCCTTAAGCGCTTTGCTCTCTAACGCGAGCTCGAAAAGCGCCACTGCGTAGCGGCCTGAAATCCCAGAAACTATCGCTTTGTGCGAGGTCACTCCGGATGTTCCCCTATCTAATAGGTCTGAACCTGTTGAAACTATATGGAGCACCAAATCAAGTAGCGGGCCCCACGGCAAAATTGATCATTTTTGATAGGGATTAAATATTCCCTCTCACGGCATTGACCAGCCGAAATGCGTGCTCCCTCTAGCATAAGGATTTCAGCCTTGCAACCCGCCAAATGCCTCATTTTAGATTCTTTCTGAAAACGAGCCGCACCCTACAGCATAAGCCACAGAGTTAATAGCCAGATAATAGGTTTTATACATCAGGAAAACCGGGGGAGTTCTGCGGATAAGCACAAAATCAATCCATCTCAGCCGAAGCACCCACTCGCTATTCACAGGAAACAGCAGGGAACAATTTACCCTAGTACATGCAGCAACCGCAGCCCCTCCCATCCCCATATATGATGCCTCAACCTTGAAAGCCCAAGAATCGAATAAATATACAAAAAGGCACTCACTTAAGTTTTATGCCCCTGAAAATCCTTGATACTCGCTATCAGCAATCTCTAAATATTTGAACTGCCATCGCAGGCAAGGAACAAGTCAAGCACCCTACATTCCCTTGATAGCTGCTGAACTCCGCAAAAAGCTAGCTTGAAGCAAAGCGGCGGGATTAAAATACAACCAATCATTCAAAGATCCTTGCTACACAAATGAAAAGCCGCTTAGTATCAAGTAATAGTGGGGGTCAAACACTCACAACAAAACCTTTAACTTAGGTAGTTACTGTTCTGACCATGGGCAGACTATTGGGAAATGTTATGGGGCAAGTGCGTCATCATTCGTCAAATTTATCACCACTCAGGCGGAGGGTACGGCTTGCAAAATGATAACATAAAAACATCATATTTATGATGATGTATCAAAAGAGGAATACCCATGGAAAAAGTATCACGCAGGGAAGCCCTTCGCCGATTGGGGATAGTCGCTGGTGGGGCTGTAGCGCTCACAGCATTAAATCGAAACGCTTCAGCTCGTGAGGTAGATAAGGGATATGGGAATAATTTTGACCGAGCCCTTACTGCGATTACCTTAGGGGCAGGAAACCGCGGGAATGTATATGGCTCGTATGCCATCAATAACCCCACAGACCTAAATATCATTGGTGTCGCAGAACCCATTGTTGAGCGCAATAATGATTATGCTACCAAACATAAGATTCGCGATGAAAACCGTTTTGTAACATGGGAGCATGTGCTCAATAAACCAAAGTTTGCAGACATGGTTATCATTTCGATGCCAGATCATTTACATCATGAACCATGCATTCAGGCGATGCGGTTAGGGTATGATGTTCTGCTTGAAAAACCAATGGCACAAACCGAGGCTGAGTGCCGTGAAATACTTGAGGTTCAGCAGGAAACTGGACGCATGGTGGGGATTGCACATGTGCTGCGATATGCCCCTTATTTCATTGATATGCGTGATGTTGTGCTTTCAGGTAAACTGGGCAAGATCACTAACATGCAACATATGGAACCAATAGAATATCGTCACATGCTGCATTCTTATGTTCGTGGCAATTGGCATAATTCCGAAGCGACAACACCAATCATCCTTGCCAAAAGTTGCCATGACCTTGATATCATGCGCTGGATTTTAGACGAACCGTGTGTTGAATTGGCAGCTTTTGGCGAGCTGTCTTTTTATAATAAGGAAAATGCCCCCGAAGGAAGTGGCGATCGCTGCCTTACCTGTGCGGTGGAGGAAGGTTGCGCTTATTCAGCTAAAAAAACATACCTGGATGATGAAGAACGCCTTAGCGCCATTATGCCAATTGTCCCCCAAAATGCAGCTGACCGCAGGGCGGCCATTATCCACTCGTTGGAAACCACAAACTATGGCCGCTGTGCTTTTAAAATGGAAAATGACCAACCAGAACATATTGCGGCTGCTTTCAAATATGAAAGCGGAGCCACAGCAACGTTTTCCATGGACGGTTTCACAAGTTATCACAGCCGCCGTACGCGGTTGATGGGCACAAAAGGCTCACTTGTGGGGGATATGGAAACATTCACATATACTGATTATCTAACCAAGAAATCCTTCACATGGGATGTCAGTGTTACCGATGTAGCTGGTTACAAAAATAGTGGCCACGGTGGCGGTGATCACCGTTTTGTTAGCGATCTGCTAAATGCCATTTACCACCGAGATGAAGACTTATTGACCAGTAATGTTGCTGCATCGGTTGAGAGCCATGTTCAAGGCTTTAGAATTGAAATAAGCCGCAAGGGTGGGGGTGTCCAAAAGATTGATGTCTAGTTTAAAGTATCCGGCAGGTTCAATTTAAGCCGGACACGACCTAAGCTGGGGCGCACACAATGGTAATTGATTGAAAATTATTTCTGATAGTTGTTTCGGGGGCGTACTGCCTAATTTCCGCCCGGCTCTCACCCCCGATTCCAGCTTCATTTCAGTTTTACTGCCTCTTATTACAGCAATGAATAGGCCATACAGGCTGATGCTGTGCAAATTGTACTACCCACCCTTCAAACCAACCATCATTAGAAAACAGCATGCTATCCCTACAGTTTCATGTAGGGATTGATATCAACTTTAATGCGACACCTTTGATAAGGCGTGTACGATTACCAGTCGTATATCATTGACTGAACCCTACCGTCATTTGATAGGCACCAGTCTGCAAAACTCACACACACCCAGGTGCTATCCAAATATGAAACTCTTATCACTAAGGTTGTTACTGTTTATTCCTACAAGAAATATACTTTCATACACGCTGGTCGCCATCAAAACACCAAGCTGACCCCTGCCTTCATTATACTATTATTAGTTGAAATATATTCGCATTAAGTTTATCTGGTGTGTATATATTAAGATTTTTCGCCTATGGGGAGCGGCAGTTGGAGTTTATCATTATTTCCAGCCCAACCATTAAAGCAAGCTCGCCGGGCATAGCCAAACAACTGAACAGTGCGCCGCGCATCACCCCCATAGACGGACCACTTAACGCCATTATCACTGATAGCACGCTCTTCGCCTCCTCCGGCTTACAATCATTGCATGGGCAATACATAAGCTGGGATGGACACGGTGTTGTTGGTACTACTGCATTCTCGTCCGGCGCCGAACTCCCTCTTTCTGTCGAGCAAGCCAATAATTATTTAAACACCTGCTTAGGAAGCAGCGGCAACACGGATATGCGTGGTGTTTTTGTTTACGCGACATTTGATAAAAGGACATCCGAATTCAATGTCGCGCTTGATCCTTTATCACAGTACCCACTCTTCTTGTTCACATCGGGTGACACGCTCATCACCAGCAACAATGTTTACCTTATTGAGGCGGTAGCCAGCTATATGGGCCACTCACTTACTCGAAGTCCTGAAGCAGGAGCATTTGAAGCAGCTTTCGGTGTTGGGGCAGGACAAAAAACAGGCTTTAAACAAATCTCGCTACTACCACACGGACATATGATCGCGGGAAACAGTACCAAATGGCAGATAAAAAAGGCTCAAATGCCGGACTATAAAAAGGGCTACGACTACCAACAGCTTTTACGGCTCTCTGTCGAACGCCTCAAAAACTACATGAAAGCTCTGCAGCAGTCGTCCGGAAACAGCAGATTGCTGTTTGACCTTACCGGAGGACAAGATTCGCGTATATGTTTTGCGGCTGCCCTTGCCGCAGGATTACCTGACATCGCTATATTTTCAGCCGGCGATGACATCGACCCGGACAAACGCATTGCCTATCAAATCGCGCAAAAGTTTGGAGCAAAGGTTGGCAACTACCCAGAAAACCATGATAGCCAGACAATTTCAGCGAAACAACGGAGTCAAACAGCTGTATTCCGCCAACAAGGCCATTCTAACTTATATCACTATCAATTAGGAAATGTCCGGTTAGAGGGCGTTTGCAGGGTAAGAGGAAGCGCCGGCGAACTGACACGCTGCTTTAAAGACAACCCATCCAAATATTCTCTATTCTGGGAAGCACCATGGAAACACATTAAGCAGCTATTGAGAAGTGACACTGCATATAAAGCAGTATTGCAAATCTATTGGGCCACATTCGGGTCCTCCAACAATAAAATGGCAAGCCGCTGGGCATACAAATATTGCAACATACCACAAAGCTACCAAAGGCTGTTTCATAAGCAATTTATCAGGTCTGCTACCCATCAGCTTCAAGCAGATATAGCCAAAGCTGCAGAAACTGCTCAAACAATGGGAACGGATATTTATTTGAAAGACAGAGCCAAACGGCATTTCGGATATATGTCCCGCGGCCTCAATATGACTTGCGGGGCTTTTGACCCCTTGTATGACCCAGTTATACTTGCTGCTGCTGACGCCCTACCAGAAACTGAACGGGCAAACGCGCGTTTATCTTTTGACCTCATTGAGGCGCTTGGTGGCAAAGAACTATTGGAAATACCATTTTTTAAAGAATCAATCACAGCAAGCCAGCTAAAGTACCTTTCAGAAAGGCTATCGGTCCCCATAGAAAAACTATCTATCCAACCACCTGCTCTGGCCAACGTACCAAGGACGAATATCAAAAGAGCAAACGAACAAAAAATTTCCCCTGCAAACGCTCCAGCCCCAAAAGACCTATGTGACCACGGGATCTACCTTTGGAACATACGAACCTATTTCATAGACCTGATACAAACACTACCCACCAGCCACAAGTGCTGGAACATTTTTAATCGACAAAACCTGTTAAAGGCAGTTGCCCCTAACGGCTATTTCTTTCGCAACCATGTAACCGCCACTCGCGGACTGCGAATTTTTCACACCATTTTGTGGGTAGCAGGTGAGGAGCATCACTCCCCGATTATTTCACGCATCTAGGGATATTCGAACCCCAGATTTACATAAAACTATAAGGGTCGATATCCACTTTGATACGAACACCTTTGATGATGGGTGTACGATTTACCCATTCACGCATCATGGGCTGAACCTTCACATCCTTCTTGGTATGCACCAACATACGGAATCGATATTGACCGCGCACCCGCGCCATAGGGGCTGGGGCTGGGCCAACGATATCAATACCCTGCTCGTTAGGTGCTGCAGCCGCGAGCTTCCGGCCCTGCTCAAGAACATCGGCAATATTTGGCCCCGAGAGAACGATTGCAACCAACTTACCAAACGGCGGCATCCAGTACCGTGCGCGAGCTTCTTTTTCAGCGGTCAGAAATTCTTCTTCGTTCCCGGACAGCAGCGCATGCACAACCGGATGTTCTGGCTCGTAAGATTGCAGATACACCCGCCCCGGCTTGTCGGCGCGACCTGCACGACCAGCAACTT
>CAXBKT010000062.1:0-18659 GCA_963976155.1 uncultured Kordiimonadaceae bacterium | reverse complement strand
CCGGATTGTGATAGGTCGTATAATCCGTATGAAAATCGGATTTGGCGGCGTTTTAATTTCTGACGACCTTTCTATGAAGGCACTTTCAGGCGGTCTTGATGAGCTTGCTGCTGAAACACTTGCTGCAGGTTGTGATTTGGCGCTGCATTGTAATGGCAACTTAGAAGAAATGCAGGCTATCGCAGCAGCGATACCGGATATCGCACCACAGCTTGAAACCCGTATTGCTAAGCTGATACGGACGGTTGAGCAAGCGGCTGAGCCTGACCGCGCCGATTTAAGGCGTAGGTATGATGACCTAATGTCGAAGTTCTAGGAGTTTAGAGTGCCTGATTATTCAATGAAGCTGTATCAAGTGAGTATAATGGCGCTCCCGTTTTTACTTGCGGTCACTATGCGTGAAGCTTTGCGTGGTTTTGTAGCTCACAAGCTCGGCGACCCAACAGTGGAGCGGTCTGGCCGGTTGTCAGCAAACCCCTTGGTACATGCGGACCCAATTTGGACAGGTGTGGTTCCAATTGTTGCTTTTGTGGTGTTGAATTTACCCATTTTGTTCGGGCAGGCAAAGCCATTGCAAATTGATGCACGACATTTTAAAAATATTCGCCGTGATTTGCTGCTGTTAGCTGTTTCTGGCCCGATAAGCTTGTTCCTTCTTGCGATTTTCTGGGCGTATATAGTTCGGTTTTCTGCTGCCTATGGCCTGACGGACCAAGATTGGGTCGTGCAAACGGGTATTGCAGGCATATATCTTAGCTCGATATTTTGTATTATTGGACTGTTACCAATCCCCCCTCTTGATGGTGGAAAAATACTCGAACATTTCTTGCCTCCAGCGGTTGGTGAATCCTTTCGTTCCGTCGAGCCTTATGGGTTCTTTATAATCATTGGGTTATTTATCTTTTTTCCAGCTATAATCGTCGTTCCGTCTGAATTTTTGTTTAGGCTCGTGGTCGCAATGGTTGGAATATAGTCCGAAAAGAGATGATGGAATTTGAGGAAGACATACCCCTAGCAGATCAAGCTGTTGATCATGACAGGTTGTTGCTCCAAATCGAAGGATTTGAAGGGCCGCTTGATGTGTTGCTTACGCTTGCGCGCGCGCAGAAGGTTGATCTAACACAAATTTCCATTCTAGAGCTTGTAGAGCAATTCCTGAAATTTGTTGCCGCGGCGCGCCGCTTGAAGTTGGAACTAGCGGCTGACTATCTCGTGATGGCAGCATGGCTTGCCTATTTGAAGTCCCGCTTGTTGCTGCCAAAAGAGGACGATGAAGAAGAGCCATCCGCTGAAGAACTGGCCTTTCGGTTACAATTGCGCCTGCAACGACTTGAGGCTATGCGTGATGCTGGGGCGCGTATTATGGCGCGAAACCGCATGGCACGCGATGTATTCCGTCGCGGTATGCCCGAGGGCTTGAAGCTGCTCAAGCGTGGCAGTTACGATGTAACGTTATATGAATTATTGAAAGCCTACGGTGACAACCGACAACGTACTTCAATTACAGAAATAAAAATTGAGCGACGGCCTATCTTTGCACTTGATGATGCCATCGAACGGTTGTCTGGCTTGATTGGTGATACATTTACATGGGCGCAGCTTTCAACATTCCTTCCTTCCAATTTAAAGGATAAGAGGTTAAGGAAATCGGCTCTGGCAAGTATGTTTGCCGCTACACTTGAGCTTGCACGCCAAGGGCAGGCTGATTTGAGGCAGATGGAAACATTTGGCCCAATCTATTTAAGACACCGCCAGGAAGATGATTTGGCGGAAGGACATGGTACGAATGACTGAGCAACATGAAATACTGAGCGACGGTGATGATACAGCCGTAGTGACTAATGTTTCTGCTGATCGCCATAAAGAACATTGCCGTATGGTTGAGGCAGTGCTTTTTGCGAGTGAACACCCTCTCTCGGTTGACGAGATTACAGCTCGTCTCCCTGAGGGTGTTGCTGTAGCTGAGCACATCGAGGGTTTGCAGGCAGATTATGCCATGCGCGGTGTTTCTTTGGTGCATGTTGCTGGAAAATATATGTTCCGGACCGCTGATGACCTTTCATTTCTATTGCGCAAAGAAGTCGATGAGCCTCGAAAGCTGTCTCGTGCTGCGGTGGAGACAATGGCTATCATTGCGTATCACCAGCCTGTTACCCGCGCTGAGATTGAAGATGTAAGAGGCGTCACCATATCTAAGGGTACACTAGATGTGTTGATGGAAGCTGGTTGGGTCCGTCTTATGGGGCGTCGTAAGACACCTGGACGGCCTGTAACTTATGGTACAACGGAAGACTTTTTGGTGCACTTTGGCATCGAAACCATTAAAGATTTACCGGGCTTGCAAGAATTGAGAGCGGCTGGTCTGCTGGACAGTGTTGATGTGGCGCTTGATAAACTAGGTGGTATGCCGGAACCTGGTGAATCAATGCAGGAAGATGATGGCCAGATTGACTTGGAAGAGGCAATCGCAGCGTCTGAGCGTAAAGTCACCGATGAGACCGTGGCTGAGAGAACGATATCTGCTGAAGTGGACGAGAACGTTGAAATAGACGTTCGATAATATTAGTGGGACTGTGAAACTTTGTTTGGCAGTGTGAGGATATAGAAAGACCTTTTTGGGTCGTGATAGGGAGTTGAGGCAATGTTTCCTGGTTGGATGCAAATCGCACTTGTGGCGCTGCTGGTAGTTTTATTGTTTGGGCGTGGAAAAATTTCCGGCCTGATGGGTGATGTAGCTAAAGGTATTACGAGTTTTCGTAAAGGCCTTAAGGAAGGTATTGAACCTGAAGAGGTACCTGAGCCAAAAACGGTTTCGGATAAGCGCACTATCGACGGCGAAGCTGTAAAAGTGTCAGAAGAAACAAAAGAAAAAGTAGAATAAGAAACCTACTTCAACCCTACTTAGTCGGTTCAACGTGACGGACTGGAGCCTCCTAGCATGCTTGATATAGGCGCGATGGAATTATTCGTGGTGGCAATCCTTGCTCTTGTAGTAGTGGGACCGAAAGAGCTGCCTAAATTATTGCGTACAATTGGCGGCTTGATGCGAAAAGCTCGCGAACTAACTGCTGAGTTTCGTGACGGTGTTGAAACCTTGGCCGCAGAGGCTGAGCGAGAAATTGACCCTTTTGCGGAAGAACGCAAAGAGGAGGGCATCAAGCCTGGCATGAGCCCTGAGGACATCACTAGTCATATTATGGGGAACCGTGAGCACGGTAACCCCGCGCAAACAGATGTTGTACCACCAGCGCAAGCAGATAAAAAAGCAGCAGCGGAAGGCACACCTAAGGCTAAGGCTGATGAGGCGTCGTCATGAGTTCTAAGGATTTTCAGCAAATGGGTAGACCGGATATCATTGATGAAGATGATGATATTCTGGATGAGGTGGAGGCAAGTCGGGCGCCGCTACTTGATCATTTGAACGAGCTGCGGGGTCGTTTAATTAAAGTAATCATTGGTATGGTGATTGCTTTTGCTATCGCGCTGGTATTCGCCGATGAAATTTTCAACATTCTCGCGAAACCTTACCTTGATGCGCAAGCCGCATCTGGTGGTAATAGGCGTATGATTTTTACGGCCCTTACGGAAGGGTTCTTTGTGAACCTTAAAGTTGCTTTATACGGGGCCTTTCTCGTTACGTTTCCGCTTATAGCCTTGCAGATATGGAAGTTTGTTGCCCCGGGCTTGTACCGTGATGAAAAACGTGCCTTTTTCCCGTTTCTAGTAGCAACCCCAATTTTATTCGCTATGGGAGCGAGTTTAGCCTATTTTTTGGTGATACCTTGGGCTTGGGAATTTTTGCTCGGCTTTGAACAAGCAGGTGGTATCGGTTCCATTGAAATTGCCGCAGAAGCGAAGGTAAGCGAGTATCTTTCCCTCGTTATGCAAATGGTTTTTGGTTTTGGTGTAGCATTTCTGTTACCAGTGGCGCTTACGTTGATGGGTAGGGCAGGAATTGTTACTGCGACTGGTTTGCGTGAGAAACGGCGCTATATGGTTATTGTAACCTTTTTAATTGCAGCTTTTTTGACGCCACCAGACCCAATTAGCCAAATCGCACTTGGCATCCCGATTATGCTGTTATATGAGCTGTCCATTATTCTTATTGCAGCGACTGAAAAGAAGCGTGCAGAAGAAGACGCTGAAAATGAGGCTAACTAGCAGGGTTAGCCGAACCTAATTAGGGGCTCCCTAGATGTTTGACCTGAAGTTTATTCGCGAAAATCCTACAGCTTTCGATGCGGGCATGGCGCGCCGTGGTGAAAAGGCATGGTCTGTCGATATATTGGCGCTTGATACAGAGCACCGTGCGATCATCACTGAAGCACAAGTGTCTCAAGCACGCCGCAATGAGGCGTCCAAGTCGATTGGTAAAGCGAAAGCTCAAGGTAATGAGGAAGAAGCCAAAGCTCTTATGGCTGAGGTGGGTGAGCTTAAGGCTAAGCTTACGACACTAGAGGACCAAGAGCGTGAATTGGGTGAAACACTCAACACTCTGCTGATGAGCCTGCCAAATATTATGTATGATGACGTACCGGAAGGTGCGGACGAGGATGATAATGAGGAAGTGCGCACATGGGGCGCGCAGACTAAATTATCTTTCGATGCCAAGGAGCACTGGGAACTTGGCGAGCAGCTCGGCATGATGGACTTTGAACGCGCAGCTAAACTTTCTGGCTCGCGTTTTGTAGCGCTTAATGGCCCCCTTGCGCGGCTAGAGCGTGCAATAGGCCAGTTTATGGTAGATTTGCATACAAGTGAGCATGACTACAAAGAAGTGCACGCGCCAGTGATGGTGCGTGAAGACGCTATGCTTGGTACAGGGCAACTACCAAAGTTTGGAGATGACGCTTTTCAAACTAACACTGGGCACTGGCTTATCCCGACATCAGAAGTATCGCTAACAAACTTGCATTCGGGTGAAATACTAGATGAGGCTGAGTTACCTATCCGTTTCACGACGCTTAGTCATTGTTTCCGAGCTGAGGCAGGGTCAGCAGGCCGTGATACGCGCGGGATGATCCGTCAGCATCAATTTGAAAAAGTTGAACTTGTTACGATTACGACGCCAGAGCAATCGGATGAAGAGCTTGAGCGCAAAACAAAGTGCGCTGAAGAAGTGCTGAGGCGCCTTCATTTACCGTACCGTGTCGTAAAACTGTGTGCTGGTGATATTGGTTTCGGTGCGCGCCGCACCTATGACATTGAAGTATGGTTGCCGGGGCAGGATAAATTCCGTGAGATTTCAAGTTGCTCTGTAATGGGCGACTTCCAAGCGCGCCGAATGAAAATGCGCTGTCGCCCAAAGGGTGAAAAACAAACACGTTTTGTGCACACCCTAAACGGCTCAGGGTTGGCCGTTGGACGCACGTTGGTGGCTGTTATGGAAAACTATCAGAAAGAGGATGGTTCCATCCGTGTGCCTGAAGCTCTTCGTCCTTACATGGGCGGTATTGATGTGATTAAGGCTTAGTCTGTGGCTGTTTCCACTCGACGTATACTGATTTCAAATGATGATGGTATTAATGCGCCCGGCTTGGCTATTTTGGAACGTATTGCTCGGTCATTAAGTGATGATGTTTGGGTTGTTGCGCCAGACGCAGAGCAATCTGGGGCAGGGCACTCGCTTACACTCACGAAGCCGCTACGTATGCGTAAAATTGAGGAAAAGCGTTGGGCTGTATCCGGTACACCCACGGACTGTGTAATGCTCGCCGTTAACAAGATCATGCCAGATGATCTGCCGACCCTTATTCTTTCGGGGATTAATCGCGGCGGAAACCTTGCAGAGGATGTAACATACTCAGGAACAGTATCGGTTGCGATGGAAGGTACGTTGGTGGGTATTCCATCTATCGCCCTCAGCCAGTGTATACGCCCCGGTGAACGTACAAAGTGGGAAACGTCGGAGAAATACGCACCGAATGTAATCAAGGAATTGATTGAAGCGGGTTGGCCTGCGAATGTCCTTATGAATGTCAATTTCCCTGCCTTTCCTGCAAAGGAAATTGAGGGAGTAAAAGTGACAGAGCAAGGCCGCCGCGAAATGGTGGGTGTTGGTATTGAGGAGCGCGTTGATCCGCGTGGGTTTAAATACTATTGGCTTGGTCTCGGTCGGGAAGTGGGTACACCGGGTCAGCAGACTGATGTGAAGTCTGTACGGGCGAAGTATATTTCTGTCACGCCTATCAAGATGGACATGACAGACCATCAGGCGCGCGAGCAGTTGATCTCTAAAATTGACAAAAGCTTCTAGATTGAGCGACATCTTGTTGCTCTAATTAACTGATTCCGTTATCTTATAACCGTTACGGGTGGAGGATACGTGTTTAAGGTTTCGCGATACGCAGTTATATTGTTGGCTTCTAGTACGCTTCTGTCGGGGTGTATTAGTACGTCTCGTCCTGCGCCAGCTGACATTCAGCCTGTTTATAAGATCCGTAATTCTCCTATTCCTGTACCATCACCAAAGTGGAACCCGCGTCGGAGTAAGGTTGCAAACATGCCGGTACCTGTGCGCCGGCAAACAGTGCAGCGCCAAAGTACGCGTAGTAGTGTGAACACTGTTCCTTCAAGTTCCACAATTACCGTGAATAAGGGGGATACGCTTTATGCGTTGTCACGGCGGCATGATATACCTGTTAGGTCTTTGATTGCAGCTAATAATCTTAGGGCTCCTTATGCGCTTGCTGTTGGGCAAAAACTGGCTCTGCCGAATGCCAAGACACATACTGTGCGTAAGGGAGAAACCGGATATGGTATTTCCAGGCGGTACGGAGTAACGGCTTCTGCCTTGATGCAGGTGAATGATATCAAGCCGCCATACAGACTTTCTGTTGGGCAAAAATTAAGATTACCGGGTGGGGCGGATAATACGTCCATGACGCAAACAGCTAGTTCAGCGCGGAATGCACCGCAAAAAAGTAGGCCAGCCACTGGCCGTACTATTGCAATGCCGACACCGCCACCAAGAAGCAGTTCAGGTTTTGTTTGGCCTGTAACTGGTAAGTTAGCCTCACGCTTTGGTCCGCGTGAAGGGGGGCTTCATAATGATGGCATTAATATCCTTGCTAAGGAGGGTACACCAGTGAAGGCAGCTGAAGCTGGTGTTGTTGTTTATGCGTCGAATGCTTTAGAGGGTTATGGAAATTTACTTCTTTTGAAGCATTCAGGCGGTTGGATAACAGCCTATGCCCACAATGAGAGACTACTTGTCCGTCCGGGCCAAAAAATTCAGAAGGGTCAAGTGGTTGCAAGAGTTGGATCAACTGGTGGTGTAACTGTATCGCAGCTACATTTTGAAATACGTAAAGGTCGTAGAGCGCTTGATCCGCTGCGCCACCTTGGTAGCGCAACGTCTAGTCGCTAGCGGGTATTTGGTGGATTGCTTAGACAATCCACCCGTGGGTAATTTCTATTCTTTACCCTTTACATATTTATCAAACCACCCAAGAAAACGCTCATACCTGTCACGCTGAAAGGTGGGGCGACGAATGCCGTGGTGCTCACCCGGATAAACCACAAGCTGGGTGTCTAAGCCGCGGCGTTTTAGGGCTTGGTAAAGCTGTTCTGAATTTTGGATTGGTACATTCCAGTCTTCATGGCCCCCAATCACGAGTGTTGGTGTCGTAACCTTACCAACGTCGTTGAATGGGCTGATAGCTTCCCATGCTGCTGGGTTTTCCCACGGTAAGCCTAACTCGACTTCCCAGAAGTGTTGGTAGTGGTCATGCCCGTAGTTCGCGCGGTAGTTCACTTCGCTTGCACCAGATACAGCCCCTTTGAAACGTTCGCTTTTGGTGATCACATAATTGGTGAGAATGCCACCGTAGGACCAGCCGCCAACACCCAGTTTATCACTGTCACTAATACCTGAAGCAACTAGATGGTCTGCAATGGCATCAACATCGGCGAAGTCAGGTACGCCCCATTTTTGAAAAAGGGAATACGTGAAGGCTTCACCATACCCTGTCGAACCATGTGGATTTGGCAATACCGCAATATACCCTTTAGAGGCATAGATCTGACCCCATGCATCAAAGCTGGTATCATGCTGGCCAACAGGCCCGCCGTGCAAGACGAAAATAGTCGGGTAGGCTTTGCCCGCTTCATGATTTGGCGGGTAATAAACAAAGCTTTCAACGGGCTCATTATTCCAGCCAGCGACAGAAAGACGTTCAACTTTACCAAGTTTTACGCCGTCTAGCAGCTCGTCGTTAAGCACCGTGATTTGTTTGCGTTTACCCTTTTTCGTGAAATGCACATCAAACGGGGCGTTATGACCAGACTGAATTGTAGCAACGCCTTGTTTATGGAGGCTATAGTCGGATACGGCGATTTCACCGCCAATAGCTGTTGCCAGTTTACCGTTTTTCGCGTTCACCTTCATCAAAGGGCTGTTGCCTGCGTCATCAGATACGAAATAGACGTATTTGCCTTTTGGTCCGTACTCTGGGCTGTAGACCATGCGGTCATAGTTTGTCGTCAAGATATTTGGTGTGCCTTCACCTGTTGAGGACTTCACCGCGAGGTGCTGGGTTGCATACCATAGCTTGGCTGGCTCAGTGACGGTAACGTAGGCAATGCTTTTACCATCTGGCGACCAAGATGGGCTATAGTCACTGCCCTTATTGACAGTTACTTGAGTGAGGGGGTGTTCTTTTGCTGTGGCATCCGCTGAGACAACCCAGATATCGCTATTGTTGTTGCTATCGGGGTCTCCGTCACGTTTTGAGACAAAAGCGATTTTGCTACTGTCCGGGCTCCAGCGAGGGCTCTCGTCGTCATAGTCGCCTGAGGTGATCTGTACCGGAGCATTTTTTCCATCATATAGATAAAGGTGTGTGCGCTTGCGGTCCAAATATCCAACGTAATCCTGTTTGAACTGAAGGCGGTCAATCACCCAAGGTTTGGGCTTGTCTTTCTTTTCAACATCTTTGCCGTCTTTGTCTTTTTCTTTCGGCTCAGGGTCTGTGATGGAAAGCAACATTTGTTTGCCGTCTGGTGACCAACTAAAGCCATCAACACCTTGCTCTACACTAGTATATTGTTGCGCTTCGCCGCCCAATCTGTTGAGAAGCCATACTTGAGATTTAGCATCTTCGTCGTCGCCCCGGGTACCAACAAATGCAATGTTTTTACCGTCCGGGCTCCAGCGTGGGCTGGAGGCGTTTGCATACGTGGCAGTTAGAGGGATGGTTTGAGTTCCGTCCGCTGAAGTCATCCAGATTTGACTGAAACCTTTATCTTTTTCTTCGTCATTTCGGCGCACTACATAGGCTACCCAATCACCTTCCGGGCTGATTTGCACGTCCCTCGGGGTCTTTAGATTGATGAGGTGGTCGATTTGTAGTGTGGTTGGTTTTGTCGTTTCTGCCTTTGTTTCTTCAGCGACCGATGGCGTAAAACCAAATCCCGAGGCAATTGTCCCTGCTAGCAATAGTCTTTTAAAGCTGACTTTATTCTTCATGTGTTCCCCCTGTAGTAAATGTTACCCAGTTTATTTTTAGGCGCT
Organism: uncultured Kordiimonadaceae bacterium; assembly: GCA_963976155.1. Lineage (GTDB taxonomy): Bacteria > Pseudomonadota > Alphaproteobacteria > Sphingomonadales > Kordiimonadaceae > Kordiimonas. Next base: position 9,145 of record CAXBKT010000062.1, on the reverse strand, counting down.
TAGCATGGACTGTCCGATAGTCCTATGCACTCCAAAAATGTGCATTTTTGAAGTTACAAAACACAGCACATATCAACATGCGGTAATGTGAGGAAATTAAGATACAGTATTGGTTGATAAGTGGAATGTTATTCTAAGATTAAAGCTTAAAAGTGCTTAGGCTAGAAGCTTATCTTTTTACCTAACGTTCCGGCGAGATTGTTTACATACTGCCAGGCAGTTCGGCCTGACCGGTTGCCACGAGTTTTGGCCCATTCAAGTGCGCCGTGTTTCCAATCATTGGTTGGGTTAAGCCCAAACTTTTTCATATAGCCTTCGATGATAGCCAGATAATCAGCTTGGTCTGCTGCATGAAAACCAAGCCATAGACCAAACCTGTCGGACAGAGCGATGGTTTCATCCATAGCTTCATTGGGGTGGATGCCTGTTGCGGTCTCCTGATCAGCCATTTGTCGCGGCAGTAAATGCCTGCGATTGGAAGTCGCATAGAAAATCACATTGTCAGGACGGCCTTCTAAGCCACCTTCTAAAACGGATTTAAGGGCCTTAAAGTCCCTGTCTGGTCGGTTGAAAGATAAATCGTCACAGTAAATTACAAATAAGCGCTCTTGTTTGCGGAGGTATGTCAGTAGTTGAGGAAGTGCTGCAATATCTTCGCGGTGGATTTCCACCAGAGCCGGTGCCGTTGAACCACTTTCTTGGAGAACTTCATTGTGTATTGCCTTCACAAGGGTACTTTTACCCATTCCGCGTGCGCCCCATAAAAGTGCATTGTTGGCAGAGAAACCCTTGGCGAAGAGTCTTGTATTTTCGAGGAGTGTTTTTTTAGTGCGGTCTACACCAAGTAATAAGTCCAGACTTGGTGTAGAAACATGAGGGATCGGGCGTAAGTTATTGGTTTCAGGCTCGAAAATATACGCGGAGAATTCGGGTGAAACTTCCAAGGTTTGGTGCTTATGAGTGTTTTTTTGCAGGGTGGCCGTTAGTTCCTTTATCGCCGCGACCAGCTGATCATTTATGGTGTTTGTATCGTCAACCACTTGCAACCCTTTCCTTAGGCCCCCATCTGATTTCAAAGCCATATCACGAGAATTGATAATAGGCGAGGGGGACTAATCGATTTTGCCGCGATGCTATTGTTGCATTTAGGGAGGATAAAGTTATAGTCCCCGCCATAAAGAAAGATATTGCTGCTCATTTTATGGAACAGCATTTAGGAGAGGTAATAGTCACATGTTTTCATCACCTGCTTTTGCGCAGGCTGCCGGTGCGGCGCCGCAACCCAGTATGATTGATACATTTCTTCCACTTGTTTTGATCGTTGTTGTCTTTTGGTTTTTGATCCTGCGTCCGCAGAATAAAAAAATGAAAGATCACCGTGAAATGGTGAATAACGTAAGCCGGGGCGATACAGTTGTCACTGCTGGCGGTCTTATTGGTAAAGTTGCCAAAGTTAAAGACGAGAACGAAATTGACGTAGATTTTGCTGACGGTGTGCGTATGCGCGTTGTGAAAAGCACGCTTTCTGAAGTGCGCAGCAAAACCGAGCCTAAGAAGCCTGCCGCTAAGAAAAGCGCGGAAGCTAAAGACAAAAAAGACGAAAAATAATAACCAGATTGTAGCCCCGTATTGTATGCAGGGCTACATTTGTATCTAATACTATTAGGGGACTTCTCATGCTGACCTTTCCTCGCTGGAAAGTGATAATGATCTTGGGCGTAGTGCTCATGGGGCTGTTGACCGCGCTGCCGAACTTTCTCTCTGAAAGTCAGCGCGCTGCACTGCCAGACGCAATGCCATCAGATACACTTAATCTTGGTCTTGATTTGCAAGGTGGTGTGCATCTTTTGTGGGGTGCACAAACCGAAGATGTTGTTACGGCGCGGCTGAACAATATTGCAGACCAAGTGCGTGACATACGTCGTAGTGAGAGGGGCCTTAATTTTCGCCGCATTCGTATCGAGGGCGAAGCTGTTACCTTTGAGGTTACGAGTGAGGACATGCTTAGCCTTGCGCGCGAAAAACTACGTCCTCTTACAACGTCTACCGCTGGTGGGGTTAATCCTCTTGTAGGTGGTGGCATTGAGGAAATGACGCTTGAGCAAGAAGGTAACCAATTTACTTTAACACTGACTGAGCAGGGCATTGCTGTTCAGAAGCGCGATGCAATAGCTCGTGCTATGGAAGTGATGCGGAAACGCGTTGATCCTGACGGTACAAAGGAAATTACACTTCAGCCACAAGGCGGTGACCGGATCATTCTTGAGGTGCCGGGTGCTGATGACCCTGAGGCGATTAAAAACCTGATTGGTAAAACAGCTAAACTCTCATTCCATGATGTTGTAACGAATCTATCGCAGGATGATATCTCGAAAGGCCGTTTGAGAGCCCGCCAAAAGCTACTGCCTGTAAATGATGGTGGTGCGTTGGTGATTAATGAGCGTGTTATCGTTTCTGGGGATGATTTAACGGACGCTAAGGCATCTTTTGATCAGAATGGTCGCCCGGCTGTTGCCTTTACCTTTAACACCGCTGGTTCGCGCCGATTTGCAAACCATACACGTGAAAATATTGGGCGTCCGTTTGCGATCGTTCTTGATGACCGCATTATCAGTGCCCCAAATATTCAAAGTGCTATCTTGGGCGGCTCTGGAATTATTACCGGTGCAGGCACTGTTGCTGAGACGCAGGAACTTGCGACGCTTTTAAAAGCAGGTGCTCTTCCGGTGAAGCTGACAGTTTTGGCAGAGCGTACGGTAGGCCCGGATCTGGGTGCTGACTCGATTGAGGCAGGAAAGTTGGCATCTATCATCGGTTTTGTTGGTGTGATTATCTATATGGTTCTCAGTTATGGTAAGTTTGGAATTGTTGCCAACATTGCACTAATAACAAACCTTGTTTTGATTATGGGCGCCCTTAGCCTGTTGCAGGCGACGCTTACGTTGCCCGGTATTGCTGGTATTGTACTGACTATTGGTATGGCGGTGGATGCCAACGTTCTTATTTTTGAACGCATCCGAGAAGAGCAGCGCGCTGGTCGCAAGCCATTTCAAGCGATGGAACAAGGTTACGGCCAAGCTTTCTCTACAATTATGGATGCGAACATAACGACTTTCATTGCAGCGGCTGTACTTTACTTGCTTGGTACAGGTCCTGTGCAGGGCTTTGCGGTTACACTCGCGATTGGTATTCTTACATCTATGTTCACCGCGGTCGTTTTTGCCCGTTTTCTCCTTTCAACTTGGTTGAAGCGTTCACGCCCAACCACCTTGCCGATATAGGAGGGGCATATGTTGTTACGTCTCGTTCCAGAAGATACGAATATTAAATTCCTTGCGATGCGCAAGGTTGCCCTTGTGTTTTCCACGCTGTTGATCATTGGTTCACTGGGTTTGTTCGCGGTTAATGGCCTGAACCTTGGTATTGATTTCAAGGGCGGTATTACGCTCGAAGTTGGTATGGAAAATAAGGCCGTACCTCTTGCGACTGTTAGGTCCACAGTTGGTTCGCTTGGGCTTGGTGATGTGTCGATCAAGGAGTTTGGTTCTGAAACTGAGGTCTTGATCCGTATTGAGCGCCAGCCGGGTGACGATGCAGCACAAAGTGTCGCTATGACCAATGTGCGTACAGCTCTTACAGCGGCTATTCCTGATTTGCACTTTAGGCAGGGTAATATTATTGGCCCAGTGGTTTCTGGTGAGCTTGCTCAGGATGGTATTCTTGCTGTTACAATCGCTGTCATGGCCGTGTTGATATATATTTGGTTCCGTTTTGAATGGCAGTTTGGTCTTGGAGCAGTAATTGCACTTGTTCATGACGTATTATTGACTGTTGGTTTCTTTGCCATCACGCGGCTTGAGTTCAACTTGACAATCATTGCGGCTTTGCTAACGATTGTTGGTTACAGCCTTAATGACACCGTTGTTGTTTATGACCGCGTGCGGGAAAATATCCGTAAGTTCCGTAAAAAACCAATGGAAGAAACACTTGATCTCTCGCTCAACCAAACCTTGAGCCGTACGGTTATGACTAGTGTTACAACATTGCTTGCACTGTTTGCGCTGTTCTTCTTTGGCGGTGAAGTGATCAGCGGCTTTACTGCTGCGATGATCTGGGGTGTTGTTGTTGGTACTTACAGCTCGGTTTTTGTTGCATCCCCAATGCTAATGATCTTCAAGGTGCGCGCTGAATCATTGTTGCTTGATGATGACGGCGATGACCCAACGGTGGATAAGTCTAAACTAACACCGTTTGACCAGCTTTAGAGACTGCTGTGACGGGCAAAATTCAAACTGGTGGCATATATATGGAGCAGCAGGGCAGTGGTGACCTGCTGCTTGTCGAAGCATACGGTAATGGTGGTTTTCGCCTTCATGGACGCCGTGTAGAAGGCAGTGTTTTACTTGTTGGTGATGGGTTTTTCCCAATTGATGCTAAAACAGTGGCAGATTTAACAGAAGCTGATTTTGACGCGGTATTTTCGGTCGAAAACAAGCCTGAGATTTTGTTCGTGGGGACTGGCGAAAAAATGCAGCTCTTGCCAGCATCTATTCGCAAATGCCTTGAGGCAAAAGGCCTAATGCCTGAGTTGATGGATACAGGGGCTGCAGCAAGAACACTTAATGTTCTTCGTATGGAAGACAGGCGCGTTGCGGCCTTGTTGTTACAGGTAGATTAAAAAATTCTAGCCTTTTAAAGGGCTATCCGTTACTGAAAAAATATCACTATTGAGCACGAGATGAGAATGGGTCAGATGGCCACATTGATGATGGAAGCGCAAACAGCAGTGATTGCTGATGCTTCTGCACGTGCACTTACGGTGACCGCCGCCACTGTCATGAATGCGGCAGCCACAGCGCCTTAGGCGCTTTTTTCCCGAACATACGGCAAAGGGCCGGACTGAATACCAAGACTTGGCGCGAATTTGCAGGTAATAATCTGTGCAAGAGCTCGTGCGTTTTGTCAGTTAAATGATGAAATGAGCATTAAATGTAGGGCGATGCGCAATAGTATTTCAAAGCAGGATAAAAATGTTGCTAGAGATTGCGCTTCTTGGGGTTTTCGCTTAGACAAGGTTTTCCAATGCTTGCCAAGAGTTTTGTTGGTGTTTGGGATAGCCTTTCAATATCAAATTTTAGTTTTGACTGAGTTATGCAATGAGCAATGAAGAATTTTATCGCATTAAACGACTGCCTCCGTATCTATTCGCTGAAGTTAATCGGCTGAAAGCAGAGGCTCGTGCGCGCGGCGAAGATATTATTGACTTTGGAATGGGTAATCCAGACCTGCCAACGCCGAAACATATTGTTGATAAACTAAAAGAAACTGTCGATAACCCTACGTCGCATGGGTATTCTGTTTCAAAGGGTATTCCCGGACTTAGAAAAGCGCATGCAGCATATTACGAGCGTCGTTTTGGGGTGGAAATTGACCCGGAGACTGAAAATGTTGTGACGCTGGGCTCTAAGGAGGGCTTGGCAAACTTGGCATCAGCCATAACTGCGCCCGGCGATGTTATTCTAGTCCCGAACCCTAGCTTTCCGATCCATCCTTATGGTTTTATGATTGCTGGCGCGGCAGTCCGGCATTTGCCAAACGGTCCCGGACATGATTTCCTTGCAGAGCTCAAGCATGCTGTTCAGCATAGTGTTCCGACACCGTCTGCAGTTATTCTTTGTTACCCGGGTAATCCTACAGCGGAGGTTGTTGATCTCGCTTTTTACGAGGAAGTGGTCGATTTTTGTAAGTCCAAAGGGATTTGGATTCTCTCGGACATTGCATACTGCGAAATTTATTTCGACGACAACCCACCACCATCAATTTTGCAGGTGAAGGGCGCGAAGGATATCGCAGTTGAATTCACCAGCATGTCAAAGACATATTCTATGGCAGGCTGGCGTGTTGGGTTTGGGGCAGGTAATAAGGATCTTGTTGGGGCTTTAACCCGCGTGAAAAGTTATTTGGATTATGGTGCCTTTACACCGATACAAGTAGCTGCAACGGCGGCGCTCAATGGTCCGCAGGATTGTATAGAATTGCATCGCCAAACCTATAAGTCCCGTAGGGATGTTTTGGTGGCAGGGCTCGCTGCTGCTGGCTGGGATATTCCGAGTCCAAGGGCATCAATGTTTGCTTGGGCGCCAATACCCGATGCATTTAAAGAGATGGGCTCCATGGCCTTTTCAAAACTGCTGCTGGAACATGCAAAAGTGGCGGTTGCCCCAGGAATTGGATTTGGTGAATACGGCGAAGGCTTTGTGCGTATTGGTCTCGTAGAGAACGAGCAGCGAATTCGCCAAGCAGTTCGCAATATCAAACGCTTTTTAGCGGATCAAGAATTTCATCTTGCTGCATGGCGCAATGCTAGTAACAAGTAAGACAGATACTAAAGAATGGAACGTAACATGAGTAAATCTTCGGAGCCCCTTAAGGTAGGCATAGCAGGCCTCGGTACTGTTGGTGTGGGCGTCATTAAAATTTTGCAGAGCCATGCCGACCTTTTAGAACGGCGTGCAGGGCGTAGAATTACCGTAAGCGCAGTTTCTGCACGGGACCGTAGTCGTAACCGCGGCGTGGACCTGTCAGGCTTCGAATGGTGTGATAACCCTGTTGCGTTAGCTGATGTTGCAAGTGTTGATATGGTGATTGAGCTTATTGGCGGTAGTGACGGCCCCGCGCTTGCGCTTGCGCGTGAAACACTGCAGGCAGGTAAAGCGTTTGTCACAGCAAATAAAGCTCTTATAGCGGTGCACGGCAAAGAGCTAGCAACACTTTCGGAAGAGCATAATGCACCGCTTAGGTTTGAGGCTGCGGTTGCAGGTGGTATTCCAATCGTTAAGGCATTAACGGAAGGTCTCGCGGCGAATGAAGTCTCAGGCCTTTACGGTATATTGAATGGTACGTGTAACTATATCCTGACGCGTATGGAGCGCGAAGGTCTTGGCTTTGGTGAGGTACTTGAAGACGCACAGCGCCTTGGTTACGCTGAGGCGGACCCAACCTTTGATATTGATGGTATTGATACAGCACATAAAACTGCCATTCTTGCTGCAATAGCCTTTGGCACTGAGCCTGATATGGCAAACTTACCGTGTGAAGGTATTCGCAATATTGCCCCGGTTGATATCGATTACGCCAAGGAACTTGGTTACCGGATTAAGTTATTAGGGCTTGCGCGCAAAACCGCAGATGGCCTTGAAACGCGTGTTATCCCGGCAATGGTGCCTTTATCTTCATCACTCGCAAATGTGATGGATGCAACAAATGCGGTTGTGGTGAACGGTGATTTTGTTGGGCCGACGGTTTATGAAGGCGCTGGTGCGGGTGAGGGGCCAACGGCGTCCGCTGTTGTCGCTGATATTATTGATATTGCGCGAGGTAATATTTACCCGGCATTCGGTGTACCTGTTTCAGCCCTTGAGACACTTCCTGCGTTACCTGCGGATAAACACCATGGCACCTATTATGTGCGTCTGCGTGTAAAGGACCAGCCGGGTGTGATGGCAGATATTACCGCAGCACTCGCACGTGAAAACGTTTCCATTGAAAGTGTTCTGCAGCGCGGTTTAGCGCCGGATGAAGGCGTTTATATTGTCATGACGACGCATCGGACAGTAGAAGCATCCGCTCTCGCGACACTCAGGCATTTCACTGAGCTTGAATGTGTGCTAGAGACCCCGACAATGATAAGAATTGAGACATTCTGACTTATAGGGAGTTTTAAATATGTCTTCACAGGATCTGAACCGGACCCTGGTCCTCGAAATGGTTCGTGTTACCGAGGCTGGCGCCATTGCTGCAAGTAACTGGACTGGTCGAGGCGACGAAAAAGCTGCTGATGCTGCTGCTGTAGAAGCAATGCGTATAGCTTTCAACCAGTTGCCGATTGATGGTACTGTAGTGATCGGTGAAGGCGAGCGTGATGAAGCGCCGATGCTTTTCATCGGTGAAAAAGTTGGTGCTGGAGGTCCGAAAGTTGACATCGCACTTGACCCACTTGAGGGCACAACTATCTGTGCGACCGCAGGACCAAATTCCCTTGCTGTGCTGGCAATCTCTGAAGCGGGTGGTCTTTTAAATGCACCAGACGTTTACATGGACAAAATCGCTGTTGGCGGCGGTCTGCCGGATGGTGTTATTGATTTGAATAAATCAGTAACTGAAAATGTTACGGCAGTGGCTAAGGCCAAAGGTAAAGCAGTTGAAGAAATGACTGTTTGTGTTCTTGACCGTCCACGCCACCAGAAAATTATTGCAGAGCTACGTGAGCTTAAATGTGCTGTTGCGCTTATCGGCGACGGCGACATTGCTGGTGTGATCGCTACAACTGATCCATTGACTGGCATTGATATGTATATGGGTTCTGGTGGGGCTCCTGAGGGTGTTCTAGCCTCTGCAGCGCTCCGTTGTATTGGTGGCCAAATGCAGGGCAAGCTATTATTCCGCAATGATGACGAGCGTGGCCGTGCCCGTAAATGGGGTATTACTGACCTTGACCGCATTTATAGCATGAATGAAATGGCGTCAGGCGATGTTATTTTCGCTGCAACCGGTGTGACTGACGGCTCTATGCTAGAAGGTGTTCACAAAACACCGCTAGGGATTACGACGGACACTATTGCGATGCGATCAAAAACTAAAACGATACGCCGCGTGAAAACAATACATGGCCATGCGCCAGAGTAATCATACGTGACAGACGTAGCAGATACTGCAGCGGCGGACTTCCTACTGGGAGTGCGCCGTTCTGCTTTGGGGCAGGGTTGGGTGCGCCGACCTGTTGTTATGCGTCATGCTGAGGCAATCGCCGACCGGTTGGGTGTATCGCCGATTGTTGGGCAGTTAATTGCCGGGCGCGGTATTGATGTTGAAGATGCTGAAGCCTTTTATAACCCATCGCTCAAGGAAAGCTTGCCAGACCCATCTAGCTTTAAGGACATGGACCTTGGTGCAGCGCGCCTTGTGCAGGCATTGCAAAAAAGCGAAGAGATAGCAATATTCGGTGATTATGATGTGGACGGAGCAACATCAAGTGCTGTGCTATATCGTTTTCTAACGGCGATTGGTGCCAAAGTACGTATCTATATCCCTGATCGGATGAAAGAGGGCTACGGGCCTAATACAGCAGCGCTACTTGGGCTTAGAG
>CAXBKT010000061.1:0-18905 GCA_963976155.1 uncultured Kordiimonadaceae bacterium | reverse complement strand
CTATTCCCAAGGTAGAGAACATTTGGTGCAACACACAGACGCTTACGGACGATTCCCTCCGGGCGGTATTGCTGTGCTCAAGGAAAATCTCGCTGTGTTTAAATATCATGCCCATATCTATGATGTTTTAGCGGACCCAACGATCAGCGGTGTTTTTATAGAGGGGGCAAAATACGGGCCGGAATTTAGTCGCCGGGTCGCTGCAGGGAAAGACAGACATTTACATGTCAGTGGCGGCGATGAAGACTTGGTTTTTTTGCTTACGAAAGGCCGGGTGCATTTTGCCATGATCAATAGTGCGCAAGTCGAATATTTTAGATCAAGGATGGCGGGTGCAGAAACGCTTGTGGCTTTGCAGCCCGGTGGTATGAGCAAAGGCTCAGCCGTTCATATGCTATGTACGAGAAATACACCTAAAGCTATTATCAAAAAATTGAATGTTGCAATTTCTTCTATTGGAGTGCTCTCGGCACCGCATAATTAACTGGCAGCCTCTATTAAGGATTGAGCTGCTTTTTTTGCGTTTTTAGCCGCATCTTCGCAGCCGTGAAGGTGCGCCAGCACAATGGCACCTTCTTGAAGGAGTTGTAGCTGGGTCGCCAATTCTTTAGGCGCTTTAAGTTCTGCTTTTTCCGCCAGCTTTTGCATGTAGATATGCAGTAATTTTTTGTGTTCAGCCGACACCATATGGATAGGGTGGTCTGGGTCTTGATATTCAGAAGATGCTTTGATGAACATGCAACTTTTGAATTTTTTATCTTCGAACCATTCTTTTAAGGCGTCAAATGTTGCCAGAAGTTCTTGTTTAGGGCTGTTTGAAAGGGCCGCTGCCCTGTTCATGAAGTTTTCCCTGAAGCGCAAATCCCGAAGTTTTAGGGTTGCGAGGATTAAATCCTCTTTGGTCCGGAAATGTTTATACATTGAGGTTTTGGAAATCTTGGTTTCGGCAACCAGTTTATCCATGCCTGTCGCGTGAAAGCCTTCACGGTAAAATACCTCTAGTGCCTTCTCAACCAATTCATCTTTTTTTGACGCGCTCATACTTATTCCTAAGGACAGTTATGGCTGATTCGCAAAAACCTGTACCGATCTGTACATATTACAGGTAAAGCAAAAAAAATAAATGAAATAATTTTCTTTTTAATTATCAGTTACTTATCTGGCTATTTATTGATGTTGTGCATTTGGTGTTGTTGATGGGGCTTGACAGCATGTACTGATCTGTTCACTTTTAATATGTACCGATCAGTACATGTTACTGATCCTTAACCAGCTAGGAGGCACTTGATGTCAGAAACCACGCTCAAACTTTATACTTTCCCCCTTTCCGGCAATGCGCATCGTGTTGAGCTTGCTCTTTCTCTGCTTGGGCTCCCTTATGAAGCGGAGGAAGTCAATCTTGGTGGTGGGGAACAGCGTGCAGATTGGTTCAAAAAACTGAACCCGGTTGGCAAAGTACCTGTACTTGTTGATGGTGAAACCGTTCTCACTGAATCCACAGCTATTCTTACTTATCTTGCGACAAAGTTTGATGATGGTACTTGGATGCCTGAAGATGCAGCCCTCGAGGCAGAAGTGCATAAATGGTTTGCTCGGGCTGCAACGGTGTTGGCGGCGGGCCCAGCAGCAGCGAGGCTTATCACGTTATTTGGTGCGGGCTTCAACCCTGAAGAAACAATTCAAAAGGGTCATGACTTCCTTGCGTTGCTTGAGGCCGACCTTGAAGGCCTAGACTTTTTGGTTGCGAACCGCCCGACGTTTGCGGATGTCGCAGTTTATACCTATGTGGCGCATGCCCCTGAAGGGCATGTCTCTCTTGAAGCATATACAAATGTTCGCAGGTGGCTCGCCGCTATTGAGGCTCTTCCCGGTTTTGTTGGCATGAAAAAGACCGTCGTGGATGCTGCTGCTTAACGCTTAACTCAATTAGGCCCCTATTTGCGGAGAGAGATAATGGAACATACGCCTTTTCATGCTGGTGAGTTAGCTCTTCAGGATAAACTTGGTGTGAAAGATATGGTGCATAGCTATGCGCCGCGCGTGATACGGCCCTTTATGCCGGATCAGCACCGTATGTTTTATACCTCTCTTCCGTACTTTTTTATGGGCTCTGTTGACGAAGAAGGCTGGCCTTGGGCCTCAGTTCTTTTTGGCGAGCCTGGTTTTGTTTCCTCCCCCTCCCCGACCATGCTGTCCCTAACACTTTTGCCTGATGCGGATGACCCCCTTTCTGCATCTCTAATGCCAGGGCGAGAAGTGGGCATGGTCGGGCTTCAACTTGAAACGCGCCGCAGGAACCGAGTGAATGGTCGTATTGAAGCTGTTCAGAAAAATGGTTTTGATATTACGGTGACGCAGTCGTTTGGTAACTGCCCTCAATATATTCAAAAGCGAAACCAACTGGCACAGGCGCCGGTAAATCGCGGCGTTCAGGCTACAAGTAGGCGCCCGGCCCTCAATGCTGATGACATGGCTCTGATTGAAGCGGCTGATACTTTTTATATTGCATCAGCCTCGGGTGACTTGGGTCTTGATGAAAAACACGGTGTGGACATGTCTCATCGTGGCGGCGCGTCAGGTTTTGTTAAAATACTTGAAGGTGGCTCCATCTTGTTTCCGGATTTCTCTGGGAACAATCACTATAATACATTCGGCAATATCATGGTGAACCCTGTCGTTGGTTTGCTGTTTATTGATTATGAAAAAGGTGACTTGCTGCAACTTACTGGGCAGGCCGAAATAATATGGCCAGAAGATACACCATACACTTATGAGGGCGCGCTAAAATATGTCCGCATAAAGCCTAATATGGTTGTTAGCCGTACTGGAGCTGTCCCATTTGTTTTGGAACATCACGAAGATTCACCCTATTTGCCGCACAGCTCCTGGGTTGCCCAAGTAAAAGCGCCGGCTCCCAAAGGTGAAATGAGTTTCAAGGTCGCAGATATTGTACGTGAAGCAGATGACATCAATAGTTATTACCTGATGCCAGAACATGGTAGCGAAACGCCACCTTTTAAGGCTGGACAGCATCTGCCAATTGCCGTGGAAATAGACGGTACTGTTGTACGCCGTACTTATACAGTATCAAGCGCACCGAGACATGGCGGTGCTATACGCTTGAGTATTAAATCGCTTGTAGACGGGCAAGTGTCTGGTCACTTGGCAAGTCAGTTGAAAATCGGTGGCACTATCAAGGCGCTCGCACCCGGAGGTGACTTTTTCCTTGAAAGTAAAACCGGACAAGCCTCGGTTTTTATTTCCGCGGGTATAGGTATAACACCCATGATGGCGATGGCTGAAACCTTGCTAGATGTTGAAGGTGATACACCTATTCATTTCCTTCATGCTTCAAGAACTGTATCGGGCACGGCGTTCCTCCCTGAGATGCGCCGTTGGCAGCAACAGTATGCTCACTTTAACCTTGGTGTTACACTAGATGCGAATGAAGCCGAAAATTTAGGCGGCATTCCGGGGGTGACTGCAGGGCGTATGGACGCCAGGTGGTTATCACAAAGACAGTTGCCAAAAAACGGCGCTTTCTATCTTTGCGGTCCGCAAGGCTTTATGCAAATGGTCTATGACTGGCTGATCGCTGAAGGGGTTGAGGACGATCAAATATTCTTCGAAGCATTTGGTCCGTCTACTTTGACGCGCAATATTGTTGCAGCTGAAAAAGTACCGACGAATGTTCCTGTGCGTTTCGAAGGCATAGAGAAACTCCTGGCATGGAACGTGGCTGAAGCATCGCTTCTTGAACTCGCGGAAGATAATGGTATCGACGCCCCGTTTTCTTGTCGATCGGGTAGTTGCGGGAGCTGTGTTGTAAAGCTCCTGAAAGGCAAGGTGTCTTATGACAAAGAGCCCGCATTTCCTCTTGATGAAACAGAGGCGTTATTATGCTGTGCAGTGCCAAATACAGATAATCTGGAAGAAGAACTCGTGCTTGAACTTTAAAGCGCAGCCCCTTGGTAAGTATGGAGTATCCACAATGTTGACGTTCCTGAAAAGGGTATGGCCTAGCCGTGCCCCACAGCGCCCGGCTGCAAAATATATCCTATGGTCATGGGCGGGTGGGACCATCGGTATCGGGTTGGTCGCAATGATTGCGCATCTCTCAGGTTACCCCTTGCTGATGGCTCCTCTTGGCGCAAGCGCGGTGTTAGCGTTTGGCGTCCCTGATAGCCCGCTTGCTCAGCCCCGTAACATTGTTGGCGGCCATGTGTTTACAACAATTGTTGGGTTAACATTTCTTAGTTTTTTTGGGGCTGATTGGTGGGTGGCGGGCCTTGCTGTGGGGGCGTCAATTACTGTGATGCAGTTTACAAATACAGTACATCCTCCTGCTGGCGCTAACCCTCTTGTTGTGTTGGCTACTGGCGCAGCTTGGGACTATGTGTTTTTGCCCGTAGCTTTATCAGCTGCGGTGTTGACGGTCGTTGCCTTTTTATTCAACAACATTGCACCAAGCCGCAAACCGTACCCTACATTTTGGTATTAATCATTCATCATTGATGCAGTGAATGGTTCTGATAGTAGGCGTGTGTATACTTTCCAGCGTGCTTTATGGTCGGTGCCGCCATGGCGGTCCACGTAGGCTTTGGTTAGGTCACTACCAAGCGTGTAGTTAATGACATAACCCCCGTAGGTTTCGACGAATTTGACCATTTGCTCCGCGCGTTGTCGTGATACGAGGCTATAACGTTCATTCCATTTAATGGCTTCTTCGCGGGTGATTTTTCCATCTACATACCGACGGGCACCTTCGATACGAGCATACCGCAGGCCGCCAAGCGCCTTTTGCACGTTTGTGTACTTTTGAGCAGTAGCAGGGTCCATACCCGCTAGTGGGTACAGCGTGCTTTTCTCAAAATCAGTCTGCGTATTGCCAGGAAAGGCCATGTGGCGGGCGTAACTGGCAGTGCCTTCTGCAAGGAAGCTTTGCGGGCTATAAAGTGGATAAACAGAGAACTCGATCCAGCCATTTTCTATGGCCAATTTTTCTTCTAGGCGCGCGTTAAATACGTGGTGGCCAGGGTATCCTTCATGACAGCCCAGGTTTACTGCAGCATCAATTGGGCTTGGTAAATCAGTGTTTACTTGAATCAGGCTATTCGCGTTGCCTTGATACCAATTGTAGCCGGACCATGGCTTGTCGGTAACAAACTCTTTTGTGAAACTTTCGTTGGCAGGCAGGTTCATATATTTAGTGGTTTGGGTACGGCATTCGTTAATGGCAGCATCAAATACAGCCTTAAGCTTGTCTTTCGGGATCATATAAGATGCTTTAAAAGCAAGCATGCGGTCCTGAAGGCTACCGTCACCTTCCAGCAAGCCATCTAGCTCTCTATACTTTGCCTCCAGTTCTTCCGTTGTGACTGAAGGAGCAACAGCATCAAATAATAGCAGTGTTTCTTCATCAAAACTGAACTTCTCTCCAGACAGCATGCGGAGCCGTGCTTCGATGGCAATAAGTTGTTTTTTCAGAAATAGGAAACGCTGCGTGGATGCCTCTGCTTTGGCCTTATTGGTGTGTTCGTTTACTGCAGTGAGCAGGGTGTGAGCTTCTACCTTCAACTGGTCAATGGTTTGTTTGTTGTTTTTAACTTCAGCGGTAAGTTCTTCTGGGCCGTAATAGGCATCTACATAACCTGGCTCATGTTCGCCGACACCTAAAACTAATTTGATGTAGCGCTCTGAAACTTCAGGCATGGGTGCCGTTTCTGCAAAACTGCTTGTGGCACAAAGTAAGCTCAAGCTAGCTGAAAGGATGCAGGTCTTTACCAAATGTGCTCTCATCAAATACCCCTAATTTTTGCTCGTAGTAGGTTCGGCCTGCTGCGCGCTTGAAGGCGGCAACGAGTCGAAAAGCTTCATCATGCTTAAGGTACATATAATAAGGGGTAATGCATCATAATTTTGATAGGATAATGCGCTACTTATTTAAGTTCACATAACCAGCCGTTAAATCGTCAAATAGGAAATAAGTATTCTTATCGAATTGAAGGGGATGTTTGACGGATTTGAATAGAAATGAAAAAAAGTTGTCTTATGCGTCGATCTTTCTTGCTTAGGGTCGCTACCAGTGCAATAAATTCGACATAAATGAGCTAGGAACTTGGTTTGTAAGTTGGTTGAGACACCATGAACGACACCAATATTGATCCTGATAATAACGCGCCCCTTGAGGGAGGTGTTCAAGACGACTTTTCCGCCAAAGCTGATGTTGTTGACGAAGAACGCCGTTTGCATTTGCGTGCCTTCGATTATTGGCACGTATTGAAGGGCGATAAACATTATCCTCTTTTTGCTGATTTGCGTGCAGAAGACTTAGCACCCTATAAAGCAAATAGTCTGCTTCTTGAGTTTAATAAGAACGGCGCTGTGGTGCGTTTTCTTGGGGAACGGATTAGCTTACTTGTCGAAGCCCCTATTGCTGTTGGGGATTATCTTAAAGACTTCCCGCAGTCTGCATTTGCACGCGCGCTTCTTGAGCAATTTTCAGAGGAAACAGGCCGGGCAAAAGCTGCTGAGTTTGAATTTGTTGAAGATTATATAGATTCCCGCGGCATTATGTTGCCTTTTTCCAATGACGGCATGTCACCGCATTTTGTAATGGTGATTTCAAACTTTAGACAGCATGAGAATACTGACACGGATAGTGAACACGCGCTTGAGGACTTAGTGAGTGCGGGGCAACGTGCGGCGGGTGGAGTTGCCCATAATGATCGGGGTAATCGAATTAGCCTTTATGGTGCCCTTTCAGGTGCCCTTGCTATTTATGAGGAAGCGGCTCTTAGTACGGCGGCTTATCAGACCTTGTTGGAAGGTGCTGGTTTAAAAGCCCAAAAACGCGCACCGTTTACACCCGCACTTAAGATGGTTTTTGGCAAAGATTACGATAAGACGCGGTTGACGGAATATGCAGCTGCTTTGTCATTTGCTGCTCGTAATGGTGAAACCAGTGGAAGCTTGGTTGAATTTTTAACGAAAACACCAGGCGGCATTAAGGGCTGTGTTCAGCAGGAGCGGGCCTTTAAACGCGAGCAAACGGGCACACCAGAATATAGTCGTCATCAAGAAGCGATGGAAACTCTGCGGCAGGCTCCGGCCTTCTCTGTAGATATGATAACAACTCATAAAGATTTTTGTTTAATACTTGCACGCCAGACTACGGACGGTGGCATTGAATTGCTGGGTGAGGCCGATGTTGGTCAAACTGCACTTGATGCTGCTATTCGGCATATGGCACTCCCCCCTAAAAAATAACCGGGCAGAAAAATGCCGGATGACCAAGGGAACTAATTAGGTGACTACTGATAAAAAAGTTGAAAAAATTATGGGCGCTGTTGCTGCATTTGCAGCGAAGCAGCTGACCAAAGGTGAACAGGCTGAATTTAGAAAGTTTCTTGACCAGTTCTATGCGGTTACGTGCCCAGATGATTTGCTGGAGCGTGATCCGAGTGAATTATTTGCTGTTGCACATAGCATTTGGGACGCCGCGGCTACGCGCAAGGCGGGCGTGCCAATTGTAAAGCTGCTTAATCCCCGAGATGAAAATGGCTGGTCATCGCGGCATACTGTTGTTCTGATTGCGACAGATGATATGCCGTTTCTTGTGGATTCGATAACAGGTTGTTTGGCTGTTGCGCAACATTATCGCATTCATATGATGCATCACCCAATTTTGGAGACATACCGCGACGCAAAAGGGGTGCGCAAAGCGACTGGCGATCAGGCAATGCTTGAAAGCTATATGTTTATCGAGATTGATGCGCAGTCAGATAAAAGCGCCCTAGAGGAAATTGAGGCTTCGCTTCTTTCAACCCTCAGTGATGTACGCGCTGCCGTTATTGACTGGCGTGGAATGCTTGCAAAAATCGATGAGACGGTTGCGTCCCTGACGGTGAACCCACCTCCAATTGATGCTGAAGAAGTAGAAGAAACCATTCGCTTACTGCGCTGGCTTGGGGCGGATCATTTTACATTCTTGGGTTTCCGCGAATATAAGTTCGACGGCGATCTCGCAAATTTCAACTTCTCTCAAGTTGAGGGTTCTAGTCTTGGTATTCTTAGGGACCCTAAACGTAACGTGCTCCGTGACAAGTCAGGTCTTACGCCTATGTCGGCGGAAATTCGCCATTTCATGCAGCAACCTGATCCGGTAATAATCACAAAGGCTAATGTGAAATCTACCGTGCACCGGTTTGCGCATATGGATTATGTGGGCGTCAAAATATTTGATTCTGAGGGTAACGTTGTTGGTGAACGACGGTTTGTTGGTTTATTTACATCGCTTTCCTATAGCCGCTCTGTTGGTGAAGTGCCTTTAATGCGGAATAAAGTGACGCACATCAAAGCACGCTCAAACTTTGCCCCTCGCAGTTATGCTGGTAAAGTTATTGCTCATATTCTCGAAACATTTCCCCGTGATGAACTGTTCCAGGTTAGCGAAGACTGGATGTTTGAAACAGCTATGGGGGTCTTGCAGCTTTTGGAGCGCCCAAGACCAAAAGCTTTCATTAGAGCAGATCAGTTTGAGCGGTTTGTATCCGCTCTCGTTTACGTGCCGCGCGATAACTATCATTCAGGCCTGAGGCAGGCAGTCGCTGATATTCTCTGTTCGGCTTATAACGGCGAAGTCTCTGTTTATTATGCAAAGCTGAGTGAGGAATCTCTTGCTCGGTGGCACTTTATTATTCGTACGAAACCCGGAGAAGTACCTCGGGTTAATATCTCTGAAGTGAACAGACAGATTGCGGACGCTACTCAAGGTTGGTCGGACAGATTACATGCGGCACTTGTTGAACGTCACGGTGAAGAAAAAGGGAACCGTTTAAACTATCTCTATCGTATTCGCTTTACTGCGGCATACCGCGAGGCATTTACGCCGGCTCAGGCGGCATATGATGTAGCAAAGCTCGAGGAGCTGGTTGATGCAGATGATTTGCAGGTTGATTTTTATAGTCACCGTGCAGACGGTGAAACATGTTTCCGTTTAAAGATTTATCACAAAAGTAAATTGATTCCGTTATCAAGCTGTATGCCAATGCTTGAAAACATCGGCTTCCGTGTTCTCTCAGAGCATTCCTATGAAGTGGGCGGTGACAGTACTAGCTTTATCCATGATTTTTCGATTGAGCGAGATGGTGGTTATTCCTTACCCAAAGAGCGTTTGAAACCTCTTATTGAGGAACTATTTCGGCGCTCATGGGTTGGTGACTGTGAGGATGATGGTTTTAATGAACTTGTTCTAACTGCTGGGATGAGTTGGGATGCCATTGCTATCATCCGCGCATACGGAAAGTACCTTCGCCAGCTCGGCATGGGCTATACGCCCGACTATATTGCTGACGGCATGGTTAAAAATGCTGAAATTTCAGCACAATTGTTTGCACTCTTTAAAGCGCGATTAGACCCATCTTACAGTAAGAAAAACCGTGAAGAGTTGACGGCTAATATTATTGCTGACTTGGGCGCATTGATGGAAAATGTTAGCAGTCTTGACCATGACCGTATTCTGCGTGCTTACCAGAATGTTATTGAATCGACGCTGCGCACTAACGTTTATCAGGATGGTGTAATCGAAGGTGTTGATGAACGCGCTTATGCATTCAAGATTAGCTCCCGTAAGGTTGAGGAAGCACCACTGCCTAAACCATTCGCCGAGATTTGGGTTTATTCACCGCAAGTTGAAGGTGTGCATTTGCGGGGCGGTCCTGTTGCTCGTGGTGGCCTGAGGTGGTCAGATCGTCGAGAGGATTTCCGCACTGAGGTGCTTGGTCTTGTAAAAGCGCAGCAGGTTAAAAATGCGGTAATCGTTCCTCAAGGCGCGAAAGGTGGATTTTTCCCGAAACAATTGCCTTCGATGAGTGACCGTCAGGCCTTTATGGATGAGGGTATTGCATCGTATCGCAGTTTCATAACAAGTTTGCTGTCTGTTACGGATAACCTGAAAGAAGGTAAAGTTGTTCCGCCGCAGCAAACGGTTCGACATGATGGAGATGATCCGTATCTCGTTGTTGCTGCTGATAAAGGTACTGCCACTTTCTCTGACATTTCCAACAGTATCTCTGAAGATAGGGGGTTCTGGCTGGATGATGCGTTCGCTTCTGGTGGGTCGCAGGGGTATGACCATAAAAAAATGGGTATTACTGCTAAAGGGGCTTGGGTTGGTGTTCAACGCCATTTTCGTGAAATAGGGCTTGATACGCAGAAAGATGCCTTCACGGTTATTGGTGTGGGCGATATGGCTGGCGATGTGTTTGGTAACGGTATGTTACTGAGTAAAACCATCCGCTTGAAAGCTGCGTTTAACCATATGCATATCTTTCTTGACCCGAATCCAGGGGACAGCGAAAAGAACTGGAATGAGCGGAAACGTCTGTTTGATCTGCCGCGGTCCTCATGGACGGATTATGACGCCAAGCTTATATCCAAAGGTGGCGGGATCTTCTCTCGTGCAGATAAATCTATTTCCTTGAGCAAAGAGGTGAAGGAATGGCTGGGCGTTGAAGCAGATGCTATGCGGCCAAATGATTTGATTCACCGTATTTTGAAAGCTGAGGCGGACCTTCTCTGGTTTGGTGGTATTGGTACTTATGTGCGGGCTAAAGAAGAGAGTGATCAAGAAGTCGGTGACCGCGCCAACGATCAGCTCCGCGTTATTGCTAAAGAGCTACATGTGAAAGTGGTCGGTGAAGGCGGTAACTTGGGCATGACGCAAAAGTCACGTATTGAGTTTGCCCGCAGTGGCGGTCGTTTGAATACTGACTTTATTGACAACTCTGCGGGTGTGGATTGTTCTGATAAAGAAGTGAACATTAAAATTCTATTGCAAGATGCTGTCAGCAAAGGAAAGCTTGATCGAGAGGCTCGAAACAAGCTTCTTGAATCTATGACAGATGAAGTTTCAGAGATTGTTCTGTCTGATAACTACTTGCAAACACAGGCGATTTCTCTTGCTGAAAAGCAAGCAGCAAGCGAGCGCGAATACCACCTTGGCCTTGTTCGGGCCCTTGAGAGAGATGGAAAATTAAACCGCGAGATTGAGTATTTACCGTCTGATGAAGGTTTTGCGGAACTTGCAGCGAATGAGCGTGGCCTAACGCGCCCTGAAATTTCTACTCTTATGGCTTATGCTAAGATGTCTCTTCTCGACATCTTGGTGAAGAGTGATTTATTGGATGAGCCAGTCCTTCGGGAAGAGCTTGAGTGGGGTTTCCCGTCAGTATTACGCGAACAATATAGCGAGGAACTTAGCAATCACAGGCTTCGCCGTGAAATTATAGCAACAGTTCTCGCCAATGAAGTGGTGAACTGGGCTGGTCTGACCTTTGTATATCAGGTGAAAGAAGAAACCGGCCTTGCAGTGGAAGACATTGTCGCTGCATTTGTTGTTGTCCGTGAGGTGTTCGGCCTGCAAGAGCAATGGGAAGCTATTAACGCGCTTGATTATAAAGTAACTGCAGCCACTCAATATGACATGCATCAAAGTGTGTCAGATTCGTTGAAAACTCAGGTAATGTGGATTATCCGCAATACGCCTAGCCCGGTTCGTGTTGGTGATTTGATCGAACGTTTCAAAGGACCGTTTAAAAAGCTCTTTGGCATCAAGCAGGAAATCATGAGTGAACCAGCGCAAGAGGTGTTTGTTGGTCGCCGTGACACGCTTAAAAATGCTGGAGTAGGGCATGATCTGGCAACGTTTGTTTCCTCATTTGAGGTCTTAAGTTCCGGGCCTGATATCATCGCGGTTGCTGAAGAAAGCGACAAAACGGTTGATTATGCTGCGGCTGTATATTTTGCCCTTGGTGACCGTCTTGGTTTCGATTGGCTCAAACAACGTGCTGATCGTATTTTGCCCGATGACCACTGGGAAATGCTGGCCATTCGGTCACTACTTGAAGATCTTGCTGACCAACAACGTAGCCATGCACAGCGCGTGTGTAATCGTGCAGGCAGTAAAACTGCCCGTAAGGCAACAGAAGAATGGGCGAAGGCACAGGTAACGCGTGTTATTCGTGTCGAGCGTATGATTGATGACCTTGTTGCGTCAGGTGGTTTGACAGTTGCGAAGCTCAGCTTTGCTGTCCGGCATTTGCGTTCAATTTTGCGCTAACCGAGGGGGTGGCTACCAATCCGTAGAAAGAAGAAATTGTGACGCCTGCCCTAAAGGGGCAGGCGCTTTTCAAAAGACACTCTTAATCTTGTGAAGGCTTGTTATCCGGCTGGGCCAGTAACGGGTAGTTTGGATGGCGCGCGAAAGTGAACGCCGCCCAAACATTGAACTCAGGCTTTTCTGAGCAGCCGCCCATTATTCCAGTCATCGATTGTTGCCTGAATTTCTTTGGTGGTATTCATGACAAATGGTCCGTATCTGGCTACAGGTTCGCCTATTGGTGCGCCCGCAACGAGTAGAAAGCGGTCCCCTTTTTGGCCTGAAACTTGGACATAGTCACCGTCTCCTAATATAGCAAGTGTTCTGTTGATGGTGTGTTGGCCCCCAATGGTTAAATCACTATCGATCCCATAAATGAAAGCAGTATGTCCTTTAGGAATTGGTAATTTTATTTCGCCGTTCTCGGACAAGGTTACATCCGCATACAGTGGCCTAATTGCAATTTTAGTTACAGGCCCTGATACACCGTTTAGTGTACCTGCAATGAGCTGTGCCCTGTACCCATCACCAGACACTGTTGGAATATCCTCTTTCAGCATATCTTGATAGCGCGGGGCTATCATTTTTTTTGCAGCGGGCAGATTGACCCAAAGTTGGAAGCCCCGGACGGGAACTCCTTCGGACGTGGGTATTTCACTGTGAACGACACCGTGTCCGGCAGTCATCCATTGTACGTCGCCGGGGCCAATAGTACCTTGATTTCCACTTGAATCCTTATGAGTCATTTTGCCGGATAGCATATAGGTCACTGTTTCAAAACCACGGTGAGGGTGGTCTGGGAAACCAACATTTTTGGCATTCGCGCTAATGTCCATCTCGTCCAGCAGAAGGAAAGGATCGAGATTCATAAGGCCTCGCCTGCCGATGCTGCGATGAACGGTGACGCCTTGGCCTTCAGGTGTTGCTTCAGCTGAAAAAAGGCTTTTGATTTTACGTGCTTGTGTTTGTGCCATTTTATGCTGCCTTTCTATTGTTAAGTAGTTCTCTGCCGTGAGGGGCAAAGAAATCAAGTTCTGGTCCTGCTGGCACGACGCCTGTTGGGTTTATGGTTGTATGGCTCACGTAATAATGGGTTTTGATATGATCCATAAACACGGTATCTGTCACACCGGGGCGTTGGTAAATGTCCCGCACGTATCCCCATAATGCCTTATATTCTCTTAGGTTTTTCAGGTTACACTTAAAGTGGCCTACATATACGGCATCGAAACGTACAAGTGTGGTGAACAAGCGAATATCCGCTTCGGTTAAAGTATCACCTGTTAAATACCGTTTGTTCTCTAAGTGGGTATCAAGCCAATTCAAGCTTTCAAACAAAGGAAATAGCGCTTCTTCATAGGCCGTCTGAGTAGTTGCAAAGCCTGCTTTGTAAACACCGTTATTCACTGTGTCATAGATGCGCTCATTAAGTGCCTCTATCGTGTCTCGCTCTGATACTGGCCAATAATCGCCAGCTTTTGCACCAAGAGCATCAAAAGCGCTGTTTAACATACGGATGATGTCAGAAGACTCGTTGCTTACAATCGTCTTTAGCTTTTTGTCCCACAATATCGGTACGATTACGCGGCCTGAGTAATGAGGGTTTGCTAATGTGTAAATCTGGCGCAGAAAATCAGTTTGGTACAAGACATCACCCGTACTGCCATCAGCTTTGTCAAATGACCAACCACCTTCACTCATGGTCATGCCGACAACAGATATGGTGATTATGTCTTCTAGTCCTTTTAGAGCACGCATTATTAGGGTTCGGTGGGCCCAAGGACATGCATAAGATACATAAAGGTGGTAGCGGTCAGCTTCAGCATTAAACCCGCTCTTGCCAGTTGGCCCAGCCGTACCATCAGCAGTTACCCAGTTTCGGAACTGGCTGCTGCTACGAATAAATTTTCCATTACTTGATTTAGTATCATACCAGTCAGTTGACCATTTTCCGTCAATTAGTAAACCCATGTTTGCCTCCTGTTTCGTGTTGAAACTAAGATAAGTGTTTGGCAAAAGGTCTGGTAGGTTACTAGTTGGCAAGGCAGTGTTGCAAAAATACGAACAAGGTGCTTTAGGGTTTCGTTGACGCTCTACATACTATTTTTATGGATGATGCCCTAGAGGCAGCATCTCTTTTCCTGTTGGCTGTACCAGTTGGCCAAAAAATCAATGAGAACTCGTACCTTTAGAGGCAGTAAACGTTTTTCGGGGTACAATATATAAAGATGGGATAGAGGCAGAGACCAACCCTCTAATACTTCCACTAGAGATCCGCTTTGCATATCTTCATGTATAAAAAAACGGGGTAATGAGCATAGGGTGAGTCCGCATAAAGCACTTTCACGCTGCAAGATGCCAGAGTTCGTCATCAAGATACCATTGACCCGAATAGAATGTGGTTTTCCGTCCTTCTCAAACCGCCATTGATGCGCTGCGGGCATGTTTGAATACAAAGGACAGTCGTGATCTTTTAGGTCTTCTAGGGTTTGAGGGGTGCCCCGTTGCTCCAAATAAGCAGGGCTTGCAACCAAGTGAGACCGTATGGGGGCAATTTTTTTGGCAATGAGGCTTGTGTCATCTAATTTGCTGGTGATGCGTATACCAAGGTCATAGCCACCGCCTACGATATCAACACGTTCATCGGTTAGGTTCATCTCCAGAATAAGCTTGGGATAGGCTTTTTTAAATTCCATGAGGGGGTCTTTAAGGTTGATATCAGCAAAACTACGAGGTGCGGTTAGGCGGATTGTTCCTGACAAGCCTGTGCCCGCATCTGAAACTGACTGTTTGGCATCTTCAACATCTGCCAATATTGTAATGCCGCGTTCGTAAAAAAGCGCCCCTGCATCGGTTGCACTAACACCTCGTGTGGTACGGACAAGCAGTTTGGTAGACAGTTCTTCTTCCAGCAACTGAATGCGGCGGCTCGCGACAGATTTGGTGATATGCAAACTTTTCGCAGCGGCAGTCAGATTGCCTTCTTCCACTGCACGGCAGAATGTTTTGATAGCAAGTAAGTCCATTCGTTCACTCCCGGTGTTCGCATCAGGCGAACAGTCATAGAGTATTTATGATGGAGTGTCATGTATCATGCAGTTATTTGGATAAGTAATCGATATAGATTAGGAGTGATAGCATGCTTTGTTGCATTAAAGCTGGTGAGAACGAAATGGAAAGATGGAAATGAGAATACTTGTTGGTTTGGTGTTGGTTCTGATTGGCACAGTCATACCTGTTGCAGCCCATCAGGATCCCGAGATTGCGGGTTATATTCAACTAGATGAAGGCCGTATTTGGTATCGGCTAAATGGATCTGAGCATCTTGGTAAGGTGCCAGCCATTATCGTTGCCCATGGTGGACCGGGTGGTTCCCATCGAGGTAATATGGCGTATGTGAAACTCTCTGATACGCACCCTGTCATTCTTTATGATCAGTTGGGTACAGGAAACTCAGACCGAACAGGTGACCCGACAAACTGGACAACTGAAAAATTTGTTGATGAAATTGACCATATCCGTGCCGCCTTAAAGCTTGATCAGGTCATCATCGCTGGCCACAGTTGGGGCGGTACTTTGGCGGCGGAATACGCGGTACGGCAACCAAAAGGTTTGGTAGGTGCTATCCTCTCTAGTCCCTTGATATCAACACCGCAGTGGAACGAAGATAATGCTCGATGGGTAAAGGGGTTGCCTGAAGCCATTCAACAGACGCTCAAAAAACATGAGAACACAGGAACTCTTGATAACCCAGAGTATGCGGCTGCTGCCGAGGTGTTTTATAAACGGCATATGTGCCGTAAGGACCCTTGCCCTAATAAAGCTTACCGTGATGATGGGCCAACTTATAATAACGCTATGTACCTACATATGTGGGGTCCGACTGATTTTCGGGGCATAGGGACCCTGAAAAACTATGATCTAAGCCCTTTGCTGCCGAATATTTCCGTACCTAGTTTGATGATATGTGGTGAATTTGATGAAGCTGCGCCAAAAAGTTGTAAAAAGTATGCTGGCATGGTTAAGGGGGCAAAAACGGTGATCATCCCAGATGCCGGGCATGCTACGATGGCTGAGGATGAAGTGTTCTATTTGGCAGCAGTACGCCAGTTCTTGAAGGGTATAAAATAACGGTACTTAGCAGGCGGCAACGATATCATTGCCGCCGGCATATTATTGCCTTACCGCCAGTTTCTGCCGATGTAAAAACAAGAAATAAAGCCGCCGAGCAGAAGGGCGACACCAATGGCATGCAGATAATCGACCCAGCTCTGTCGCAGCATTTTATTTTTGTCTATCAATTCATAGCGCCTGCGGTTGCCATCATCCAAAGTGCGAACAAACGTTGGCCCTAAATAGTCGGTGGTGTCTAGAATGTCATAGTCAGTCCTGGCGGCTAGAGCCTCCGCAGTTTCTTCAAGAAACCTCTCGCAATTCTCATCGGATTTACCGTTTTTGGCGGCCAGTTTCTGAATTTTGACGCGGCATGCTGTTAACTCCTTCCCCCTTTGGTTTGATAGCTGCTCAAAGATCAAAGTAGGCTCATCCTGGTATATCACTCCGGGTGATTGGTACCGGTAAGTAATCACAATGGTATCCGTTTGTTGACTTTGTCCAATAAGCAGACCGCTACCAAGCATGATCATAATAAGCCCAGCGAGCATCCAGCCTCGTAGGTAGTCTGTTGCTGTTTTTTGCTGATTGAGGATGACAGTCCGTAGGCTTGCGACGTCGCGAAGCTTGTCTAGTTCATCTGATGAAACAGACTTGCTCATGCTATCTACATTGATGTCATAGGCTTTAACAATTTCGTCAAAAACCTCTTCAGAGGGATAAGACTTTCCCGTTTCCACTTTTGAGAGATAAGATTGTTCAATACCAATTTTTGCTGCCGCCTCGGGCTGGGTCCAGCCCGCTTTATCGCGAGCTTTTCTTAGGTATTCACCGAATTTCATTTTAGTCTCCTGCGCCGTAAGGTAGATTTGGCGTCATAGTTTTGTGTTGAGAACACATGGTATTCACGTGAATTCCAACTAAGAATGCTAGGTGAATATGCGGGAATATTCTTTGATATAAAGGAATATTTAGCGGCAAAAGGTGTCTCAAACAAAAAAAACCGGCCACCAGAGATTCTGGGGCCGGTTTTTTAGTTACTTTGAAAAGCGCTTACTTAGGCGAGATTACCATAATCATCTGACGACCTTCAAGTTTAGGGCGTGACTCGATTTTGGCAGTTTCTTTCATGATCTCCGCCACCCGGTTCAGCACATCCATGCCAAGCTCTTGGTGGGCCATTTCGCGGCCACGGAAGCGGATAGTCATTTTCACCTTGTCACCATTGTCGATGAACTGGTGAACCTTTTTCAGTTTCGTATCGAAATCATGCACATCAATGCCAGGACGCATTTTAATTTCTTTTACTTCCTGAGTTTTCTGCTTTTTACGCGCAAGATTTGCTTTTTTCTGTGCTTCGTATTTGAATTTACCGAAGTCGAGAACCTTACATACAGGGGGTTCAGCGTTCGGAGAAATTTCCACAAGGTCAAGGCTGCTTTGCTTGGCAATGATAATTGCTTGCTCGACAGTTACAACACCGTGGTTTTCACCCTCTGCTCCGATAAGACGCACTTCTTTATTTGTAATTGCGCCATTAACACGCGGGCCGCTCTGTTTAGGTGGTCCCGCAAAATTCCCTTTACGTATGTCTCGTCTCCTATCAATTGTTTACCGCGAACTTTTTTTGCCCTTGTCCGCTTCGGGCGATTCTCTATTACTATAGCGGCTCAGGGCTGACTTGCAAAGCCTTGATAGCCCTGAGTTTTCGAAGCCTAACTATTGCCGTTTGGCATGGTACCTTCTTGCATCAGTGCGGTGATCGCTTCTTCTGCATCAAGCACTGTTTGATCTTTCGATCCCAAGCGGCGCACGCTTACCTGTGCGTTTTCTGCCTCACGCTTACCAACCACAAGGATTGCAGGCACTTTTGCATGGCTGTGCTCACGGACCTTATAGTTGATTTTCTCGTTTCGAAGGTCGAGCTTCGCACGGATGCCTGCGGCTTCAAGCTTTGCAAAAATTTCTTTTGCGTAATCGTCGGCATCTGAGGTGATTGGTGTAACAACAGCTTGTGTTGGTGCAAGCCAGAGCGGCATGCGGCCAGCATAATGCTCGATCATAATACCAAGGAAGCGTTCGAGTGTTCCAAGAACTGCACGGTGCAACATCACCGGTGTGTGCTTCTGTCCGTCTTCCCCAATATAGGTTGCGCCAAGCACCTTGGGTATATTGGGGTCAAGCTGCAAAGTACCACACTGCCATGTACGGCCAATTGCGTCATTCAGGTGGAACTCAAGCTTTGGTCCGTAGAAAGCACCTTCACCTGGGGCGAAGTCATAGTCGAGGCCAGTTTCCTTGAGAGCATCTTCAAGACGCTGTTCTGCGATGTCCCATGACTCGTCTGTGCCTGAGCGTGTTTCTGGGCGCGTTGCAAGTAGTACGCGGAACTCAGGGAAACCAAGATCACGGTATACGCTTGAAAGTAACTCACAGAATGCCACTGTTTCTTCAGTGATTTGGTCTTCACGGCAGAAAATATGGGCGTCATCTTGTGTCATTTGGCGTACGCGCATCAGGCCGTGCAGCGCACCATGTGCTTCGTTCCGGTGGCAACAGCCAAACTCAGCAAATCGGATAGGCAGGTCACGGTAACTTTTGATGCCCTGATTATAGACCTGAACGTGCGCAG
>CAXBKT010000060.1:0-19007 GCA_963976155.1 uncultured Kordiimonadaceae bacterium | reverse complement strand
CAGGCGTGCTGCGATTTCTTTGTTAGGCAAGCCGTCGGCAGCCATAGCCAAAATCTGTTTCTGGCGGTAAGACAGGCGGCGCAAATCAACTTCTGAAACATGATTTGGTTGGCCGTCACTAAAGCGAGGCATGTCATTACTCATGAAGCGAGATAAGTTTGGCCGTGTAAGGGTCGGCGCAACGCTGCTTTCAGGAAGACGAAGTGCTTTCCTGATTGCGCTGATCATCTGCTTCACACTGGCATCCCGTGGCACAACATGAGTTGTTGCCCAGATGCTGTCTGGTTTCTGTTGTTTTGAGATAATTGATAGAATAGCGGCAGATGGATATAAGCGGCGTACCAGCTTAATCCAATCCCGGCCATCATTCGTTAGGCTTTCTGGGTGAAGAATAACAAGGGAAATGTCAGAGTGTGACGCTGTTTTTGCCAGAAAATCATGTTCTGACGCAGCTTCAATAATTTCACTGAAATTGCCTACAATTGATACGACCTCTCTGAGAGATAGTCGAAAAATTTCTTCCCCATCTACTATGAGTGCTTTCATGGTACGTCCTCGCTTACTCAACCGCCTCTGGAGCAGTTTTGTTTAAACTTTGTGTCGTGTTACGCCGCAGTTTTTATGTTTTTTATAGTGTGTAGCCTAAACTACGTATTTATACCGTCTATGGGTATCTTTTGCGGTAAGTTGTGTATTTGGTGCGACAGTTGGTTGTCTTCAAGTCACAATTTACATTAGTTTTGTGGTTTACTGCCTCGTTCACCTAATTAATCTTAGCTGAACTAAAGTAGTTCTGCGATAAACCGAGCGCCTTCTAAACTGACCGGATTGAAATGACAAACACTTTAAACAAAAAAAAACTAACTGATTCATGCCAAGCAGCTCTTACACGTATCTCCGACAAGCAAGCAGAAATGGTGGAAACCGTTCTGGCTTGGTCGAGGGTGAACAGTGGAAGTCGTAACCTTGATGGCCTCTCCAAGATGGAGGAAATTGTCGTTGAGGCTTTTGCATCTCTTGAGGCGGAAATTGAATTTATACAACTTGCTGAGGGTGAGTTTGTTAATCAAGCAGGTGATGTTGAAACAGTTAAAAATGGCCGAACAATCCGTATCTTTAAGCGCCCAGAGGCAAATCGTAGGGTGTTGATGACAGGGCATACCGATACAGTTTTTGCTACGAATCATCCCTTTCAGGAACCTGTGTGGCTGGATGAGAATACTCTGAACGGCCCTGGCGTGGCTGACATGAAGGGGGGCATTATCGTGATGCTTAATGCCCTTAAGGCATTTGAAGAAACTGAGCTTGCGCAAGGTGTGGGCTGGGAAATTCTTTTGTCACCAGATGAAGAGACAGGATCACTGGCTTCAGCGCCGTTGCTTGCAGAGCACGCGAAGTCAGCAGATATTGGCTTAACTTATGAGCCGGCACTGGCGGATGGCACACTCGCGGGGGCGCGCAAAGGTAGCGGTAACTATACGATTGTTGTGCGCGGTAAGGCGGCCCACGCGGGGCGGGAGTTCCATGAAGGGCGTAATGCAGTTGTTGCGCTTTCGAAGGTTGTTGGTGAGCTCGCGGGACTAACTGATGGTAAGCCGGGGTTGACTGTTAACCCGGCGGTTGTTGAAGGGGGTGTGGCACCAAACGTCGTGCCCGACATGGCTTGGTGCCGGTTTAATGTTCGCCTTGAAGAGCCTGAAGATGCAGGCTGGTTTGAAGCCGAAGTGAAAAAGATTGTGGAGCGAGCGGATGCCCAAGAAGGTTATTCTGCAATGCTGCACGGCGGGATCAATAGGCCGCCAAAGGCCTTGTCTAAAGCCAACGTATTGTTGATGGACGCCATCAAAGCATGTGGGCTTGAGCTCGGTATTGATATTAATTATGTACCTACTGGTGGATGCTGTGAGGGGAATAATCTTGCAGCAGCAGGACTGCCTAATGTAGATACATTAGGCGTGCGGGGTGGAATGATACATTCCGCAGATGAATTTGTCCTAGTGGACAGTTTTTCAGAAAGGGCCAAACTCTCAGCCCTCATTCTGATGGCCTTTGCTAACGGTGATTTTGACGCCGTTTTGGAGGCTAAGGTCTAACCAGACCTGAAGGCAACCGGGGCCCTCAAGTTGCCCGGACGCTAAAAGAGGAAAAATCACATGTTTGTGGTTCGACCAGCTAGATTGAACGATCTTGATGGGCTACAGGCGCTCGCCAAGAAAGCAGGAAATGAGTTAACAACACTGCCTGACCACCGTCCCTCCCTTCAGAAAAAAATTGAAGACTCGATAGAGGCTTTTTCCATGTCCATGAATGGCAGCGGAAAACGGATCTATCTTCTTATTCTAGAAGATTTATCGACAGGTAAAGTCGCGGGGACAAGTTCCCTTATTGTTGGGGTAGGGCTTGATAAGCCTTTCTATAGCTACAAGCTATTGCACCAAACGCAGGTTTGTTACGAGCCGCAGATGCGGGTTGATACCGAGCTGTTGCAGCTCTCCAATGATTTTGTTGGATCAACTGAGGTGGCAACACTATTTCTTGACCCTGAATACAGGCGTGACAAGCTTGGGAAACTTCTCTCAAAAGCGCGCTATATTCTAATGGCAGCCCATCCAGATCATTTCTCAGATACTGTTATTTCTGAAATTCGTGGTTGGTTGGATGCTGATGGCGATTCCCCATTTTGGGAAGCAATTGGCAGGCATTTTTTTGGAATGGACTTCAAGACGGCGGATGAAATTAACGGGCAGGGCAATAGCCAGTTTATCTCTGACCTGATGCCGAAGTTCCCTGTTTACACGGCTTTGTTGCCTAAATCTGCGCAGGATGTGATCGGTAAGCCGCATGACGGCGCGCAGGCTGCGATATATCTGTTGGAAAAAGAAGGTTTCCGTTTCACTGGCGCCGTGGATATTTTTGATGCTGGGCCAGCAATGGAGGTCCCGCGGAATTTGATATGGACCGTGCGGCACAGCAAAGAAGATGTGCTCAGTGGCACGGTAGACGGGGAGGGGCATGATCCGAAGCACCTTGCTGCAAACCCATGTTTGAAAAATTTCAGAGTGGTGATGACCAATGTGGTTGAAGGTAGCAGCGGCGTTTGGGTTCCCAGCGATGCTGCAGATGCGTTGGAGCTGAAAACGGATGATAAGATGCGTTTCAGCCCCATTGACCATATTGTTGAAGCCGATAAGGCTAAGGAGTAACCACCATGACACATTATATTGCAGGGAACTGGCAGCTGGGTGCTGGCCAGGAGTTTCATTCTTTTGATCCTTCATCAGGCGCGTTATTGTGGTCTGGCAAGGAAGCCGGTGCTGAGCAGGTTGACTCGGCTGTTGCTGCAGCTGAGGCGGCATTTGATAGCTGGGCATTGACACCGCTTGAGGTCCGGATTGCTATTGTGCGCCGCTATGCTGAGCTGCTGACAGAAAAGCGGCCTGAACTCGCGGAGCTAATTGCAAAAGAAGCAGGGAAAACCCTATGGGATGCGACAGGTGAAGCTACCGCTATGGCGGGCAAGATTGAAATCTCCCTTAAGGCATTTGATGAGCGCACAGGTACACGTGAAAGCGTGAACGGCGTTATTCGAGCAAAACTAACGCACCGTGCGCACGGTGTTATGGCCGTGTTTGGGCCTTATAATTTCCCCGGTCATTTGCCAAATGGGCATATCGTGCCGGCCCTTATCGCGGGGAACACTATTGTTTTTAAACCAAGCGAAATCACACCAGCAGTTGCTGACTATATGGTGAAAGTTTGGGAAGAGGCTGGTTTGCCAGCAGGTGTGCTTAATCTGGTGCAAGGTGGCCGTGATACAGGCGCTGCGCTTGTAGCCGCTAAGGGCATTGATGGTTTGTTGTTCACGGGCAGTGCGCAAACGGGTCTTGCTATTTCACGGCAGTTACTTGATCGTCCGCAGGTTATTCAGGCGCTTGAAATGGGCGGTAATAACCCCTTGATCGTGCACGGCGCAAAAGACCATACAGCCGCTGCTGTACTGACGATTTTGTCGGCGTTTGTTAGCTCAGGGCAGCGCTGTACATGTGCGCGGCGTTTGATTGTACCTGTCGGCGCGGAAGGCGACGCTTTCATTGAAACATTACTGTCTGTAATGGACAAGATCACCGTGGGTGCATGGAGCGATGAAACACAATCCTTCATGGGGCCTGTTGTCAGTAAGCGTGCCGCAGATGTGGTTCTTGCTGCACAGGATGCGCTAGTTAAATCTGGGGCAAAGGCACTTCGTGCTGTCAAGCGCCTTGAGCTTGGTGACGCTTTCTTATCGCCGGGCTTACTTGATGTAACGGATGTTGCTGATAAGCCTGACGAAGAAGTGTTTGGGCCTATGTTACAGCTGACCCGTGTTGCGGACTTTGAAGTTGCTATCAAGGAAGCCAATAATACCAAGTATGGCTTGGCATCTGGGCTGATTTCTGATTCAGAAGAGCTTTACAATAGCTTCTATCCACGTGCACGGGCGGGTATTGTGAATTGGAACCAGCAGCTTACGGGCGCGGCGTCAACTGCGCCGTTTGGCGGCATTGGCTGGTCTGGAAACCATAGACCAAGTGCTTATTATGCAGCTGATTATTGCTCGTTCGCGGTTGCCAGTATGGAGCAGGCTGAAGGTAAGGTAGCTGTGGCTGCGATGCCTATAGGCATCAACCTTGAGGGAGATGCGTAATGGCTGATCAATCAAAATGGCAAGAGGTTAATTTTGACGGCCTTGTTGGTGCGACCCACAATTATGCAGGACTTTCCTACGGTAACGTTGCGTCGGCAAAGCATAAAGGCCAAGTGGCAAACCCACGCGAGGGTGCGCTGCAAGGTCTTGATAAGATGCAGCATCTGCGCAGCCTTGGTATGACACAGGGTGTTTTGCCGCCGCATGACCGGCCGCATATCTCAACACTGCGGTCGCTAGGGTTCACTGGGGCTGACGCTGAGATACTCACTACCGCATATAAAGCAAACCGGGCGCTTGTGGCGAATGTGTCCTCATCGGCTACTATGTGGACAGCGAATGCGGCAACTATCACACCTGCGCCAGACGCGGCGGACGGACGGACTCATTTCACACCTGCCAATTTGGCGGCTATGTATCACCGGTCATTGGAAGCTGCGACGACAGCACGTGTGCTGAAGGCAATGTTCCCTGAAGGTGAGCGTTTTGCTCACCATGACCCTGTACCGGGCGGCGTACACATGGGCGACGAAGGGGCAGCAAACCACAACCGCTTTTGCTCGGATTACGGTGAAAAGGGTGTTTCCCTGTTTGTTTATGGCCGCGGTGCGTTTGAAAATTCGCATGATTTGACCTATCCAGGGCGTCAAACACTTGAGAGTTGCCATTCTATCTTTGCGGAGCACGGGGTTGCTTTTGATAAGATGCTTTTGGAGCGCCAGAATCCAGCGGCGATTAATGCGGGTGCATTCCATAATGACGTGGTTGCTGTGTGCAATAAGAATGTTTTCTTTTATCATGAAGATGCATTTGTTGACGGTAAGGCGCTGTGTGCCAATATTCAACAGGCAATGGGCGACGTTGAAATGCAGTTTGTTGAAGTGTCAAATAGCGATGTGCCGCTTGCTGATGCTGTGACATCCTACTTGTTCAACAGTCAGTTGCTTTCTGTACCGGGACGTGAGGGCATGACCCTGATTTTGCCGACAGAAGTGGAAGAAACACCGTCAACTAAAGCGTACATTGATAAACTTCTGGCTGGCGGTGGCCCTATTCGCCATGCTGATTATATGGATGTACGCCAAAGTATGCGCAACGGTGGTGGCCCAGCGTGCTTGCGGCTTCGTGTTGCTATGTCAGATGATGACATTCGCGCGATGAGCAGTAACAGCATTATCACCGACGATTTGGTGGCGACACTCCGCACGTGGGTTGAGAAACATTATCGTGACCGTGTAGCCCCTGAGGATTTAGGGGATGTTGCGTTGATGGAAGAAAACTTCGCCGCCCTTGATGAGCTAACGCAAATTTTGAAATTGGGTAGTGTCTACGATTTCCAGCGTTAGAGAACAGTGAAAATAGCAGCAGAGCTAAGATTGCATTAAGCGCAGCTTGGCTCTGCTTGTTCCTGCATGCCGGGCAGGCCTGCACCTAGATCAATATGCAACATTTCTAGGTCCATACGTGGTGCCATTATGCCGTTTTTGATTTCTTCAAAATGCAGCGGTAGGCGCTCTACTTTTAAGGCCCCTACAAAGTATCGGGCGATACCGTCCACGTCCAAAAGTGGTAAGTGCAAGGTTTTCAAAAGCTGGCGCCCGCCCCCCGATTTAGCTGCAGGGCGCTTTACAACACCAGCGCAGGGCAATGCCTGCAGGCTGTTATAATATTCTCTGTAGCTATAGGCATACTCGGTAGGGAGTGTCTCGAACAGGTTTTTTCCGGTGAGTTCGTGCCCTAAGTGTTCGCGGATTTCAGACCCTGCAACACGTACAAGAAGCGTGTCTGCATCCGAGCGTTCAAACATAAAAATAGATTTAAGATGTTTGCCTAGGCTAACCGGTGAAAAACTGGATTTTTCCGGACAAAAGAAGCCTGTTTTCCTTGGTAAACTCGCCCAAAGTTCAGTGACAGCCTTAGCTTCTGTTGAGAAATTCAGAGTTGAAAAATCAATATTCATCTTCAAAACGACTTTACTTAAAACTGGGGGCGGAAAGTATTTATTTCGTCCCAAATGGTACCATAGTGACGGGACTATGGGGCATGATCACGCGTTAGGCAACAACTCGTTACTGGACGGATGTAGTACTTTGGTTATGTTTATAAAAACGTCTTATGTTTTAAGCTGTGACGGTAGGGAGAAGTCTTATGCTGATAAAGAGCAAAAAAAAATGGGCGGAAACTGAAAATAATGTAACGGATGAAACACTTTATTTAAACCGGAGAACCTTCATGAAGGGAGCATCATTTGCTGGTGCTGCTATTGGTGTAGGTGTGCTGGCAAGCACAGCTGGTTTTTCTGAAGATGAACGTGTTTTATTGCCATTAGATTATAAAAAAACAGCGTATAAGCTTGATGAAGAGACGACTCCTGAAAGCGCTATCATTAATTACAATAATTATTATGAATTCGGTACGGACAAAAGCGACCCAGCTGAAAACGCTTGGCGCCTTGAACCAAAGCCTTGGTCTGTGAAAATTGACGGCCTTGTCGATAACCCGGGCACATATGCGTTTGAAGATTTGGTAGATATGAAATCCCTTGAGGAGCGTATTTATAGGCTGCGCTGTGTGGAAGCATGGTCAATGGTTGTGCCTTGGATTGGTGTACCGTTGTCGGCTATCCTGAAAAAGCTAGGGCCACAGAATGATGCCAAATATGTAGCGTTTGAAACACTCGCTGACAGAAAACAGATGCCGGGCATTCGCCGCCCAGTTCTTGATTGGCCTTATGTTGAGGGGCTGACAATTGAGGAGGCTATGAATGATCTCGCGTTTATCGCTGTGGGGTTGTACGGCAAGGAAATTCCGAACCAAAACGGTGCTCCGCTTCGCTTGGTGGTGCCATGGAAATATGGGTTTAAATCGATTAAATCTATCGTTCGTATTAAGCTGACGAAGAAAAGGCCTCCGACCAGTTGGAATAAATCAGCGCCGCGTGAATATGGATTTTATTCAAATGTGAACCCTGAAGTTGACCACCCACGCTGGAGCCAAGCACGCGAACGCCGTATAGGTGATTTTGGCCGTCGCAAAACCTTGATGTTTAATGGGTATAGTGAGCAGGTTGCACATCTTTATAAAGATTTGGATCTAAAGGCTAATTATTGATGGCATTGACAACTGCTAAGCTACGTCTTTATGGCAAGCCGTTTGTATTTTTGCTGCTGTTAGTTCCAGCGCTATGGCTAAGTTATAATTGGTGGATGGCTTTCCAGTATCAGCCGCATGACCTTGGTTTCAATCCCCAAGAAACCTCTAATCGATTTACGGGGGATTGGGCGATGCGCATACTGTTGGTGTCGCTCGCAATAACGCCAATTGCCAAAATATTTAAATCCCCAAAACCAGTTCTCTTCAGACGTATGGTTGGTTTGTTCGTCTTCTTTTATGTGTGCCTGCATATCACCAGTTACGTATGGCTTGATATGGCATTTGATTGGCCCGAATTATGGGCTGATGTAACCAAACGCATATATATAACCATCGGTATGTCCGCGTTTTTGTTGCTGACGCCACTGGCGTTTACCAGCACAAAGGGGTGGATTAAGCGCATGGGTGCTCGGCGTTGGCAGCGGCTGCATAAACTTGTGTATATCGCTGGCGGGCTAGTAATCGTGCACTTTATTATGATGCGCAAGGGGTTCCAATATGAACCCTTTATTTATGGTGGGATATTGGCGCTTCTTTTTTTACTACGCGTACCGGCTATCAGGCGTTTCGCTTCGCTACCATAATGTTAGAATCTACCTCTGCAACGGTGACACCGTTTTGATTAATAATTTCATGAGATGATTTTACTAAGCCGATATTTGGGCGAGACTGGCTTTCGCGTTTATCAGTGATCGTACTTTTCACGCTCAAGATGTCATCAGGAAAAACTGGCTTTTTCCAAGCAACTTTATCAAGACCAGGTGAGCCAAGACCTGCAAGACCAGTTTCCATCATGCGGTCGACCATCATGCGCATCATCATGCTGCAAGTGTGCCACCCACTTGCACATAGTCCGCCAAAGACAGACTGCTTTGCGAATTCTTCGTGAAGGTGGAAGGGTTGAGGGTCGTATTTACTGGCGAATTCAATGATCTCTTCTTTGCTGACTTGATAACTGCCGAACTTATCAGCATGGCCAACCTCAATATCTTCATAGAAAATTTTAAACATCAATGCAGTCCCATAATTTTGGATATTGTATCAAGTGGAGCAATTTTTCTGTGCTTCAAGGGGTGGTGTGTTGTGGCTCTAGTTTTCTGCCTGACTTAATATCCAATCTATCGTGTTGGCGACCGAGAATCTTTAGTTTCAATCTAAACGATTCGGCTATGCCGCGTCATTTTGTGATGACTATAACTTGTTTCATCAGGTGGTTGATAGGTTATTTTTGCCAGAAACTTATATGGAAATGAAACAGGTACTCCTAAATTTCCAATGTTTCTCTCGTAATTTAGCATATTTTGCTAATAATATTTTATATATGAAATATAATTGATAATATATTATATATTGACTCAGGTATAAACCAAGGATACATCGACTGTGGTTGTAGGTGCCTGCTGCTAGGAGCTTGAGCCTGTGATCTTTTGTGGACTAAGGGGGAATGCGTGTATTTTTTAAAGCCCATATTAGTCGGTGTTTCCTTCTATATACAGAAGGACCGCGAGTGTTCTGCCTGGGCATCCACTAAACCTAACGATTGGTCGCGTGACCCCCTTACTGGGTCGTTTGACGGGCCGAAACTAACTGAAAAACAACTGATTTCTATTAGAGCCCATAGCAAGGCTTTAGATGGCGCTCAGAAAAATCACAAAACCATAGAAAGCGATGCTTTCTGTGGTTTTTACGGGTTTAAAACTGGCGGCATCAGGAACGACGTAATCGGTGGTTTTTCCAAAATAAGACAGTCGTTTGAGGGACTGCATATTTTTCTCACAAAATTTGGGAGGACTGAATGTCCAACGTAACACACGAAACAAAAAACTGGATGCATAGATCCAGATACCTAGGGGGCGCAGCTACTGCTTTGGCGCTTCTTGCTACTTCTAATGTTGGTTATGCACAAGAAGCTGAAACAACTGAGTTCGATGAAATTGTCGTAACTGGTTCGCGGATTGTTCGTAAAGATCTGCAGAGTGTTAGCCCGCTGACGGTAACAACTGCTGAGGAAGTTAAATTCTCAGGCCATAACCGCCTAGAAGATTTGATGAACAATATGCCGCAACTTTCAGGGTCTACTGCCGGCAGTTCCTATCTTGGTAACGGTTCTACTGGTATCGCATCGCTCGATTTACGTGGTCTAGGTGTGAACCGTACACTTGTTCTGGTTAATGGTCGCCGTCTGCAGCCAGGTGGTATTTACTCGAACGCTGCTGACATCAACCAAATCCCAAGTGGCTTGGTGAAGCAGGTTGAAGTTCTAACTGGCGGTGCGTCTGCAACATATGGTGCTGATGCTGTTGCAGGTGTTGTTAACTTCGTCATCGATCAAGATTTCGAAGGCATTAAGCTTAATGCTGGCGTTTCTGGTTATCAGCATAATAACCGCAATGAGTTTATGCGCGGTATTCTGGATGCGCGCAATTTTGACTATCCTTCAGGCAGTACGTTTGATGGGGGTCAATATAACTTTGATATTGCTATGGGTAGTAGCTTTGCTGACGGTAAAGGTCATGTTTCTGCTTATATCAACTACCGTACAACAACTGAGCTAAAACAAGAAGCTCGTGACTATTCTTCTTGCTCGCTTTCATCCGCTAGCACGTGTGGTGGTTCTGGTAATGCGATCATTCCAAACTTTGATGTATATCCAATTGACCCAATCACGGGTGAAACAAGCTATGCATCTGCAACGAACCGTTGGTTAACGCTAGATCCTAATAGCGACATCATTGATAGTGTTGGAAATGCCTACAACTATGCGCCAGTTAACCACTTCCAGCGCCCAGACAAGCGCTATGCAGCGGGTGCTTATTTGAACTATGAGTTCAACGAAAACCTGCGCCCTTACATGGAAATCATGTATGCGAAAGACGTGACTACTGGCCAGTATGCTGAAAGTGGTACCTTCTTTGATGAAGAGTATAAGGTTAAATGTTCAAGCCCACTTCTAAATGATGCGCAGCGTGCGGATATTTGTGGTGGTTATGGCTTAACAGGTGATCAAGAGTTTGCGGTTTATGTTGGTAAGCGTAATGTTGAAGGTGGTCCGCGTAAGAATAACCTAACACACAGCTCCATCCGTTTTGTGATTGGTATGGACGGTCAGGTTAACGATAACTGGCGTTATGACGCATCCCTAACATATGGGTCTACAAACAGTAGTAACACCTACGAGAATGACTTCTTTGCGCCGAATATCACTAGAGCGCTGGATGTTGTATTAGATGAGAATGGCAATAAGGTTTGTGCGAGCGGCGCGACTGGTTGTATACCTTACGAAATTTTCACTTACCAAGGTGTAACACCTGAGCAGGCAAATACGCTGACTGCTACTGCGATCGTGAACGGTCAGACTCAAATGACTGTTGCAAATGCTTATGTGACGGGTGACCTTCCTCTTACAATTGCTGAAGATCCAATTCAGGCTGTGTTTGGGGTTGAATACCGTAAAGAGCAGTATGAGCGCGTAAGTGATAACATCTTCGAGCTTGGTCAATTGCTCGGTCTTGGTGGTGCACAGCCATCCATTAGCGGTCAGTATGACGTTAAAGAGATGTTTGGTGAGCTCGTGGTGCCACTTGTTCAGGACTCTGACCTTGCTCAAGCTCTAACTCTTGAACTTGCATATCGTTATTCTGATTATAGTACAACTGGCGGGGCTTCGACTTACAAAGCCGGTTTGACTTGGCAGGTTATCGACGAAATTAAATTCCGTGGTGGTTATAACCGTGCGTCACGTGCTCCAAACGTGCGTGAGCTGTTTATTCCGCAAAACCGTGGTCTTTGGTCAGGTACAGATGTTTGTGCGGGTGCGTCACCAATCGCGACAGCAGCACAGTGTGCAAACACAGGTGTATCAGCTGATCAGTATGGGAATGTTTCAGTTAGTCCTGCGGGTCAGTACAATCAACTTTCAGGTGGTAACCCTGATCTGACGCAGGAAACTGGTGATACATTCACATTTGGTGTTGTAGCGTCGCCGGTTCCTGGCATGACGATTGCCGTTGATTATTGGGATATTAAAATCTCGAACTTGATCAGCAGTATTACGCCTGAACTTGCGAATACGCAGTGTGCTGAAACTGGAAATGCTGCATTCTGTGATTTGGTTACACGTTCACCTTCAGGTAGCTTGTGGCTTGGTAGTCAAGGGCTAGTAACTAGTACAAATCAAAACCTTGGTTTCACACAGAAGCGCGGTATTGACGTTGATGCGAACTATGGAATGGAGCTTGGTGAAGGCAACTTGAGTTTCCGGATGCTAGCTACATACTTGATTAAGGATTTCACACAGGAAATTCCTGATTACGCACCTTCTGAGTATGGTTGTGTTGGCCAACTTAATGGTAACTGTTACCCAGCTTCTCAGTGGCGTCATACTTTGTCCGCTAATTATGACTCTGGTGACTTCTGGACTGTTGGTTTGAAATGGCGTTATTTCTCAGCTGTTTCAAACAGTGAATCTACAAACAACCACAAAGATATTTCAGCACAGAGCTATATTGACCTTTCAGCTGGTTTTGAGATCACTGAAAATGTTGGTCTGGCGCTTGGTATCAACAATATCTTTGATAAAGAACCACCACTTGTGAATGACCGTTATGATTTCACAAACGGTAACACGTTCCCAGCGATCTATGATCCGCTTGGCCGTCGTTTGTTCTTAACTGTGTCAGCACAGTTCTAAGCTAACAAAGCATTAGATTTTGAATGGCGGCCTCATGGGCCGCCATTTTTTTCAAACGACTAGCTAGGCTTATTGGCTTGGCCTTCGACTGTATCGAGTTTGCCGGAACGTAAATGAAATGATGGGGGAAACATGAAATGCGTTATCTAAAAATTATATTGGTGCTCTTGGTAACCAGTGTTAGCGCAAACGCTGATGAAAAAAATATACCCGAAGCTTTTAGGGGAGAGGTACCCGGGGCACCGGTCGAAATCAATTATGAAGATTGGTCGCTTATTCTAAGAACCACTGTGATCGGCGCAAGCCGGTCTGGTCGAGGAAAAGGCGTTTCGTCTTCAGGATCTCGTGTGGCGCGTACAAATACCAAGGACACACGTACCGATGGCAACCGAATTAACTTCAAATTGCTCGCAGAGACGCAAAACCTCGAAACCCTGACAATTATTCGCCAAAGTTTGGAGCAGGTTCCTAGCGAAATTCCGATGAAGCTTTGGGATAAAAGGGAACAGCTTGCGTATTGGCTTAATCTTTATAATATCACGCTCATAGAGCAGCTAGCGAAGGAATACCCTTTCCGGAAGCTCAAGAAGAAAAAATTAGCCAAGAAAGGTATTTGGACGGAAAAAACCTTGACGGTGGCTGGGGTTCCTTTGTCGCTCAATGACATTCAATATATTATTTTACCGAATAAGTGGGACACAACACTTGTAATGTATGGTTTGTTCCAAGGATTTATTGGTGGGCCAAGTGTTCAGAAAGCTGCTTTCACGCGCGATAATGTTCAACGGTTATTGATAGCGAGCGCCAAAGAGTTTGTGAATTCAAATCGGGGTATGAAAGTAAAGGGCAAGGCATTGAAAGTGTCTGGTTTCTATAAGGAAAATAAAGCACTTTTCCCGGATTGGAACAATGATATTAAAGCGCACATACTGAGCCTGTCGAATGATCGCATGAAACCCAAGGTCAACAGTACTAGTAAAGTCAGCACACTCAGTATGGACTATGAAACTACCGATGTTTTTGCAGGTGGTGCAACAGCACTGACAAGTCAAAGTAATAACGCTGCTGCCTTAGAGTTTGCCAATCAGGCAAAACATGACACAGGTGGCGCACCATCAGGCCAGGGGTCTACGCCGCCTGTGCCGATCATCCATAGTTTGTCTAATTGGGCCAAGATGGCTCAAAAGGAATACCGCTTACCTCAAACAACAAAAGACTTCATCCTTCAGATGCGCAAGGAACGTCTTGGCAAAGAAGGCGATGTTCGCATTGAGGAAGTTGATGGTGGACAGAGTGAAAAATAGATATATGGAATAATAGATTAAGTAGTTTCTAGTCTTAAAAAATATGGACGTGGTTAGGGTAACGTGGCCGCGTTCATTGCTTTGTACTCAATAATTATACCTTCATTGGTCCCACAGCCCAGTGCAGTAAGCTTTGTTAAAATATTTGCAAATGCAATTGTATCTCTTGAAACTTCTAAGGCGCTGGATAGTATGATCCCTGAAAAGCGACACTAGGTTCGCTCATAAGTACGGGGAAAGTGTTATGATAGGAATGAGGAAGTTAACGATCGGCTTACTTGCAGCAACTGTAAGTACGATTGCTTTGCAAGCTGCTGATGTGAAGGTTATTCATGCAGGCGAACTGCTCGCTGTGCCGGGTGAGGCGGCTAAAGCCGAGCAAACAATTGTCATTGAAAATGGCCGTATCAAGGAAGTCCGCGATGGATTTGTTGACGCAAAAACTTTTGGTGATGATGTTAAATTCATCGACCTAAGTAGTAGTTTTGTGATGCCGGGCATGATGGATATGCATGTGCATATGCAAGGCGAGCTTGGCCCCGACGGTGATAGTAAAACATTGCGCCTCTCCACTGCTGATCGTGGCATGATGAGTGTGATGTATGCGGGTAAAACGCTTCAAGCTGGATTTACGACCGTTCGAGATTTAGGTGCGGAGCCAACCCAGATGAATGCTCTTAGGGATGGCATCAAAAAAGGTTGGGTTACAGGGCCTCGTATCATCGCGTCCGCAGGGTTGGCTGCAACTGGTGGCCACGGTGATGTTGATGGTATGCGCCATGACTTG
This sequence comes from uncultured Kordiimonadaceae bacterium, assembly GCA_963976155.1. Lineage (GTDB taxonomy): Bacteria > Pseudomonadota > Alphaproteobacteria > Sphingomonadales > Kordiimonadaceae > Kordiimonas. The sequence goes on along the minus strand of CAXBKT010000060.1, from coordinate 4,389 downwards.
CTTGAGAAATATACACCGAAGACAATTTGTGATGGCCCGTATGAATGCCGTAAGGCTGTGCGGTACGGCGTAAAATACGGTGCCGATGTTATCAAAATTACTGCAACTGGTGGTGTGCTGTCAGATACGAATACGGGCACTGGCCAGCAGATGACCAATGATGAGTTGCAGGAAATTATGGATACAGCTCATAGTCTTGGCCGTAAGGTCGCGGCTCATGCTCATGCGGCTGACGGTATTAACGCGGCACTGCGGGCGGGTGTAGATAGTATTGAGCATGGTACTTATGCGAACGCTGAATCTCACCGGCTGTTTAAAGAAGGTGGCGCGTATCTAGTGCCAACCATGTTGGCTGGCGATACTGTTGTACAAATGGCTAAAACTAGTGACTTTTTGCCGCCGGATATAAAAGCTAAAGCGTTGCGGGTGGGCGCTGACCTTATTGCTAATTTCAAAGCTTCTGTGAAGGCTGGTGTGAAAATCGCTTTCGGTACAGATAGCGGCGTATCTAGCCATGGCACTAATGCTCGCGAAGCGGTTTTGATGAATGAAGCAGGCATGAGTTCGATGGATGTGATCAAGTCAGCAACAGTGAATGCAGCAGATTTGATCAATATGTCAGATAGCCTTGGTACGATTGAAGCAGGCAAACACGCGGATATTATTGCGACAGACGGTAATGCGTTAGCTGATATTAAAGAACTGTTGGACGTGGATTTTGTTATGAAAGCAGGTAAAGTTCACAAAAATAAATAGCTCATAAGCGCTATTTTGCAGAACATGGGCCCGTGCAGTTTTACTTCTGCATGGGCCTTTTGATTTTTTTCTTAGGCCATTAGTGATTTTCGTTTTTTAGTAATTGGGAGAATCATTGCTGGTAACGTTGGAATTCCAGTGGTTTTGAGATATAGCCAATGTAGAAACCATAAAAGCGCTAAGGTTGATGATTGGCGTTTGATGCTATTTCCCTTTTCATATTAATAACTTCGCGCAGTTCTTGCTTTTTGACTGATGTCTGGGACGCCGTGAATAGCCAAAAAGCTTTATTTTTTGCGGCTTATGGGGCAGTCTCCGCCTCGGATGGATCAAGGAAGTAAAGCATTAGATGCTTGTTAAAGAAAGCCGCGCCCTTTTCGGGGCATTTGCGCTAATAATTACAGGCGCAATTTTAAGTTCTATGGCACATCAGTATTTTGCAGGGCAATATACTGGCGAGGCTATCGTGCGGTCTCGGTTCTGGTGGGAAATTGTACTTAATTTACAGGTCTTGTGCCTTGCTTTCATGTGGTTCTGTTATGCGGACCGTGTGCGGGTAAGCGATAAACGGCGCGCTTTGGTGATGCGACTACGTATGGTTTTTGGCTTAGTAGCTGTTTCAGTTCCATTCTTGATAGCTGTGGCAGCGGTCTATTTTGGATGGTTTGAAAAGCGGCCCTCTGTGCGAATGGTGGATCTAATTGTTTGCTATATGCTTTTTTTCTGGGGAGTTTCAGCTTGTATTCCAAAGTTTTTTGCACTCCGTGCTCAAGGGGGGGCACTTAGTAAACGTGAGTTTTTCCACAAAATGCGCCCACGGTCTGTTTGGGCAGTTGCACCGGCTATAGCCGGCCTCGTTGTAATCACGCTCGATGGATTTTGGGGTATCAGTACATACTATTTCTTAATTCCAACACTATTCTATCTTCAGGCGGCAATGCCTTTTCTTTTCAGAGCCCTTGGGCGGCCATCTCTAGCGATTGCTGCTGAGTAATAAATGTAAGCCTTAATCTTGTTGGAGATACCTAAAGAAACCGGTATTATGCGGTATGCGTATTAACGATGGCCGTTCATTATTTGGAGCCGCAGCGCTTGTTATTACAGGTGTTGTTTTAGGTATTATAGCTTACCCTTATTACCAGTTTGATGAGGTTGGGGAGCCTGTTAAACGTGCGCGTTGGGTATGGGAAATCCTCATGAACTTGCAAGTGCTTAGCCTTGCATTCATGTGGTATTGTTACACAGATAAAATCAAAAATTCTGAGGGGCGCAGGGCTGTTCTAATGCGCGTTAGAATGGTTTTTAGCTTAGTGGCCGTACTCTTGCCATTTGTGGTTGTTATGACGAGTGTGATGCTTGGGTGGTTCGATCAGAGGCCCCCAGTTATAGATACGGTTAGGTTCACATATCTGTTTTCAGTTATTGGGCTTGCCTGTGTTTTGATACCCCGCTTAGTGCTGGTCGGATTGAGGTTGAAAGCAAGCCGCCGGATGAGAGCTTTACAGCAAAACCGTGTTAGGGGTTTTTGGGTCTTTCTCCCGGGAATTGTCGCTATCGTTCTTGTCTCACTGGCATTCACAGTAGAGTATCATCATCTAGTAATATGGTTGCCAGCACTTTTATATGGGCAGTCCTCAGTTCCTTATTTTGTAAGTGGTTTGTGTTTAAAAAAAGCGCCTGAATAATTACAAGGAGACAACAGCCACATCATTGTGCGGCTGCTGACTACTTGTTTTATGGTGGTTATGATTGTTAGGGCGCTTCTTCTTTTTGGGTGGAGCATAGTAGTCCAAGTAATTTTCAGTAGCGCACGGCATTGCTCTAGTTTGCAAAGCGGAAGTGTAGAACATCACCGTCTGCTACTATATATTCTTTTCCTTCAAGGCGCATTTTACCTGCATCTTTAGCACCCTGTTCGCCGCCTAGGCTGACAAAATCGTCATAGGCTGTCGTTTCTGCGCGGATGAAGCCTTTTTCAAAGTCTGTATGGATCACGCCTGCCGCTTGCGGTGCTTTGGTGTTGCGTGTGATTGTCCATGCACGTGCTTCCTTGGGGCCCACAGTGAAGTAAGTGATTAGATCAAGAAGGTCATAACCTGCGCGGATAACGCGTGCGAGACCTGTTTGACCAAGGCCTAGTGTTTCGAGGAATTCGCCTTTCTCTTCTTCGTCTTCAAGCTGTGCGATCTCAGATTCAACTGCTGCTGAAATTACAACACAACCTGCGCCTTGATCCGTTGCCATTTTTTGAACTGCTTCTGAAAATTCATTTCCGGTGGCAGCATTATCTTCATCTACGTTGCAAATATAGAGAATTGGCTTGGAGGTTAGCAGTTGAAGGGCATTCAGGACTTTGGCTTCTTCTTCGTCTTTAATTTCTACTGTGCGGGCTGCAATGCCATCTTTCAGTAGGGGAATTACTCGTTCAATCATAGCCATTGCTGCAATGGCTTCTTTGTCGCCGCCGCGAACTCTGCGGCCGAGGTTGTGCATGCGACCCTCTAGGCTCTCAAGGTCCGCAATCATTAGTTCTGTTTCGATGGTTTCAGCATCTGACACTGGGTCCACGCGGCCATCAACATGCGTGATGTCATCATCCTCAAAACAGCGCAACACATGGCAAATGGCGTCTGTTTCCCGGATATTGGCAAGGAACTGGTTTCCAAGGCCTTCACCTTTGGAGGCACCGCGCACCAAGCCAGCGATATCCACAAAAGAAAGCTGCGTTGGGATAATTTCTTTAGATCCTGCTATTTTAGCAAGTTCGTATATCCGCGTATCAGGTACAGGAACCTGACCTACGTTGGGCTCGATGGTGCAGAACGGATAGTTTGCCGCCGCCGCGCTGGCTGTATTTGTAAGCGCATTAAATAGTGTTGATTTACCCACATTTGGCAGGCCAACGATACCACACTTGAAACCCATTATTTATCTCCGAACTTAAGAGCCTTCAACGCGTTAGCGAGCGGCCCTTCTGATGTGTTTTTCTTTATGGGCGTTACAGCAGGCTTTGGGGCTTCTGCTGTATCCGCAATTTGTTTATCTTGTGCTGCAACAGCACTTTGTTTCCTCGTTCCCGTACTGGGGCGGGGCGGAGATATATGAAGAGCAACCTGACTTAGGAAGCGCGGCGTATCGCCGTCTGCCAGATAAGGGCATTCCCGTGCAATAGCATCTAGTGTTTTCTCAAGCTGGGGCGTTTCTGCTTTTGCAAAATCACCAAGCACATGGCTGTGTACGCGTGATTTATCCCCTGGGTGACCAATACCAATACGAACACGAGTGAAGTCCGGGCCAATATGTGCCATCGCTGAGCGAATGCCGTTATGCCCCGCAGCACCGCCGCCAGTTTTTACCTTTAGTTTGCCAAAGGCCAAATCCAGCTCATCATAAAATACGAATACTTGTGCAGGTGTTAGTTTGAAGAAGCGCATAGCTTCACCAATAGAGCGCCCGCTTTCATTCATGAAGGTCTGTGGTTTAACGATGACTATTTTCTCACCACCCAAGCGCCCCTCATGGGTAAGCGCCTGCCAGCGTTTTTTTTCAGGTAAAAAATTATGGCGGCGGACAATCTCGTCCACCGCCATAAATCCGACATTGTGTCGGTGGTTTTCATATTTGCTGCCTGGG
>CAXBKT010000059.1:0-19016 GCA_963976155.1 uncultured Kordiimonadaceae bacterium | reverse complement strand
CATGACACGTTGTATTCACTGCATGCGCTGTGTTCGCTTTAGTGACGAAGTTGCTGGCGTGGACGATATGGGTGCGATTGGGCGCGGAGAGAATACGGAGGTTGTGACTTATCTAGATGGCCTTCTTGATACTGAACTTTCCGGGAACGTGATTGATTTGTGCCCTGTAGGTGCGCTGACGTCGAAACCTTACGCATTTACAGCTCGTAGCTGGGAACTTACAGAAACTAATTCTATCGATGTGATGGATGCAGTTGGTTCCAACATCACTGTTGATACACGAGACGGCGCCGTTATGCGCATTCTCCCACGTATTCATGATGACGTGAATGAAGAGTGGATTTCTGATAAAACACGCTTCTCTTATGACGGCATTAAAAAGCGCCGTCTTGACCGTCCATATGTACGGAAACGCGGTAAGCTTGTTGAAGCTACATGGGGCGAAGCTTTCTCTGCTGTTAAAAAGGGGCTTTCCGGTCTTAAAGGCAAGGACATAGCTGGTCTGGTAGGCGACCTTGCTGATATGGAAGCAATGCTTGCGTTTAAAGATTTGCTTGGTTCTTTGGGATCTAAACGTCTTGAAGCTCGCCAAGACGGTGCAGCGCTTGATACAAGTGTTCGTGCCGGTTATTTGATGAATACAGGTATCGCGGGTATCGAAAAAGCAGATTACGTGCTGCTTGTTGGTACGAACCCACGGGCAGAAGCACCGCTTGTTAATGCGCGTATTCGTAAAGCTGTTGTTAAAAACGGCCTGACGGTAGCGAACATCGGTGACGCTACAGACCTTAGTTATGATGTTGAAGAATTTGGCGACGATGCTGCTATTCTAAAAACAATCAAAACAGGTCGTCATGATATCGCAAAAGCCTTGAAGGCTGCTAAAACCCCAATGATTATTGTTGGTCAGGCAGCTCTTTCTCGTGTGGACGGTGCTGCAATACTCAAAAAATCGCGAGACATTGCAGACAAATACTGCATGTCAGAAGATTGGAACGGCTTCAATGTGTTACATACGGCTGCAAGCCGAGTAGGCGCGTTAGACCTAGGTCTGATTTCTGATGGCGGCATTGAAGGAGTGCTTGATGACGCGGCGGCTGGAAAGCTGAAAGCGGTCTTCTTACTTGGTGCGGATGAGTTTGATAGTGCAGCTCTAAAAGATACCTTTACGGTTTACCTTGGCACACACGGTGACGGAGGTGTGAAAAATGCAGACGTCATATTACCGGGTACAACATACACTGAAAAATCAGGCACTTACATCAATACCGAGGGGCGTGTTCAACGCGGCGAAAAAGCGTCAGCAGCGCCGGGTGACGCTCGTGAAGACTGGACTATCCTTCGCGCGCTTTCAGATATTGTTGGTAAAACACTACCTTATAACAGTCTCGCTGAACTCCGGATGAAGCTTTTAACGGCTGCGCCAGCTGTTGGCACACTCGATGTTCTTCCGCAGGAAGCATGGGGCGATTTCGGTGTTGATGGTGAGATTGAAAAAGGTGGTATTCAGCCTGCGGTCAATAATTTTTACCTTACAAACCCAATTGCACGGGCCAGTACGATTATGGCTGATTGTGTAGCTGCACGTAGTGGTGAGCAAGAAGAGGGAACGGGAACCAATGGTTGAAGCATTTTTTGAATGGTTCCCGACCACATGGCTCGGGATGCTCCTTGGTGTTGAACAAACAGCTCTATTCTATTTTGTAAGTATTGTATTGATGATCCTTGTCATAGTGCTCCCGCTTCTTATTGCAGTTGCCTTTACGGTTTATTTTGACCGTAAGATATGGGCAGCCGTGCAGATGCGCCGTGGTCCTAACGTAGTTGGGCCTTTTGGATTGCTCCAGTCATTTGCCGATGGTTTGAAACTGTTTATTAAAGAAACTGTTATTCCAGCAGGGGCTAACAAAGTTGTCTTCTTGATCGCGCCAATGCTTACGTTCATTTTGGCATTGATTTCTTGGGCAGTTATTCCGTTCGGAGAAGGTATGGCTGTAGCTAACCTCAATGTGGGTGTGCTCTATATTTTTGCTATATCATCTCTCGGTGTATACGGAATCGTAATGTCAGGTTGGGCATCAAATAGCCGTTATGCCTTTCTTGGTTCACTTCGTTCAGCAGCGCAGATGGTATCGTATGAGGTATCTATTGGCTTTGTACTGGTGTGCGTGTTGATGCATGTTGGTTCTTTGAACCTTACAGATGTAGTGCTTGCGCAGCAGGGCTCTATCCTTGATTGGTACTTCATACCATTCCTGCCGATTTTCGTTATTTTCTTTATCTCTGCACTTGCAGAAACAAATCGCCCGCCGTTTGACCTTCCGGAAGCGGAGGCTGAACTTGTTGCTGGGTATCAGGTTGAATATAGTTCCATGGCTTTTGCACTTTTCTTTCTTGGTGAGTATGCAAACATCCTGCTTATGTCTGCTCTGATGGCCATTTTGTTCCTCGGTGGCTGGCATGCGCCAATCCCAGCTCTTGATTTCATTCCTGGATTCATTTGGCTGTTTATAAAGATAGCTTTCTTCTTCTGGACATTTGCAATGGTGAAGGCGTTCGTGCCTCGTTATCGCTATGACCAGTTGATGCGCTTGGGTTGGAAAGTCTTCCTACCACTATCGCTATTCCTTGTGATTTTTTACGCTGGTTTATTTGTATCCGGCGTAAGGTTTGGGCTTTAGAAAGGTTGGATGATTAAATGACTGCACTAGTACAAGCCGCAAAAAGTTTACTCCTTAAGGAGTTCTTGGCTGCGTTTTGGCTGTCCATCAAATATATGTTCCGGCCGAAAGTGACAATTAACTATCCGTATGAAAAAGGGCCTCTTAGCCCGCGTTTTCGCGGTGAACATGCGCTACGTCGTTATCCGAACGGTGAAGAACGCTGCATTGCTTGTAAACTCTGCGAGGCAATATGTCCTGCACAGGCAATTACGATTGAAGCTGAACCACGCGCAGATGGCTCACGCCGCACAACACGCTACGACATTGATATGGTGAAATGTATTTACTGTGGTTTCTGTCAGGAAGCGTGCCCTGTGGACGCAATTGTTGAAGGACCGAACTTTGAGTTCGCAACTGAGACACGCGAAGAGCTTATGTACGATAAAGATAAACTTCTGGCCAACGGCGACCGATGGGAGCGAGAGATCGCTATGAACATCGCAGCTGATGCGCCGTACCGGTAAGGGAGCCAGAGATGATGGAAATGATTAATCTACCGGCTTTAGCCTTTTATTTATTTGCCGCGATCACCGTTGCTTCTGGAGCACTTGTGATTGCGTCGAAAAACCCGGTGCATAGTGTGCTGTGGCTAATTCTCGCATTCTTTAGCGCAGCAGGGCTGTTTGTTCTCATGGGGGCTGAGTTCCTTGCGATGCTACTGATCATCGTCTATGTGGGCGCGGTCGCAGTATTGTTCTTGTTCGTAGTGATGATGCTCGATATCAACTTTGTTGAATTACGTCAGGGTTTTTTACAGTATTTACCAATTGGTCTTTTGATTGGTTTTGTATTGCTTGCAGAACTTGTTACTCTTGGTACAGCTTGGCACTTCGGGCAAAATGTTGCTGCCAACGCAGCTGCGCCAATGCCTGCGATTAGCGATGTTGAAAACACCGTCGCGCTGGGCCGTATTCTATACACAGATTATATCTTTATTTTCCAGACAGCTGGCCTAATCCTGCTCGTTGCAATGATCGGTGCGATTGTGCTTACGCACCGTCAGCGTCCTGGCGTGAAACGTCAGAACATCGCAGCGCAGGTTGCGCGACGTCCGGAAGATGCTTTTGAACTCGTTGATGTTGAAGTTGGTCAGGGTGTTCCCATGCCAACGAAGAAAGGGTAGGGGCCTGATCAAGTGGATATTGGTTTAGGACATTATCTGACGGTTGCTGCAATCCTGTTTGTGTTCGGGATTTTCGGTGTCTTCCTTAACAGGAAGAACGTCATCATTATTCTTATGTCAGTTGAGCTTATGCTGCTGGCTGTCAACATTAACCTTGTGGCCTTCTCGACGTACCTGAATGACATGGCGGGGCAAATTTTTGCCATGTTTGTTCTGACGGTTGCTGCTGCGGAAGCTGCGATTGGGCTTGCTATCTTGGTAGTGTATTTCCGCGGCCGCGGTTCGATTGCGGTTGAAGATATCAACCAAATGAAAGGGTAGGAAAAGTGATTTTCAAAGCTATTGTATTCCTGCCGCTTATAGGATTCCTGATTGTTGGCATGTTCGGCAGCAAGTTAGGTGACCGATTGAGCCAGCTTGTTACATCATCTCTTGTGTCTGTAGCGGCTATCCTCTCATGGGTTGCCTTTGCTGACGTTGCTCTTGCTCATAATGTTTACAATGTACATGTGCTTGAGTGGGTAACATCTGGCACGCTTAGTTTTAACTGGGCATTTAAGATTGATACACTCACTGCGGTAATGCTTATTGTAGTGAACAGCGTATCTGCGCTCGTTCATTGGTACTCAATGAGCTACATGAGCGAAGACCCCCACAAGCCACGCTTCTTCGCGTATCTTTCGCTTTTCACTTTTGCGATGTTGATGCTCGTAACCTCTGACAACCTCGTTCAAATGTTCTTTGGGTGGGAAGGTGTTGGTCTTGCCTCGTACCTGTTGATTGGATTTTGGTATAAGAAACCAAGCGCCAATGCCGCGGCAATCAAGGCTTTTGTTGTAAACCGTGTAGGTGATTTTGGTTTCGCACTAGGTATTTATGCGACATTCGTTGTGTTTGGTTCAGTTGAGTTCAGCGAGATTTTTGCCAACGTTTCAAACCACACTGATGCGACATTGAATTTCTTAGGGCATGACTATCACGCGTTAACTGTTATCGGATTACTTCTGTTTGTTGGTGCAATGGGTAAATCAGCGCAGCTTGGTTTACACACATGGCTTCCTGACGCGATGGAAGGCCCGACACCTGTGTCAGCACTTATTCATGCGGCAACAATGGTAACTGCAGGTGTATTCCTTGTGGCGCGCTTTAGCCCAGTTTATGAATTTGCACCATATGCGTCACAGGTTGTGACCATTGTTGGTGCATTGACTGCTTTCTTTGCTGCAAGTGTCGGTCTTGTACAGAACGATATCAAACGCGTAATTGCTTACTCAACATGCTCACAGCTTGGTTATATGTTTGTGGCGCTGGGTGTTGCTGCATACGGCGGCGCGATCTTCCATCTCTTTACGCATGCGTTTTTTAAGGCACTCCTGTTCTTAGGTGCGGGTTCTGTAATCCACGCAATGCACCACGAGCAAGATATGCGAAATATGGGTGGTCTTTATAAAAAAATCCCATTCACTTTCGCTGTCATGCTGATTGGTACTTTGGCAATCACTGGTTTTCCTCTTCTGTCAGGTTACTTCTCGAAGGACATGATCATTGAAGCGGCTTATGCTTCCGAGGCAGTAGGTTCTGAATTTGCTTTTGTGATGACTGTTGCTGCTGCGCTTATGACGAGCTTCTACAGCTGGCGTTTGATCTTCTTGACTTTCTTCGGTGAAAGTAGAGCAGACAAACATACGTTTGACCATGCACATGAAGGTCCATTTGTGATGAAATTCCCGTTGGCCTTGTTGGCCGTCGGCGCATTGTTCGCAGGTGCTTACTTTGCAGGTAGCTTCATTGGTGAGGGCAAAGTAGCGTTTTGGAACGGAGCTCTTGTTGTTGCCGCAGGTGACGTGATGGATGCGGCGCACCATGTGCCTGCCGCAGTTGTTAAGGCACCATTTATTGCGATGCTTTTGGGCTTGTTCATTGCACTCCGCTTCTATGCTCCGAAAGTAACATTGCCTAAGCCTGTTGCTTTGGGCGGTACAGCAGTGTTCTTGCTGGCTTGGGTGTTCGTGCCTAATGACTATGCAAAATACTATGCAGCAATATTGTTTGTGCTATCACTCTACTCAACACTGTATGTGTTTGGTCGTGTTACAACGGACCTTCCAAAGCGTACTGCTGAGACTTGGGATGGGCTGTATACCTTCCTTCTCAATAAGTGGTATTTTGATGAGCTTTATCACTTTATCTTCATTAAGCCAGCCTTCTGGCTTGGGCATCAGTTGTGGAAAAGAGGCGATGAGCAAACTATCGATGGTTTTGGTCCGAACGGTGTGTCGGCAGCGATTGGTATGATTGCAGCGAAAGCTCGTAAGCTTCAAACCGGCTATGTTTATCATTATGCGTTTGCCATGATTGTTGGCCTCGCAGCTGTAGTGACCTGGTTTATGGTCAGCAGCAGCGGCGGACATTAGGGGCAGGGGACAATACTTATGTTTTTTCTAGAAAATCACTTGTTATCCCTGATGATGATTATGCCGCTTATTGGTGCGGCGATCATTATGATCATTCGGCATCAGGATAAAGATATTGAAAAGCGGAACATTCGTTCCGTGGCGCTCTTTACAACTATTGTTACCTTCATCATGTCTGTGGTGCTTTGGATTGGTTTTGATAGCACAACTGCTGACTTCCAGTTTGTTGAACAGTACGCATGGTTTGGTAACGATATTAAGTACTATGTAGGTGTTGATGGCATTTCTATGCTGTTTGTTGTGCTGACGGCCTTCTTGATGCCAATCGTTATTCTTTCAAGTTGGGAGGCAATCGAAAACCGCGTTGCGGAATATATGATTGCATTCTTGCTTCTCGAAACGCTGATGATCGGGGTATTCTCTGCGCTTGATATATTCCTATTCTACGTGTTCTTTGAGGGTGGCCTTATTCCAATGTATCTTCTCATTGGTGTTTGGGGTGGCGCGAACCGGGTATACGCAAGCTTTAAGTTCTTCCTTTATACGCTGTTGGGTTCGGTCCTGATGCTTGTTGCAGTGCTTTATATGTATATGCAAACAGGTACGACAGACATCCCAGCATTGATGCTGTATCACTTTGATAATGACGTGCAGAATTGGTTGTGGCTTGCATTCTTTGCATCCTTTGCAGTTAAGATGCCGATGTGGCCAGTTCATACATGGCTACCTGATGCACACGTACAGGCACCAACGGGCGGTTCTGTTATACTTGCAGGTGTGCTTCTAAAAATGGGCGGTTACGGTTTCCTAAGGTTCAGTTTACCTATGTTCCCTGAGGCAACAGAGCATTTTGCGTGGCTTGTATTTACGCTGTCTATCATTGCAGTGATTTACACATCGCTTGTTGCGCTTGTTCAGGAAGATATTAAAAAGCTAATCGCTTACTCTTCAGTAGCGCATATGGGCTTTGTTACGATTGGTATCTTCCTCGTGAACGTGAATGGGATTGAAGGTGCAATCTTTACAATGCTTAGCCACGGTGTCGTTTCTGGCGCGTTATTTCTATGTGTAGGCGTTATTTATGATCGCTTACACACAAGGGAAATCAGCCGGTATGGCGGCCTTGCTATCAATATGAAGATTTACGCTACTATTTTTGTAATCTTTTCAATGGCTTCGATCGGTTTGCCAGGCACAAGCGGTTTTGTCGGTGAATTCTTAGTGCTGAACGGCGCTTATACTTACAATAGTTGGATTGCTTTCGGGGCAACGACTGGTGTGGTACTCGGCGCTGCTTATATGCTGTATCTTGTTCGTCGTGTGGTATTTGGCGACCTTGATAAAGACGATGTTAAGGCTATGCCTGACCTTAGCCTGCGCGAAAAGCTTATTTTTGCGCCACTTATTGCAGTTGTTTTTTGGATGGGCATATATCCAAACAGCTTCCTCGACCCTATTCACACATCAGTGTCAAATCTGATCGAAACACATTTCTCATCACCTGCTGAGCACGCTGCGGCCATTTCCGGCCCAGTAAGCGGCGCGCGTTAAGGAGCTTGACCCGATGAATGGTGAACTTCCAACCCTAATTCCGGTTATCCCTGAGCTGGTGATGGCAATTGGTGCCATGGCATTGTTGATGCTGGGCGTATTTCAAGGCGATAAAAGCTATAACCAGATGACGAACCTATCGTTGTTGGTTCTAGCTATTGCTGGCGTTGTGCTTGTGACACAAGTCGGCGGTGAACGTCAGGAAACATTTGGCGGCATGTTTATTAGCGATGCTTTCGCTGTATTTACCAAGGTGCTTGTTCTTATTGGTTCAGGTGTGGTCCTGTTGATTTCAGGCACGTACTTACGGGACCATAATATAGCCCGGTTCGAGTATCCAATCCTGATCTTGCTGGCGACAGTCGGTATGATGATTATGATTTCTGCTGGTAACCTCATGAGCCTTTATGTAGGTCTCGAACTTCAGAGCCTGACACTTTATGTACTTGCTGCAATGAATCGTGACCGTACGCGTTCTACAGAAGCAGGCCTTAAATACTTTGTATTGGGTGCTTTAAGCTCGGGTATGTTGCTCTATGGTATTTCCTTTGTTTATGGTTTTGCAGGTACGACAGACTTCATGTTGCTTGCTGATACATTAAAAGGCGAAGGTGCAAACCTCGGCGTTACTATTGGTATGGTATTTATGATGGCTGGCCTTGCCTTTAAGGTTTCCGCGGTACCGTTCCATATGTGGACACCCGACGTTTATGAGGGGTCTCCAACACCCGTGACGGCTTTCTTTGCTGGTGCACCAAAGGTTGCTGCTCTTGCATTGTTCGTGCGCGTTTTGGTAACCGCATTCCCTAACCTTATTCATGAATGGCAGCAGGTAATTATCTTTATCTCAATTGCATCGATGCTTGTTGGTGCGTTCATTGCTCTTGTCCAAACAAACATTAAGCGTCTGCTTGCTTACTCATCAATTGGTCATATTGGATATGCGCTTGTTGGTCTTGCTGCAGGTACACAGCAAGGTATTGAAGCGCTCCTAATATATATCGCTGTTTATCTAACGATGACGCTCGGTACGTTTGCTTCGCTTTTGACTCTACGTCGTAGTGAAGGTGTTGTTGAAAACCTCTCCGACTTGGCAGGCCTTTCCAGGAACAACCTTCCAATGGCCGTTGCGATTGCAACATTGATGTTCTCGTTAGCTGGTATTCCTCTACTCGCCGGTTTCTTCGGAAAATGGTATGTGTTCCTTGCTGCGGTACAAGCTGGTCTTTGGCCTTTGGCTCTGATTGGTTTACTAGCAAGCGTTGTGAGTGCATATTATTATCTGCGCGTTATCAAAATTATGTTCTTTGAAGAGCCTGCAGCGAGCTTTGACGGTGGTCATGGTCGTGCGGTATCGCTTGTAGTTGGTATCTCTGCGCTCGTTAATTCACCACTTAGCTATATAGTGTTGATTGCGCCACTAATTGGCGCTGCGAGCTGGGCTGCGAAGGCGCTACTCTTCTAGTGGCAGTTAAAGAATATGAAGATTGGGGAGCCTCGATGCCGCATGGTGTCGGGGCTCACTTTTATCCAGAGCTTGATAGTACCAATGCGTTTGCGCAAGCATTAACATGCCAAGGCGAGCGTGGCCCTATTTGGATCGCTGCGGGTCAGCAAGTTGCAGGTAAGGCAAGGCAAGGCCGGAATTGGGTGTCAAAACCTGGTAATCTTTATTGTAGCTTGTTGTTTGCACCGCAAATTGCACCCGCAGATATTGCACCGCTGCCTTTTATTGTATCCCTAGCAGTACGTGACACCTTTATAGCACTCGGTGTTAATCCAGATGTTGCACAGTGCAAATGGCCAAATGATGTGCTGCTTCATGAAAAAAAGGCATCAGGTATATTGATTGAAAGCAGTGCTAGTGGAAATTCAATCGATTATCTTATTGTCGGTATTGGCATGAACTTGGCGCATTATCCAGATGATGCCATCTTCAAGGCTACTAGTTTTACTGAGGTAGCAAGTAAACAAGTTGATGTGCGGGTAGCCTTGGCAATTCTGGCTGAGAAGTTAAAAGGTCGACTTGATGCTTGGAGGCTTGGGGATTTTGAGCCTATTCGGGCCGAGTGGCTTTCTTGCGCTTGGGGATTTGGCAATAAACGGCTAATTCGCACAGCTACAGAAACCTTTACAGGCACCCTTGTTGATTTGAACAGTCAAGGTGCCGTAAATGTCATTTTGGACGACGGCACAGAAAAGACTATATATGTTGCTGATATCTTTCCTAGCTGTGCCTAGATGCAGTATGAATAGAATATAAAGGGTTATCGTATGCTGCTGACAATTGATGCAGGCAATACAAATATTGTTTTTGCACTGATCGAGGGCGACGTGATTAAAGAGCACTGGCGCTTGTCTACGGCAGATCGTCGTACCGTTGAAGAATATATGGTATGGATTAGTCACTTGATGACGCTCCATAACCGTAAGCCCGAGGACGTTGAAGGCGCAATAATTGCGAGTGTTGTCCCTCAAGTAGATCGTCCGCTTACCGAGCTATGCCAAAAATATTTTAAGTGTGATCCGAAAATAATTGGTAGTCCTTCAGTCAACCTTGGGATTGATGTTAGGGTTACTAATCCGAATGAAGTTGGTGCAGACCGTTTGGTGAATGCTGTCGCTGCAGATGCAAAGTATGGTGGGCCGCTTGTTGTTGTTGATTTTGGGACAGCAACAAACTTTGACGTTGTTGGTGCAGATGGCGCTTATTTAGGGGGCCTTATTTGTCCAGGAATCAATTTGTCGCTATCAGCTTTGCATCAGGCTGCGGCCAAGTTGCCGCGTATCGCTGTCGCTGCGCCAGAACATGATAGGGTTACTGGTAAATCAACACTAGAAGCGATGCAATTTGGCGTGTTTTGGGGTTATATTGGTATGATTGAAGGGCTAATTACTCGCCTAAAAAAAGAGCACTCTCCAAAGCTTAAAGTTATTGCAACCGGCGGGTTAGCTGGAATATTTGCTGATCGCACGGAGGCAATTGATACTGTGAGTGACGAACTTACCCTTGAAGGCCTCAGTCTTATATACGAGCGGAATAAATAGTAACCCATGGCATATATGCGAAAAAAAGATAACCGCCTCTTGTTTTTACCGTTAGGTGGCTCTGGTGAAATTGGCATGAACCTCAACTTATATGGCCATAAAGGCCATTGGTTGATGGCCGATTGCGGTATGACGTTCGCGGATGACTATACGCCGGGTGTTGATTTGATTTTCCCTGACCCTAGCTTCATTGTTGAGGAACGTGATCGCTTAGTTGGTATGATGATTACTCACGGGCACGAAGACCATATTGGTGCAATTGCGCACTTATGGCCACAGCTTAGGTGTCCAATATACGCGACAGCTTTTACTGCTGAGCTTATTCGGGGAAAATTGAGTGAGGCAGGTATAGAGGATGAAGTAGTTCTTCATGTTGTTGAGCCTCATGAGGCAATTGTAACTGGGCCTTTTACAACGCGCTATATTCCACTGGCCCATTCAATAGCGGAGGGCCATGGTCTCGCAATAGATACTGACAAGGGTACAATTTTTCATACTGGTGACTGGAAACTTGACGACAAACCACTCATTGGACCTGTATGCCCATCAGATGCGCTTACGGCACTTGGTGAAGAAGGCGTGTTGGCACTTGTTGGTGATTCAACTAATGTATTCAATCCGAATGAAAGTGGATCGGAAGCTACTGTTCGTGATAATCTGATCAAAGTTGTTCAAGACATGGACAACCGAGTAATTATTACGACTTTTGCTTCAAATGTTGCACGCCTTGATACTATTGGTGAGGTAGCCAAGGCCACAGGGCGTAGCTTGGCTCTTCTTGGTCGCTCGATGCAGCGGGTACTGAATGCAGGCAAAGCAACGGGATATTTTCAAAACCTTCCCCCAATTGTGGATGAAGATCATATTAGTGATATCCCAAGGGATAAAATACTGATTGCTTGCACGGGGTGTCAGGGAGAGCCACGAGCGGCGATGGGTAGAATTGCACGCGGTGAACACAAAAATGTACAATTGAGTCCTGGCGACAATGTTCTTTTTTCATCAAAAATTATTCCTGGTAATGATCTGACTCTTGGGCAGTTGTTTAATACGCTTGCTGAAAAGAAGATTAATGTAGTGACAGAAAAAGATGAGAATATTCATGTTTCTGGCCACCCAGGACAACCTGAATTGGCTCAAATGTACGCTTGGACAAAACCATTTATGGTGATACCCGTGCACGGCGAAGCCCGACACTTGATGAAACACGCAGAGTTTGCTCGGTCGCAAGGTATCGAACACACTATTGTTCCTGCGAACGGCGATGTTATTGACATAACTTCAAAGGGTCTTAAGAAAATTGATGAAGTACCAGTTGGTCGCTTAGCCCTAGATGGCAAGGTAATCGTTGGTGTTGATGATATGGCTATTACAGAGCGCCGAAGGTCAAGCTTAAGTGGGTTTGTTACTGTAAGTGTTGTCTTTGATGATAAGGGTAATCTTGCAGCCGAACCAGCAATGGCATTGCTAGGGTTACCAAGTCGTGACCCAGAGCAATTTTATGATGAAGTTTTGGCGGAAGTAGAAAGTGCTATTGATCGCATGGTGCCGCATGGCCGACAGTCCGATAAGGATGTGGAAGAAGTTTGTCGTATTGCAGTGCGCCGCTTTTGCCGTAAGGCGAATGGCAAAAATCCAGGCGTTGCTACGTTAATCACCAGACAAGAAGATATAGAGTTCGGATGAGGTTGACCAATGATAGGTAATTTAAATCATGTAGCTATAGCGGTGCCGGACCTTGAAGTAGCTGTCCGCCAGTATAGAGATATTCTCGGCGCGGCGGTGTCAGAGCCTCTGGATTTACCCGACCACGGTGTAACTACAGTGTTTGTGAACTTGCCAAATACAAAGATCGAACTGCTATTGCCACTAGGAGAAGGGTCTCCAATTGCGAAATTTTTGCAAAACAATCCATCAGGTGGCATGCATCATATTTGCTATGAAGTAGATGATATTTACGCCGCTAGAGATAAGTTGGTCGAAGAGGGTGCACGTGTTCTTGGATCGGGTGAGCCCAAAACCGGTGCTCATGGGAAGCCTGTTCTTTTCTTACATCCAAAAGATTTTAGTGGCACATTAGTAGAAATTGAGCAGGTATAGCTGAAATGAATATTGCAACTATCATTCTTGTATTTGTTGTCACCTGGTGGATGGTGTTTTTTGCTGCACTACCTGTTGGCGTGAAAGCTCAAGACGAATCTGATGAAGGTGTTACCAAAGGTACCGTCCCGAGCGCGCCAGTAAACCCGAATTTGAAAAAGAAGGCGTTATATACCACTTTGATCGCGATTGTGATTACCGTTGGGTATTATTTTCTAGCAACGTCCGGGCTTATTAGCTTTCGTCCTCCACGTGGATAAATAATATTATTTGCAAAAAGCTATAATGGTGGGGCGCTAGTCAGCTAGGCGCCTACCTGCGCTACTATGTTCTGTTTACTGCGGACGAGTTAGGCAAAAAAAAACAAGGCTGCTAGCCTTGCTTCTTTGTAAGTCATCAGGTCAGGCTTTTGCCTTGTACTCTGAATAAATGCGTTTTCCTCCCTGAGCGTGGACCACTTTTTTACTAGAGTCTCATCACTCGGCGCGAAAGTGAGACTATGCAGCTACAGGGCGATTGTCATCATGCTAGTTGTGTTTGCACTGAAAACGCCTAGTCACTTTCTTAGTCATGTTGCTGGTTTGCAACATTGTAGGCGTCGGCATGTATACAAATTGGGGAAACATACATATTTAACGAGAAAAATGATCTGTAAGAAAGAAACTCGTTGCCAATTTCACTGCCGACCTGCAAAAGAAACCTATGTTTTGGCTGTAATTTCATTAGCCGAGAGTTTCATCGATAATTAGAGAAAAATATCATGCGTTTAAGCCGCTATTTCCTTCCAACTTTAAAAGAAAATCCTGCTGAGGCACAGATTGCATCTCATCGACTGATGTTGCGCGCGGGTATGATTCGTCAAGGTGCCGCAGGGATCTATTCTTGGTTGCCGCTGGGACATCGTGTTTTAAAAAAAATCGAACAGATTGTCCGAGAGGAACAGGACCGTGCGGGAGCGCTCGAAGTATTGATGCCAACGATCCAGTCAGCGGAGCTCTGGCAGGAGAGTAATCGCTATGATGACTATGGTAAAGAAATGCTTCGCATTGAAGACCGTCATGGGCGTGCGATGCTTTATGGGCCAACTAATGAAGAATTGATCACTGATATTTTTCGCAGAGAAGTGCATTCATATAAAGACCTTCCTAAAAACCTCTACCACATTCAGTGGAAATTTCGTGATGAAATTCGTCCACGCTTTGGTGTGATGCGAGGCCGTGAATTCTTGATGAAAGATGCGTATAGCTTTGATCTTACGCCTGAGGAGGGTGTGAACTCGTATAACGCCATGTTTGTCGCATACTTGCGTACCTTCGCGCGTTTGGGTCTTAAAGCAATTCCAATGCGAGCCGATACAGGGCCTATCGGCGGTGATTTGTCGCACGAATTCTTGGTAATTGCAGACACAGGCGAAAGTGAAGTGTTCTTCCATAAAGACTTTTTGGACATGGACGCGCCAGAAGAAATGCCTGACACCAAAGAAGCCTTGCAGGGTATTGTTGATACATGGACTGCACCCTATGCAGCGACAGAAGAGATGCATGACGCTGATACGTGTAGTGTGAGTGGGGATGAATTGATTTCAGGTCGTGGTATTGAAGTAGGGCATATTTTCTTTTTTGGCGACAAATACTCCAAGCCGATGAACGCAGCAGTGCAAGGCCCTGATGGCACAATGAGCAATGTGCAAATGGGTTCATACGGCGTCGGTGTTTCACGCCTTGTTGGTGGTATTATTGAGGCATGCCACGATGATAATGGCATTATTTGGCCTGAGGCTGTTGCGCCGTATAAAGTTGGGCTGATAAACCTTGGTGCAAAAAATGAAGATTGCACGTCAGCATGTGACGCGCTGTACCGCGAGCTTGAAGCCGCTGGTGTTGAGGTCTTATATGACGACACAAAAGACGGTGCTGGAGCGAAGTTCGCCAACATGGATCTTATTGGCCTGCCTTGGCAGGTAGCTGTTGGACCGCGCGGCCTTAAAAACGGCGTAGTTGAGCTCAAAAATCGCGCAAGTGGCGAGAAAACAGAGATGTCGCCAGAAGAACTAGTGAAGAAGATGTCGTCTTAAGGGGAAGGCTGTGCTTGGTAGTGGATTTGAATGGGGAGTGGCACGGCGCTATTTACTGCGACCGCCGAGTGATGAGTTTATCTCTCTAAATACCATTCTTTCTGTGGTTGCTATTGCACTTGGCGTTACCGCTTTAATTTCGGTTATGTCTATCATGAACGGTTTTCGGGCTGGATTGATGGAAAGTATTCTTGGTCATCAAGGACATGCCGTTGTTTATGGTTATAATGGCCAGATACTGAATTATAGAACTATCACTGAGCGACTAACTGAAATTGACGGTGTTGTTAGAGTGCGCCCATATGTGGAAGCGCAAGTGATGGCAACAAAGGATGGTCGGTCACACGGTGCGCTCGTGAGGGGCTTGCCAACAGAACATCTAAATTCTGAAGGTATGGCTGATGTGACCATACTGAACGGTTCATTGGCGAATATTGAAGATGAGGGCGGCCTTGTTATCGGTTATGCGCTCGCTCGACGTTTGGGTGTAACCGTTGGTGACAGTGTTACGATCGTCAGCCCGAACACAATCTCTACACCTTTTGGTTCTAGCTTACGCTATCTTGCGTACCCTGTGCATGCGGTTGTTGAAATTGGGCTAATCCAGTTTGATGAAAGCTTTATTGGCATGCCTCTCGCTGAGGCGCAGCGATTTTTCCGCACTGATGACAGTGTCTCAAATATTGAGGTTTTCTTGGATGATCCGGAAAAGATTGATCAGCTATTTCCTGACTTAGAACAAATAGTTGGGCGCGATGCGGTTGTTCGAGGGTGGCGTTCATTCAACCCTGCGCTTATCGGGGCTTTGCAAACAGAACGGGTTGCGATGTTCCTGATTTTGTCACTTATCATTCTTGTTGCTGTGTTCAATGTGTCTTCAAGTTTGGTAATGATGGTGAAAGAAAAGTCGGGTGATATCGCTATCTTGAGAACAATGGGAGCGACGCAAAAATCTATCCGCCGCATATTCCTGATTGTAGGCTTAAGTGTTGGTCTTAGTGGTATTTTAGCGGGTGGTATCCTATCAAGTTTGATTGTTAGTTATATTGAGGATATTAAAAATTTCGTTGAATGGGCGACCGGAATGACGATGTGGGACCCCTCAACACGGTGGATTTCTGAAATTCGCGCAGATGTGAACCCGACAGAAGTTGTAATGACCATCTTAGTTGCTATTCTTCTTTCGTTTCTGGCGACAATTGTACCGGCTATTAGGGCAAGTAGGCTAGATCCTGTTGCAATCTTGCGACATGAATAGGTGAGTTATGGCAGTTCTTAATCTTAGTGGTGTAAAACGGTCATTCCATCAAGCGCATAAAGCTGTGCATGTTTTAAAGGGAGTTGACTTAACTGTTGAGCCCGGTGAATTGATAGCTCTAATTGGGTCTTCTGGTTCGGGAAAATCAACACTTCTTCAAATAGCAGGCTTACTGGACAGTAACTACGACGGCGAGATCAGAATTGAGGGCAAGTCTGTTTCAGGCCTAAAAGATGAAGCGCTAAGCGCTATTCGCCGTGAGAAGCTTGGGTTCATTTATCAGTTCCACCATTTATTGCCTGACTTTACTGCACTAGAGAATGTTGCAATGGCCTTGTATTTGAATGGTTTTGCAAAGGTTGAAGCACATAAAAAAGCTGCTGAGGTGTTAGAGCAACTTGGGCTTGGCGACCGGCTAGATCATGTTCCCTCAAAACTCTCGGGTGGAGAACAGCAGCGTGTAGCGATCGGGCGAGCAATTGTTGCTGGGCCGGCCTTATTGTTGGCTGATGAGCCCACAGGAAATTTGGATGAAGAAACGGCTGCGCGCGTTTTGGAACTATTTCTAGCAACGGTTCGTGAGCGAAAGTTGGCGGCAGTGATAGCGACCCATGATAAAGCTCTGGCAGCAAAGTTGGACAGGCAACTTATTCTGCAGGACGGTCACCTTAGTTCTCTGTAGTTCGAGATACTTGAGTATCTGAAGTTCGAAGAGTAGTCTTACCTCCTTAACTGAAAGAGGGGGATCTTTCCATGTTGGACTTATTTGTAAATGTAAACTGGCTTGCCGTTTTAGCCGGAGCGGTGATCTATATGCTTGTTGGTGGTATTTGGTATGGACCGATAGCTGGCAAAGCTTGGATGAACGAAATGGGTGTGACTGAAGAAGAGATTAAAGCCTCAGGTTCGCCGACAGCTGCAATGATCAAGAGCTTTTTTGCTGCCATCGTTATGAGCATTGGGCTTGCACTGATTCTTTATAATCCAGGCAATGAAAATTGGATGGAAGGTATGTTGACCGGCCTTGCTGTTGCTGTCTTTATTGTGGGTGGTGCTACGTTCCCAAACTACGCATTTGAAAATAAAAGCATCCGGCATTTCCTTATTCACATGGGTAATGTAACAGTGGCCATGATGCTGATTGGCGCCATGATGGGCGTTTGGCGCTAAGCCTGTTTGGAGTTGAGTTTATGAGCCTTGCTAACTTTGTTCATTTACGTGTTCACACTGCCTATTCTTTGTCGGAAGGCGCAATCCATGTAAAAGACTTAGTTAAGCAGTGTGTGGGCTTTAAAATGCCTGCTGTGGCCGTTACGGACAATAATAATATGTTTGCCGCGCTGGAGTTCTCTGGCGCTGCGGCTTCAAGTGGTATCCAGCCACTAATTGGCGTAACGCTGTTTGTGAAAACATCATATAGGACCAAAAAAAAAGCTACAGGTAAGCAAGTAGAGTTTCCGGAATCTGTAGTTTTGCTTGCGCAGACAGATGAGGGATACCGCAATCTGATGAAGATTGTCTCGAAGGCGCACCTTGAAAGTGATGTTCAGGTAGGCGTTCAATTTCCAATTGAAGAGTTTGAAGGGCGTTCAGAGGGTGTGATTTGTTTGACTGGCGGTGTTCATGGTCCAATCGGAAAGCTCTTACAAGAAAACAACGATCAAGGTGCTGAAGATTGTTTGCTTGATCTGATGCGTTCGTTCGGGGACCGCCTGTATGTAGAGATACAGCGCCACGGCCAAGAACTTGAACTGGAAACTGAAGAATCTTTTCTGGATTTAGCCTATAAGCACGAAATTCCAATCGTGGCGACTAATCAGCCATATTTTGTTGGGCCTGATATGTACGAACCACATGACGCGCTGATGTGTATGGCAGACAGTACTTATGTTGCGGTTACTGAGCGCCGAAAACTTAATCCTGAATATCGCTTTAAAACGGCTGAAGAGATGATTGACTTGTTTAAGGATATTCCGGAAGCAGTTGATAATACAATAAATATTGCAAAACGGTGTTCGGTCAAGGTAAATGAAATCGATCCGCTTTTACCGAATTTTACGAGCGGTATGGACCTATCCGAAGCGGACATGCTTCGAGATGAATCTGAAAAAGGACTGCGTGAACGGCTTGATTTTAAAGCGAAGGAAGAAGGGCTAACTGCGGGTAAAGAACAAGAATGGGAAAAGGAATATTGGGACCGGCTTGCTTTTGAGCTGGGTATTATCAACCAAATGGGATTTCCCGGTTACTTCCTAATCGTTGCTGATTTTATCCAGTGGGCCAAAGACCATGATATACCAGTAGGGCCAGGCCGTGGGTCTGGTGCAGGGTCTGTGGTGGCGTGGGTTCTGAAAATTACGGATCTAGATCCCCTACGGTTTTCTTTACTTTTTGAGCGTTTTCTTAATCCAGAACGCGTGTCCATGCCCGATTTCGATATCGATTTTTGTCAGGATAAACGCGAACTGGTAATTAAATATGTGCAGGATAAATACGGGCATGACCGTGTGGCACAGATTATTACTTTTGGTAAATTACAAGCGCGTGCTGTTGTTAAGGCATGTGGTCGGGTGATGCAGCAACACCATGGTGCGACAGACCGACTTTCTAAGATGATTCCTAATGATCCCGGAAACGCGATGACTCTTCAGGAAGCGATCGATAGTGAAGAGCGTTTGCGGCGTGAGATTTCTTCTGACGAGCTTACTGCGCGCGTGATGGAGCG
>CAXBKT010000058.1:0-19174 GCA_963976155.1 uncultured Kordiimonadaceae bacterium | reverse complement strand
CATGATGTTAGGGGTAACGCCTGTACCTTCAATTCGCCCATTTTGTGAAGAATAATAATCGGCAATTGGTACATAAAGATGCATTCTGCCCGGTATATCAAACGGTTTTTGTGATAGCATTTCTCCAGCCGTTTTTTCGCCGACAATGGTCGCTCTGCCACTTGCTTGTAATGCATCTGAGGCGAGTTCTGCAGCACTTGCTGTTTTATTGCTGGTTAGAACGTAAACCGGTCCCGAATATTGGGGGGGCGTTGGTGAAAACTGTACTTTTACTGCAATGTCATTTTGCACATCAGTCCAGAACGACCTTACGGACCAGCCTTCCCAAGCTTCTAGTTTCTGTAGATCTGAGGCCTTCGGTGGTCTCGCATGTGACTGGTTCCATTTTTGTGCGATGAATGCGCCAGCTATATATGGTTGATCAAGGAGGTGAGAGATCAGGGGCTTGATAGCGAAGGCGCCGCCGCCATTTTCTCTAAGGTCGATGATCAGCGCAGAGGGTTGTTTATTGTGGATCTCCTCATAAGCCGCGTTGATTTCTTCTATAGTGTCTTGTCCCATCATCGTTTTCACTGTTAAAATCGCAATACTACTCCGCCAAGTTAATATTGCTCCGCCGCCTCCAATTCTTATTGTATCCAGATAGGAGGCGGTCGCTTCGGCGGACCTACCTGCGGGTGCTAAAACCGTGTGAGAAAAGGGTCCGTTTTTCCATATTTTACGAAAACCATTTAGAAATTCTTCTCGCGTTTTGACACTAGCTGCCAAATCATGAAGGGATTTCAGAGTGGCTTGATAGTCTTGCTGTTGGAGCTGCGAAGGATTGAAGTGCTGTTCATGGATAGTCGCATCAATTGCCTCTACTATTTGGTTGAAGTCGAGTTCTTGATCTGAGGTGTTTGCTGAGGCTGAGAGGCTGTAAAGCCCCAGTGATGCCAAGAGTATTATTATTTTAAACATGCTGCCGGTCCTTTGTATAATAATTGTACTGCAACAATGTATGTTGGATACAGAGGACCTCGGTCGACCTAAAATGCGATTTAGTACTTTTGGATCTTTATTTTCCGACGTTTTTCCGCTTGAATTCAAGTGGCGTCAGTCCGGTTTGGTCTTTGAAAGACCTGTTGAAATTTGATTTTGTATTGAAGCCAGACTGTAACAAAATATCCAAAACAGAAAGGTCTTCGTCACCTTCTCGCGTGAGAAGCGACTGCGCATAAGAAATACGAAAGCTGTTCACATATTCAGAGAAGTTTTGTTTCTTACCAATATTGATAGCTTGCGAAATATATTTGGGGTTGGTGGCTAACTGGCGGCCAAGTGCTTTGACGGTGAGGCTTGGGTTGAGGAATGTCTGTTTCTCTGACATGTGTTGGTCAATTTTCTGCAGAAGACTGGAGACTTCTGCTTCAGACATGATTTGAGGTTTTTCACTGCTGGACTGGTTCGTTAAGTCCTGGTCTTCCTGAGTGATGCCCTCAAATAACTCTGGGTGTTGCAGTCCGTTGAAAACAACGAAACTAACCAGAAACAGCAGGCTAATGAAAAGGGCAATCTCCATCAAAAATCCGATTTGCTCGAAGCCGCCTGAATAGAGCGTTACGCTAGCGATATTAATAACGAGCAAAACCAATTGAATTACAAGTAGTCGTGATAACCAATGCAAGGCAATTTCATTAAACCCTGAACGTGTTTGACTGAGCACATGTCTGTATTTTCTCAGTTCCTTTCGTGACTGGTAGATATAACTCAAGAGGCTGGCGAAGATGCCAAGTGCATAAATAGTGGCCTCAAGATGAACCCGTGTGGTGAGGACTATTATTAGGAAGCAAGGTAAAGCATGCAGTATATGTTTGGGTTTCAGTGTGAAACCTTTGAATATAAGTGCCATAGTGTAGAGATAAATGGTTGGCCCATAAGCGTAACCAAGGCCAATCGAAAAGTTGGGCCAGATATTTGTATAAAGATGTTGGTTAACTAGATTTGCAGTCATGTGAACTGCAAATACTGCAAGTAGTATAAAAAGCAGCCTATTGGCAGTCACATTTAATCTGCCGGCTAATACTAAGAACCCGAGAAAAAATAGGCATTGAAAAGCTATCAATATCTGTAACGCGGGAATTATCTGGTTCATTAACAGAAAACCTTAGTTTGCGTGAAGGCCGCAGAAACAAGTTAAACCATAAAAAAAGCCCCATCAAAATGATAGGGCCTTCTGTATAAATTTCGTAAGCTCGGGTTACCGTGTTGGTACAGGCTCACCTTCGCCCCGGTAGTCATAAAAGCCACGGCCAGTTTTCCGGCCAAGCCAGCCAGCTTCTACATATTTAACAAGAAGTGGGCAAGGGCGGTATTTGCTGTCGGCAAGGCCATCATAGAGCACCTGCATAATAGATAGGCAGGTATCAAGGCCAATAAAGTCAGCAAGTGTGAGTGGCCCCATGGGGTGATTGAGGCCAAGGCGCATGGCTTTATCGATGCAATCCACTGAGCCGACACCTTCGTAGAGTGTATAAACGGCTTCATTGATCATTGGCATCAGTATACGGTTGACGATGAAGGCAGGAAAATCCTCAGAAACCGCAGTCACTTTACCTAGGCGTTCTGTATAAGCTGAAAAGCGCTCGAACGTGTCGTCAGAGGTAGCTATGCCGCTAATAAGTTCAACAAGCTTCATTACAGGCACGGGGTTCATGAAATGTACACCCATGAACTTTTCGGGGCGATCTGTGCTGGATGCTAGGCGCGTGATTGAAATCGAAGAGGTGTTAGAAGCAATCATCGCACTTGGCTTAAGGTGCGGACAGAGCTCTTTGAAAATAGCCGTTTTGATTTGCTCATTTTCAGTTGCGGCTTCAATCACGAGGTCGCACGAGCCGTGAGCCTTTAGATTGTCTGCTAGTGTAATGCGAGCAAGCGAAGCTTCCATCTCATCTGCAGCAAGTTTACCTTTGCTAACTTGACGTTCCATATTGCCCCGGATGACAGCTAGTGCAGCTTCACAGCGTTCCATTGCAACATCACTAAGCACGACTTTCATGCCTGCGGCAGCGCTTACGTGTGCGATGCCATTGCCCATCTGGCCTGCGCCAATAATTCCTACGATATCAACCATTTTGCACCTTTTGAAACCAGCGGCTTCTTAGTTTTAAGTGAAGGGCACCAGTGTAGGTGCCCTGTTTCATTATTAAAGCGCTTTTTCGAGCGCAGGAACTGCGTCAAACAAATCAGCAACAAGCCCATAATCGGCTACTTGGAAAATAGGAGCTTCTTCGTCCTTATTGATAGCGACGATGATTTTACTATCTTTCATGCCAGCCAGATGCTGAATGGCGCCAGAAATGCCAACTGCAATATAGAGCTCTGGTGCTACGATTTTACCTGTTTGCCCAACCTGATAGTCATTTGGTACAAAGCCAGCGTCAACCGCGGCACGAGATGCTCCAACAGCCGCGCCGAGTTTGTCTGCTACAGCATCGATAATGGCAAAATTTTCGCCGGAGCCCATACCGCGTCCACCAGAGATGATGATTTTGGCAGAAGTTAGTTCAGGGCGGTCTGATTTTGAAAGTTCAGCACTAACAAATGATGATATGCCTGCCTTATCAGCCGCTGTGATAGTTTCAATAGTGGCAGAGCCACCTTCAGTCGAGGCTTTATCAAAACCGGTACTACGAACAGTAATAACTTTTTTGGCGTCAGAGGATTGAACCGTTGCAACGGCATTACCAGCATAAATCGGGCGTTTGAATGTGTCAGTGCTTACAACTTCGATGATGTCTGAGATTTGAGCAACATCAAGAGCTGCAGCCACACGCGGCATGAAGTTTTTGCCTGTTGTTGTTGCAGGCGCCAAGATTGCGTCATAATCGCCAGCAACGCTCAGTGTAATGTTCGCTAGTTCTTCAGCGAGAGGGTGCGCGTATGCAGAATCATCAGCAACGAGAACTTTGCTTACGCCGTCAATTTTTGCTGCTGCTTCTGCAACGGCACCACAGCCACTGCCGGCAACAAGAAGATGCACTTCACCATACGCTTTGGCGGCTGTCACTGTTGCGAGGGTTGCATCTTTCACTTCTGAATTATCGTGTTCAACAAATACGAGAGCCGACATTAGATCACTCCCTTTTCTTTAAGTTTGCCAACAAGTTCTTCAACGCTTTCGACCATAATGCCAGCCTCACGCTTCGGAGGTTCTTCCACTTTCAGAACTGTAAGTCGAGTACCCATATCAACGCCGTAGTCACTAGCGGTCTTCATGTCGATTGGTTTACGTTTTGCTTTCATGATATTTGGAAGGGACGCATACCGTGGCTCATTGAGGCGTAAGTCAGTTGTAATGACTGCGGGAAGGTTCAGCTTAAGTGTTTCCAGTCCACCATCAATCTCACGTGTTACATTTACGCTGCCTTCTTCAGTAACAACTTCAGAAGCAAAAGTGCCTTGTGGCCAGCCTAGTAATTGCGCGAGCATTTGACCTGTTTGGTTGTTGTCGCCGTCGATAGCCTGTTTGCCGAGAAGGACAATGTCAGGGTTTTCTTCAGCTACAATAGCTTTCAGGATCTTTGCAACAGCAAGAGGCTCAGTTTCGCCGTCATGCTCAACAAGGATACCTCTGTCACCGCCCATTGCAAGGCCTGTGCGAATAGTTTCCTGGGCAGCGGTTGTTCCTACCGAGACGATGATAATTTCTTTTGCTTTGCCAGCTTCCTTAAGGCGGATTGCTTCTTCGACAGCAATCTCGTCAAAAGGGTTCATCGACATTTTAACGTTGGCGAGTTCAACGCCGGTGTTGTCTGATTTAACGCGAACCTTCACGTTGTAATCGACCACCCGTTTGACGGGGACCATGATTTTCATGGGGTCAGTTCTCCCAATTTTTGTGCAGGGCAGCAAAGCCCAATTTTCAGCGTATGTTAAGCCGGCCTCAAAAAATGCGCCAGCCCTTGGAAACTATATGATTTCTCAGCGTTAGCCTATGCAGAAACCCAAGTCAATGCAGTGCAGCATAATCAGGTTTTTTCGGGCCAATTTTATTTAGCGGTTGGCACCAGGAACCCACAGTACGTCTTTTGCACCTTTATCATTAAGATATCGTGTAAGTACAAATAGGTGATCTGACAGCCGGTTCAAATATTTTATTGCAATGGGGTTGATTGACTCTTCTCGTGAAGCGGTAATTGCATGCCGTTCCGCGCGCCTTGTTACCGTTCGGGCAAGATGCAAATACGCGCTTGCAGGGCTCCCGCCTGGTAAGGTGAAGCTCTTGAGAGGAGCAAGGTCTTTGTTCATTTGGTCAATTTCGACTTCAAGCCGTGTGACTTGCTCTTCTGTGACCCGAAGAACTGCAGCGTCAGGCGAGAAATCGTCGCTTGGGTTTGCTAGGTCAGCTCCAACATCAAACATGTCGTTCTGGATGCGATACAACATTGCGTCGGCTTCGCCTTCTACGGAAAGACGTGCTATGCCAATGGTGGAATTAGCTTCATCTACGCTGCCATAAGAAGCAATGCGTTCGCAGTCCTTGGGGACACGTTTACCGCCAGCAAGGGATGTTTCGCCTTTGTCACCGCCGCGTGTGTATATTTTGTTTAGCCTAACCATTGGGGAACTAACTGCCAGAAGCGGCAGCGGCCGCTAACAGTAGGAACACAAGTGTCGCAAACTGGAAGAAAACACGAAGTCGCATCATTTTATTCCCGCGCTTTTTATTTTCTGGTCCCTCTTTGCCGAGTGTCATTACGCCCATCAAGAGAACAACCAATGTTGCGACAGCTGATATCACAGCCAAGATAAATAGTGCCTTCATGGACGAGAGTTTCCTTTGTCGTCAGTTTTTCTGTATAATAGATGGCTATACATGGGGTACAAGTACAAATCACCCATAATTCTTTTGACAGCGACAATCTGTCCTATCAAATTGAGTCATGAAATAGCCTGAATGCAACGGGGGTAAATGTGCGAAGTTTATTTAGAGTGGTAATTGTTTTTTTGTGCGCCTTGGTGGCTGCACCTAGTTTTGCTTTGCAGACCACACCGGCGCAATTGGGTGAAGGCGAAATTTGGGTGAATGGGCGTATTTTTTCGACGCTACAAGACGCTTTTGATTTTGTGCCTGTTGCAGGCATTGTGCGAATTGGTCCTGGTATTTATACAAAAGGCGGTGTCCTTAAGAAGAAGGACAGGGTCCATATTAGCGGTAGTGAGGGTACAATATTTGATAATGCGGCAGTCGCTGGTAAAGGGGCTTTTGTCATTTCGTCGAATGATGTGACAATTGAGAATATTACCTGCCGAAATACTGTCGTAAAGGACAAGAACGGTGCGTGCGTGAGATTTGAAGGGACGAACCTTACTCTTCGGCATGTTACATTTACGGATAGTGAAAACGGCCTGTTAGCTGGTAATAAATCTGAAAAAATCCTAATAGAAGATAGTGTGTTTGAGCGCAACGGGAAGATAGGACGTGCGCACGCTATCTATGTGAATGCCGGACATCTAACTATAAGGCGCAGCAAATTCTTAAGCTCAAAGGATGAGGGGCATGCGATAAAGTCTAGGGCGGAGCGTACTTTTATTGAAAATAGTATTGTTGCCAGTTTGGAAGGTAATGATAGCCGCTTGATTGACATTCCTAATGGCGGCATCGCGGTAATTCGTAATTGTTTGTTGGTTGAAGGGCCGAATACGGTTAACTGGCAGCTCTTTTCCTTTGGTGTAGAAAAGAAACATCCATACGATGTTAATATCTTCCGGCTGGAAAATAATGTGATTATGACGGACCGCGAAGGTGGGTCGGAACTGATTATGGTCGATGAGGCAATGCCTCAGCCTGTCATTAAAAATAATATCGTTGTTGGCGACTTTATGAACTACGATTGGCCGATTAACAATTTCTTCTATGAAAGCAGGGAAGAACTCAACTGGCCTGAAGCGCCAACTCTTCCTGAGTGGGATTTAACAGCGAAATAATACAGTAATCCTAGGGCGTAGTTTTAGTCCAGTCTGGTAAGCCATAACTTGCCATTATATCGCTAATGACACCTGTTTTTTTAAGGTATTCCATGCGTTGGTCATAAAAGGCCATCATAGACTTTAGGGTGTCAGGTTCTGAGGTTTTCGGGGAAAACGCCATATATAGCGGCGCGGAAGAAACGCATCCAGCGGCCTGAATTCTATTTTCCAGTTCGAGATGGCGCATTGTGAATTTGGTAGAATTATACGTGAAAATAAAAGCATCAAAACGCCCAATATCAAGCATACGCAAGCTTAGTGGAACATAGTCTTTCGTATAGGGCATGTAATGGAATTGAGTCGGATGTTTTTTTATGTAGTTATTCAGTTCTTCGATTGATGTATCTGTGGCTATGCCTATTTGTAATCCAGCAAGTGAACTTTCATCAGTGTATTTCCATTTTGAGCCCTTTTGAACATAAAAACACATGCGCTGCAGGCCAATAGCTTCTTTGGGAAAAAGGAGGTCAGGTGCTTCTTTCTTCGCTGGTGAAAGGAGTGCTGTAACGGCACCGGTACGCACACGAATGATCGCTCTGGACCATGGTAAGGTCTGGAACTCAAGTTTATAGGGGCTGTCTTTAAACACGGTTTTGACAATGTCGACTATATAACCTGCCGGCTTACCTTTTGGGCAAATTTGTGGGCACCAATCAATTTGAGCAACTTGAATGATGTTTTGATTTAGAGGAGCAATAACAGCACTAAGTTGCTTGCTTAAAATAACAGCTGCCACTGTAAGTGTAATAATGCGGAAGAGCTTAGTGGTCATAGGCTTGTGACTTATCGTTTGCGGGGTTGCTTTCTAAGTCTTTGCGGCCGCAACAGGGACAGCTTCTCGCAGTACATCCAAATAGAGCATTGCTGACAGAACATTCAGGCGTTTCACAGTCTTGGCAGCCGTTGAGAATGTCTGTCAGGGCGTGCTGCATTTCTTGTAGTGCCACAATTTTAGCGTTGACTAGCTGTAAGTGAGATGAAGCCTTGGGGCGCATGCTAGAGCAATGTTCATTGTTGTCCGCCATACCTAAGAGACTTCTGATGTCTTCCAGAGGGAAACCTAAATCTCGGCACCTGCGAATAAATGTTAAGCGTTCAATATGGGTTTCATCGTAAATTCTATGCCCCCCATCACTTCTAAACGGTGGGGGCATAAGCGTGATGCGCTCGTAATAACGAATTGTTTCTATATTCACACTGGTGTGTTTTGCTAGTTTGCCAATCGAAAGTTTCATTAAAATCTCAATTCTGTAGTTTATACAGATTTATAGAAGCAGTTTTGAAGACAAGAAGCAACTAACCAGTCCTTAATAGATGTTGTTTGCTCCAGTCAGGTAATCCATATCGCTGCATAATTTAGGTAATGCGGCCAGACTGGATCATCTGCCTTATGCGTTTTTCATAATGGGCAAGAGCCTTGTCCCGAAGAGTAGTCGTTTCAGGTGCTGGTGAAAAAACTATATACACTGGGGTGGCGGAAACGCATCCCGCTTGTTTTACGGTATCGTCGGAATAGAAGCGTCTCATATGGTAGATCATTGTATTACGGAAGAACACAAAAGTATCGAGACGATTGCTCGCCAACATTTTAATGCTCAGGTCAATATATCGTGGGGTGCGGGCTTGAATATGAAACTGTGTTGCGTGCTTCTTATAGTACTCGTTTAGTTCTTCAAGAGAGATATGCGCAGGTAAGCCAATGCGGATATTATCCACTGAGCTAATTGAAGAGTATCGCCAACTAGAGGACGGCAACGTGTAGAAGCAGGCCTGTTGCTCTCCAATAGGGGTTGACGGGAAAACTAGGTCCGGTGTTTCCTTTGGGGCGGCGGCGAGGAGAGCAATTGTTTGGCCATTCAGTGTATGGGCGATCCCGCGTGACCAAGGGTAGGTGCTAAAAACTAGTTCAAATTCGCTATCCTTAAATGCTTCCGTTAGCGTCTCTATGATATAGCCAGGGTTATCTTCATATATGCATATTTGGGGGCACCAATCGACCTGCGCGATTTTGAGGACGTTTTTGACCGGGGCAACTTGTAACATGGTAGCGGAGGCTGGAAAGGAAGATAATATGTAGGTCAATGATATGATCGCATATGACAATAAAGAGTGCAGGGCTTGCTGGGCCCGTTTTAATATGAGGGGTATGTTTTTAACCCGCCGTCTCAAAATTTGCTCCAGTCCGGTAGACCGTAGCGTGCCATAATTTTCTCTATGGCCCCATTGTGTTTCATTTTTTTAATACGCTCATTGATCAATTGGATCGCTTCACTGAACTTTTTCGAATTAGATGGGGCAGGGGAAAATGCCATAAAAACGGGTGCTGGGGAAACGCAACCAGCGGAGCGAACCCGTTTTTGCCAGCCTTGTTTACGCATGTAATAGAGGACAGAGTTTTCGTTGAAGACAAAGGTATCCAAACGACCAATTTCCAGCATACGCAGGCTTTCTTCTATGTAGCGCTTACTTTCTGCTTGAAATACGAACTGATTTTCATGGCTCTGGACATAACTGTGAATCTCTTCAAGCGAGATATCAATCGCTATACCAATCGTGAGGTCATGAAGCGATGCCCCGCCATCATATACCCACATTGAATCTGTTAATGTATAGAAGCACACACGCTGGAACCCTACGGGTTCTCTTGGGTAAATAAGGTTTGGGGCTTCTATCTTTGCAGGGGCTAAAAGCGCATCAATCTCACCGCGTGCTGTTTTGCCGCGTGCTATGGGGTATGACATGGTCTGATAGTTGAGGTGAAATTCGCTGCCTTCAAAAACCTCTCGAACTATATCCACTATATAGCCGGGCTCAGCGCCGCGCGGGCATATTTGAGGGCACCAATTTAATTGTGCGACAGACAAACTGTACTCTGGGTTTTTTTTATCATTTTGGGCTGCATTGCTGGGCGGTGCGAGCGTTAGAGGCGCATAAAAATATAGCACACAGAATAAGGCCGCTTTCAACCGTGTACAAAAATGCCATGAAAGAACTGAAAGAGTAGTCATTAATATCCTTTGTTGCCCCAATTATAGCATCGACAGTAAAGGTTAATATTCGGGTAATAGGGAAGGCTGATGGTTTGTCGTTTCTCCTTAGAACAATATTCGGAAGTTTATGCTTGATTCTGTAGTTACTACAGATTGTAGGCTTTCTTTGCCACTCGAAGTGGAGAGTGTATTTCAAAGAAAGGAAAGACTATGAGCGAGAAACTTCCAGCTACATCTAGTGATGCATGTAACTGTAAATCGTGTGAGTGCGGGACATGTAACTGTGCATGTTGCAGCCCTTGCAAGTGCGATGATTCATGTTCCTGCTGCAATTGCAGTAATGCAAACTCAGCTTCTTAATCGGGCTGAATACAAAAGGGGCTTTGGGGGTATCTCAAAGTCCCAAGGAGCGGATAAGTGTAGCTGTGTCGATACCTTGCCCTTGAATGTCTTGGAGGGTTACAGACTTGTTGCGTTTAGCAAAGCGTACGCCTTCGTTGTCGGTAAGTAACGCATGATGGTGGTAAGAGGGTGTTGGTAGGCCAAGCAATTTCTGGAGCACAACATGAATGTGTGTGGCATGAAATAAGTCTTTCCCGCGTGTGATGTGCGTAATATTTTGCAGTCCATCGTCCACAACGACACTGAGGTGATAGCTGGTTGGTGTATCTTTACGCGCAAGTACAATGTCACCGAGGATTTCGGGAGTGGCTGGTACAAGGCCGCAAACTTGATCATACCAGCTAATAGGGTGGCTAAGAATTTTGAGGGCCGCACTCAAATCTAGTCGCCATGCGTGGGGCTGATTATCCGCCCTCAGTCGTGTTTGTTCAGCTAGTGCAAGCTTCTTGCAAATTCCGGGGTATAATGGGCCGTCAGGCCCGTGCGGCGCACGCTCTGCAGCTGCAATTTCCGCCTGAATATCTTTGCGGGTACAAAAACAGGGGTACACCACACCCAGAGCTTTCAGTTTATCTAGCGCTTCTGAATAATCCGAAAAATGTTCTGACTGTTTGCGAACTGGTTCTTCCCAAGTAAGCCCGAGCCAACGTAAATCTTGATAGATGCCTTCCATGAATTCCGTTTTGCAGCGTGTTGTGTCGATATCTTCGATGCGCAGAATAAAACGCCCATTGTTTTTTAGGGCAGCTCTATACGCGAGTAATGCGGAATAAGCATGGCCTTTATGTAGCCTGCCGGAAGGACTAGGCGCGAAGCGTGTGATAAAATTTTCTGATAGTGTATCTGGCATGCCTGCACCATAAAAAAAACAGTCTGTAAAAGAAAGCTTTTGTACCGAGCATTCATCGTAGAATGAATGCTCGGTTTGTTATGCTAAAGGTTAACGAGATTAATCTGTGTTCGCGCGGTAAAGTTCGTTCATGGTTTCAGCGGAGATATTGTTGTTCCTGTGGTGACCTACGATCCGGTTGATGTTTAGTTTTTCCGCATTCACATATTCAATGAAATTTTTTGAAACCACAGGCATATGATTGGCTGTACTGTTGTCATACGGAATTTCTAGGAAGTCTCCTTCATAAAGAACACCAACTTCTGGGAAATAGGCAAAGCTTTGCCCTTTGGCATGGCTATTTTCCAGGATATGGAATTCAACACCGCCAAGTAATTCTTTGTGTGTAATTGGTTGGAATTTGAAACGGCCGATATCCTTTTGGAACCTTGGGTATGCCTTTATTGCCTCAATACTGTAGGTATCTGCCAGAATGGTGATGCCGTGTTTTGCGTAGGCAGTTAAACCACCAATGTGGTCGCTGTGAGGATGGGTGATATATACAGACTTAATTGGGAGGCTAGGGAACTCCGCTCTGATGAGTGCTATTGTTTCTTCTGATAACTCATCATCGATTGGCGCTCCAAAAACCATGATGCCATCTGTGCTTGTTTTGGCAAGCATATTGCGGCTCGCACTGTCATCAGTGATGAGATGGAGGCCATCGGCGATGTTCGTGATTTTGAGGGTTCGATCAGTTTTTTCCACTACCGGGCCGTAGCCTTTTGGCAATACTATCGCTTCTGGGGTTAGATTTGTAATGCGACGTACTTGGGCAATATGGAAGACCCCTTTCACGCCTGTAGTCAGGTTCTCTTGATTGATCAAGCTCGCATACCGCAGATTTCCGCGGTTAACATATTGGCCATAATTGATCTTCGTATTGTCAGTTGAGCGGTGAATAGACACAAGTTGGATAGGGGTATTGGTGAATGTGTAGGTAGTACTATTTTCACCCTGTGTATGGACAATATCTGTGTGACCTTGCATGGTCCCCGCTGTGACTTTGATATTTGGGCTGGCTAAGGTTGTCTCAAGTAAAGGTAAGATGGCAAGAAAATCAACCTTGCCTCCGTGATAGGCGGCGGTATTTGTATAGGCATTGGGACCAAGCCTCCGGACGCGCTTACCGTCGATTAAGCCGTTCACGTCATATTGGAATGCACCTGCGTCTGTTTGAAATTCTTTGAAATCGAATACAAACCCACCAGGCCAGCTTGTGATGCTATGATCCGCATATAGTTTGCGCCCCAAGTCAACTTCGGCGTACATGGCAGTATGGCCCGCGTGAGGCTCTAAGTAGTTATAGGCTTGATAAGCCCTTTCAAACTCAAAACTATAGTGAATGGCGTATTTCTTGAAGTCTATGCTAGCTTGATAGTGCTCTTTTACGGCCTTTAGAAAATCCGTATTGTCCGGCATGGCTGCCTGGCTCATGGGGGTTGTGCCAATTAGTAGACATGCGAATAAAGTCTTTAACATTGTGATCCCTCTTATCAATCAAACTTAAGCTTTTTATGTGTGGCGGCGCGCCCACTCGGGCTGATGCTTGCTTTAAATGTTCAGCTTTTTACCGTTGATGTGACCTTACATTTGTGCTGAATGTAGAAAAGTGATGCCAATGAGAAAGGATTTTTCTTATTTCAAGAAATATAGACTTAATCAAAGCAATGCGAACGTTTCTAACCGTTGTTGAGGAGCAGAGTTTTAGTGCGGCTTCACGCAAACTTGATCTGGTAACTTCAGCCGTTAGCCGGCAAGTAGCGGATTTGGAAAAGCACTTTGGGTGTCAGCTTCTGTATAGGACCACCCGGGCTATGAATCTTACAGCGGAGGGAAGACATTTTGTCGATCACTTCCGGGATATTCTAAGCAGGCTCGATAGTCTTGAAGATATTGCTCATGTAAGGCGCGATCAAGTTGCCGGTGAACTTCGCATTACAACGCCTATTAATGCTGAGGGGTTAGGTGTACGGCGCAGAGTTAGTCAATTTATGGAAGCATACCCTGATGTGACTGTTATTTGGCAGCAGTTTAACAGGTACGTGAACTTGGTTGATGAAGGTGTAGATTTGGCCGTTAGGGCAGGGCCTTTAGATGACTCCAGTCTGATCGCCCGCAAATACAAAAACCTTGATGTACTTTATGTCGCAAGCCCGAGCTATTTGGCGAAACATGGAATACCACAGCACCCTAGGGATCTCGAAACATCTCCGGATCGGTTCCCTTGTATCATCGAGTTAACAAGTAAGAACCCTCGGCGGTGGCGCTACTGTGAAAAAGGCAAAGAACACCTTGTGAATGTGTATGGCAAGATTGAGGTGAATGAAGCGAAACTGGTATCAGCTTTTGCCGCAGCCGGGGATGGTATTGCCCAGCTTCCTAAATTCATGATGCAATCATACTTGGATGAAGGTGCCCTTGTACCGATTTTACAGCCATATGAAGTACCTCCTATTTCGTTGTCGCTTGTATACCCGGCAAACCGCATGATGAAGCCCGCTCTGAGGGAATTTATAGATTTTCTTCTAAGGGATACTCTTGAGGTGCCGGTCAACAAAGGACGTTAATGATGAACGCGATGGATTTTCTGGAGATTGGTGCTCATTTACCTGATGCAGCACCTATCGAGACAGTCCGGTATCTGGGCCCGAAGTCCAAAGCTGAGTTGAACGCAATTGGCGTATTTACGGTGGGTGACTTAAAATCAAAAGGCGTTATTGATGCTTTTTTGGAAATTAAGGCCAAAGGTTACCCGGTGAGCCTTAATTTTGTATGGGCCATGTTTGCGGGTATGCTTGGTGTTGATTTCCATAAAATTCCTCCAGAATTCAAAGATGCAGTGAAAGTGCAACTCGATTTACCCAACCGCTAGACCACAATATAATGCTTTGTCATCAGTCCGTAACACTGTATCTTGATGATAGTATGTATCGGAGTAGAAACTATCCTTGGTAGTGCCGATATCCCGTATTGGGGCTGCCGTAACTAGTCGGGGGACTGTTGTTATGGGTGTTCACTGCGCACCCCAGCGTACATTATGTGGGGCGGTTTCGACCTCGCCGGAAGCGAGCCCTGCGCTTGTTTTAAATGCCGATTACCGGCCACTAAGTTACTTTCCACTTAGTTTGTGGCATTGGCAGGCTGCCCTTAAAGCCGTTTTCCTTGAGAAGGTTCAGATTATTTCCGAGTATGACACGGAGGTTCATTCGCCTTCTATGTCGATGCGTTTGCCAAGTGTGATTGCCTTGAAGGACTATGTGAAGCAGCCTGACTACCCTGCCTTTACAAGGTTTAACTTATTTCTCCGAGACAAGTTTAACTGCGTATACTGCGGGTCACAGCGTGATCTTACCTTTGATCATGTCATTCCGCGGTCGCAGGGCGGGCGCACTAGTTGGACCAATATTTCAGCTGCTTGTGCACCGTGCAATTTGCGTAAAGGTGGTAGGACACCAAAAGAGTCTGCGATGCACCCCACTAGGTGGCCGCACCAGCCTACCCACCATGAGCTTAATGCCAATGGTCGTTTGTTTCCGCCCAACTATCTGCATGAAAGTTGGCGGGATTATTTATATTGGGATATTGAACTGGAGAATAACTAAGGCGCTATCTTGCAGTTGGTGCTTAACCAATTGCCCGTACGTTCAATCAACTCAATACGTTTTGCAGAAAAGCTGGTGATATCTGTTGTGCCAGCTTGTTTCGCGAGGGCAGTTACCTTTTCCCGCATGTCAGTATTAAAAGCTTGGTCCCATTCCGCGCTGATAAGAAGTGTTTTTTTATCTCCGATATTTTGTATGATATTAATGAGTGCCCAATTTGAACGCTCATTAATAAGGTCTTTTAAAGCAACGCTGCTTGGGTACCCATCTACGGAATGGATACCGTCAAGATAATCTATTATGCTTTGTCGGTCAGCCGCCGTGTCGAGCCACTGTGTCCAATCTTCGGGAGCAATAGAGACAATACAGCCGACGGTACCATTCATACCACCAGCCTTAAGGGACAGCATGCCGCCCCAGCTATGACCAACTAGATGAATTTGTTTCTGGTCAATTCTATATTTCGCAACATTATCAGGCATCTTGAGGTAGTCGATAGCTGCGTGGACGTCCTGCAAACTGTTCGCCCAACTGTAACTTCCGTCGGAACCCCACGTGCCACGGTAGTGAAAGAATAGAATATTATAGCCTTGCCGCCTAAGTGCTTGCGCCATGTCTAGGTTTTGCTCAAATCCCGGGAATGCGTGCAGCAGAATGATGGTGGGGTGAGGGCCCTTCCCTGCGGCTGAATACATGAGGCCAGTCATTAGGTCGCCCTTATAGGGAATGGTTAGCTCGATCATCCTAGGCGCGAACTTATGCTCAAAACCTTTCGGGTCGTTAAAAAAAACCGTAGCGGTCGCCGGGAGACTTAGGACGTAGAAAGCCAAAGCTAACCAACTAGCATGAGCAAATTTTTTGAGAAAAATGGCCACATTAAACCTCTGAGTGCATAAATGGATCGAGAGGTTATTATAACGGCGCAACTGTTTAACCGAGTCAAGAGAGGGAAACGTTGTTTCGCGTTACTTAAACTCGTTTTGACAACCAAATAGCTGCTTTGCAGCCGGTTTTGATAAGGTTGGATAAAACAGGGTATCCAACTGCTTCTTCAGCGCCGTTTTCTTCGGCAATGCGTTTGTGCTCAACTTCTTCTGCCTGAAACAACTTAATGTTTTCTTCAAGCTCAGGGTCTGCGCCGTCTAGTTTATCAAGTTGTTCTTGGTAGTGCTCGTCGATGACTTCTTCAACAGCTTGAGTGCAGGCCATGGCTGCCTTCTCACCCATAAGGGCCGTTCCTGCACCAAGTGCGAAACCTGCTACATGCCAAAATGGTGTCATCAGCGTTGGGCGTACATTGCGGCCCGTTATAAATTTGTTGAAGCGGGCTAGGTGCACTTCTTCCTGCTCGTACATATGTTTAAGGAGTGCGGCCTTTGGGTGGCTATCGCCCATAATGGCGCGCTGCCCGGCATAAATACGTACGGCCCCATACTCGCCCGCATGGTCAACCCGGATCATGCGGTCCGTGTCTTCCTTCAGCACCCGGTCACCGGGTAGGGGAAGAGCAGGGGTTTGTTTTTCAGTAATGGCTTTATGTTTTTCCATGAAGCACCTAGGCGGTTTGTGATTTTTTAAAGCAGAAGACAGCCATGCCTGCTGCGATGAACATATTATAGACTGCCATAGAAATACCGAAAAGGGACCATGCTATTTCGTCGCACTTAACGAGCGGGGCATCTATTAAGGCGGACATTAGGTCATTTACGTCGTCAGTGTAATCAACAAAGCCTGAGCACCCTTGTAGGCCTTCCCACCAGCGCTGTTCTACGCCCGCGTGGAAACCTGCTATGCCAGCGTCGGTAAGGAAAATTGCAGACAAGAGCAAAAGGATCCATTTTGGCGGTAGGGATTTAACAGCTGTTGCTAACAAAGAGACCGCCATTGCAGCCATATAAGGGTAGCGCTGCCACCAGCATAGCTCACAGGGGGGGTATCCAAACAGTTGGAATGTAAAGGCAGCTCCAAGTAAGGCCGCAGCCATTAGTCCAGCAAAAAGCACTGGCTGGCCATCTGTAAAAGCTTTTGCACTATTCAGCATAGGTTATCCCACAAACTTTATGGCAACGAAGCCAAGAATGCCCAGTATCATAAAGGCTGCAGTGACCAAACCAAGGCGTTTTTCGATAAAATCTCGAATGGGTTCGCCGTATTTCCATAAAAGCGCTGCTACCAAATAGAAACGTGCGCCGCGGGCCGGAATGGATACCAGCATAAATAAAAGTGGATTAAGCGCCACTGCACCGCTCGCGATGGTTACAACTTTAAAAGGGATTGGCGTGAACCCTGCAACAAGCACAATGAGGATGCCGTACTGGTGGTACATATCTTGAAAAGATGAAAACTTCTCACCGTATCCATAAAATTCAATGATGGGCTTGCCGATAGTGTCAAAAAGCGTGGCACCAATAGCGTAGCCTGCAATGCCGCCAAGAACTGAGAAAATTAGCGTGATGGTCGCGAGCCGCCATGCTTTTAGCCTGTCTGCTAAAATCATTGGGATCAGCATAATATCTATAGGAATTGGAAAAAAGCTGCTTTCAGCAAAAGCAAGGCCGCCAAGCCATTTTTCACTAGCTGGGCTGCGGGCTTTTTCTATTGTCCAATCATAGAGTTTTCTGATCATTGAAGGCTCCCTTACAGGAGTGAGGCATAGCAAACACAAGGGGCTTGTACAATCATCATAAAACAAAAGTGACTTATGGCGTTTCACAGGCTTGACGGCGAAGGTTGAGTGTATATTATGCGCGCACTTCTACCAGATGATTCTCCAGAGTGCCCCTGTGGCGGAATTGGTAGACGCGCGGGATTCAAAATCCCGTTCCCTTTGGGAGTGTCGGTTCGATTCCGACCGGGGGCACCACCTTTGATTTATAATTATTATAATTCAATAACTTACTGTTATTTAAGGTGCTTTGCGGTCGCATGGTGTTACACGTTGGTGTTACAAAATGCGACGTATCCAGTACCTTCATAAGAACAGATTTGGCATCTATTGCTTTCGTTATACGTTTCCCAAATCTTATGTGTCTCAACGACCAAATCACCCAAAAACGATTCACTTATCTCTTAAAACACGCAATAAGGCTAAGGCGAGTAAGCGCGTGTTAATGATGTGGTTGAAGGTGCAAAAGCTAATGGAAGCTAACTTTGTTGATGAGAGTACTGACGAAGAAAAAGTAAACAGCCATCTTCGCTACTATCGCTTTCTGATGAATACCGCAGAAGATAAATGGGATGCGCCAAATACCCAGTTTAATCCCCATAAGTTTGACGATGAGGTTAGTTTTGTAACGCACCAATTGTGGAGCATTCAGAAAGCGGGTTTGTTAGACAAATTGGATGAAGAGTTCTCCAATAAGGAGGTTCTTTTTGAAAAAGCCGATCAGTTTTTGGAAAAGCTATCTAATGCGCAAATTGATGCTGGGCTTGAAGGTAAATTAGAGGCAGTAAGAGCTAATTCTACAGATGCTATTTCAGATAGCTCTCAGCTAGTTGACGCTGTTACAGATAAAGCTCCAATAACTACACCTAATCTAATTCAGCATAGTCTGTCAGACTTTTTAGAGATGTTCATAGCTGACAAATCTAAAGATACAGAGTGGGCTGACAAGACAAGGAGCAAGGTGGAGGGCCATTTCAATTTTCTAATGCAGGCTGTGGGTAATAAGGACGTTCGCTTGTTCGGTAGGCCAGACGTGGTGAAATACATGGAAGCACTTAGAGCGAAGAAGCACAAAAGGTATGGTAGTTATGGACCCCTATCCGCTACAGCGAAGAATGACTATCTAGCTACATGTAGGCGCGTGTTTGGTTATTGTATGGAGCGAGTTGATGGTGTTTCGATCAATCCGTTTGAAGGAACCACACTTAAATTTGAAGATAGAGCTATCAAAAGAAGAAAGCGGCTACCTTTTGCTGGTGAGCAGCTCAAGGCTATGTTTAGTCAGTCTCCTCATACATTAGGAGAATTCAAATACCCTTATGAATACTGGATACCTTTGTTGGGTTTGTATACAGGTGCGCGTGCAAATGATTTGTGCCAGTTGCATATGGATGATGTTTATGAAGAAGAAATTGAGGGCCAAAAGGTCTGGTGCATTTCGATTAATGACGATACGCCCGATAAGCGATTGAAAACGGGGAAAAAGAACGTTGTCCCATTGCACCCGAAGCTAATTGAATTGGGGTTTGGTAGGTTTGTCGAGTTAAAACAGAAGGTTAGCGACCGCCCAACCCCACCTATTCAAGGCTGAGCTTCTAAATTAAGAGTT
>CAXBKT010000057.1:0-19198 GCA_963976155.1 uncultured Kordiimonadaceae bacterium | reverse complement strand
AGACAAGCGGAAAGCCGTAGAGGGTGCCATGCGTAAGCTGGAGTATCAGCCAAACCTCTATGCGAGAAGCCTAGCGGGCGACAGATCCTACCTTGTTGGCCTTTTATTTGACGATCCGCAGGGTGACTATCTATCCGGCATGCAGCGCGGCGCCATGCGACAATGCCGCCAGTACGGATACCATGTTGTTGTTGAGGTTTTTAATCAAGCAACCACACTCGACCAAATTAAGTCATTTCTAACCAAACTAAGCTTATCAGGCGTTATCCTAACTCCACCCGTCTGCGACAACAAAGTCGTACTAGCTGCTCTTGCTGACAGGAATATCCCGACTGTTCGCATTTCACCTAGCAAACCCTTTCACGGCATGGTGGACATCAAGATTGACGACTATAAAGCTGCTACTTTAATGACTGAGCACCTGATAGCTCTAGGCCACAAGGATATCGGGTTTATTATTGGTGACCTGGAGCATGCCGACGCTAACGAACGTTATAGAGCTTTCAATAACTGTATGGAGAATGCCGGCCTTACGGTGAATAGTGACTGGGTTGCGCAAGGATCCTATCTTTTTGAAAGCGGCCTTGCTGCATCGCGCAAAATACTCTCTCAAGAAAAAAAGCCGACAGCCATCTTTGCCTCAAATGATGATATGGCAGCAGCAGCGCTTGTAGTGGCAGATGAATACGGCCTATCAGTTCCTGATGACCTTTCAGTTGCCGGATTCGATGACATTCCGCTAGCTTCAGCGGTTTCTCCAGCTTTAACTACAATGCGGCAACCGGTCGAAACAATGGCAATGATTGCAGTCGAACAGCTCGTCAAACTAAAAAAAGGCGACTCACCTCTTCAAATTCCACTTGTTATGGACGTTACATTCGTGCAGAGGCACTCCACAACCACAGCGCCATAAAATAAACTCCCCCCGCCACCAGCAACAACCCACTGAAAAACATGGATAATGATAAGTTAGCATCATGTTTTTCTGGTAGCGCTTACAGACTCTTATGGACAGTCACAATATTTTCAGATACTACCAATTTTGTTAGCGCTAACATTATGCATCACGATGTTTGACTCTTGTCTCATTTTGGTTATTATATGGAAGCGCTACCAGAAAGAACTAGCATAAGAACATCATTCTGGGAGGAATATTGATGACTAAAACTAGATCACAAAAAGCAGCCCTGCGATCAACCTTGTTGGCCGCCACATCAATCAGCGCCCTCCTAGGCGCGAACGCTGCTTACGCACAAGAAAACCAAGCTGATACCAATGACGCGCTCGAGGAAATTGTCGTTACAGGCTTTCGCGCATCACTGGCTAGTGCTCTATCCAGCAAAAGAAACTCAAATCTCATTCAGGAATCCATTACTGCAGAGGATATG
Source organism: uncultured Kordiimonadaceae bacterium (assembly GCA_963976155.1). Taxonomy (GTDB): domain Bacteria; phylum Pseudomonadota; class Alphaproteobacteria; order Sphingomonadales; family Kordiimonadaceae; genus Kordiimonas. The sequence continues at coordinate 17,810 of CAXBKT010000057.1, read as the reverse complement.
GGGAAATTTCCTGATCAAAATATTGCTGAGTCTTTACAAAGACTTAGCGGTGTTCAAATTGACAGAGCCAACGGACAGGGCACAACTGTCCGAATTCGTGGCTTAGACCAAAATGTGACCGTCTTAAACGGCGAAGTATTTTTAACAGGCCTTGAAGTTTTCAAGCTCGGTGAAATCGCAGATCGCAAACAAGATTCACTCGAAGGTATCCCTTCAGAACTTATTGGTGGTGTTAATGTTTACAAAACGCCAGACGCATCCCTCGTGGAAGGTGGCTTAGGAGGGATTATTGACCTCAAAACGCGCAATCCCCTCAAGCTGGAAGAAGGCTTCACCATCGCGGGCAATGGCCGAATGGGTAAAGGGTCTGATATTGGCGGTTGGGATCCGACAGGCGCAATCGCAGTTGGTTATAATGATGGTGAGCGCTTCGGGTTCCTTGCTACTTTTACATATGACAAACAAGCCCTGCACACCAATGCACTAGCGGGTGACGTGCGCGGTAACTGGGTTTTGTCAAACCGCGGCGACGCGGCAGACGTTCCTGATTATTACGCATCAGAATACCGCTACACCATCGACCGTGATGAAGAGCGCGAACGCTGGGGCTTCAGTCTAGGTGCAAACTATAAAGTTAGTGATGCACTTGAAATAGAAGCTCAGTGGTTTCACTCAGACCTCACTATAGCAACTCAAGAGGGCAACATTAAGTACCCTCAAAACCTTGAAAGTCCAGGCCTAGACACTTCACGCCCCTTCACTATCGGCGCGAACAATGTGCTTCAGACAGGTACCTTTATTGCAAACTCTGCAGAGGTTATCTCCTTTGCGCAGGGCACAGAGACAAAAGCAGATAACATCCAATTCAAAGCCACATTTGACGATGGCGGCAACCTTCGCGGCAGCATGCAAATTGCTTATGCAAAAGCGGACATGACAAGCAACTTCGCACACAGCGATGTTCGTTACACACAGTACGGCGTGCCAACTGCCAATGCGGCCAGTCCAACTGGCTATAATCATGCGCCGGCAAATCCCAACGCGCCCGCAAACTTCTTGTTCACATACAACAATAATGATGGCATCCGCCCGTCCTTTACCCTTGTCGACCAGCCTGATCTCTTCACAAACCCTGCAAACGGTTTCTTTAAATCACACTGGGTACGTGACACTAAAGCTGAACTCGAAAACTATTCTGTTCGCGGTGATGTTGAGTATGTTCCAGAGTTTATTAGTTCAGGTAACGTAACATTAAGTGCAGGCACTCGTTTTGCTTCTCGTGAAATCCAGTTTGAAGAAGCTAAATATCTTGGTGACTATTCTGGCGCAGGCGAGCTTGATGGTACTGACTTCGGCCAAAACTGGACACCGTTTGGTTATTTCCAGGATGGGGCTATTGGTTTCAAATCATGTGGCTTACCAGGCGCGCCTGCGGGATGTACAAATCGTTTCGGTGATTCACCACCTTTGATTACACCGTTTGACACATTCGAAAGTAATTCGGGTCGCGTAGAAACGGTCAAAAACTATTGGGGCGAAGGTAACGCCGGTACAGATACCCTTTTGTTGCAAGACCGTAGTCAAATGGTCGATGGCCCCTCTTGGATACAATCACTTTATCCAAACATCCCAATCAGCCGTTTCATTGATCCGCTTAACACTTTCAATGTAAAAGAAAAAAATACATCAGGGTATGTGATGGCTGACATCACGGATGATGACAACAACTTCCATGTGAATGTTGGTGTGCGTCTTGTGCATACTGAACTCACTATTGATCAAGGTACACCGTCAAACTCAAACCCTAACTACTGGGGAACAGACAGCTGGAACGGTGTGCTTGCTGACGCGGATCGTATCGAAACAGTTAGCTCCTTCACTGATATTCTTCCAAGTGCAAACGTTGTATTAAACGTGGATGAAAACCAAAAAATAAGAGCCTCTGCTGCGCGGGTCGTTGCACGGTCCAAACTGTTCGATCTAGGTCGTGGTTTTGCAACATTCTTTAACCGGAATCCAGCTACTAACTTGTTTGAGTTCACCAATGGTAATTCCGGAAATCCCGAACTTGATCCATTCCGAGCTACACAGTTCGATCTGGGTTATGAGTACTATATCGGCGATGAGGGCTTAGTTTCCATCACTGGTTTCTGGAAAGAAGTTGATAGTTTCATCATCAACAACACTGTCCCAACTTTCGTGCAAGATGAAGCCGGTGGCCGTCTCGGTCCTGTAACCCGCCCTGAAAACGGCGATGGTGGTCGCATCCGGGGTTTCGAACTTGGCGCACAATATGTCTTTGATTGGGGCGTAGGTTTCGTTGCGAACTACACATTCTCTGACTCGAAATCTACTACCTTCAACGATTTTGACAAAGACATCGCAATTCCAGGAGTTTCCAAACACTCTGCAAACGCTCAAGTTTATTATCAGAGCGATATGTTTGAGGCTCGCATGTCCTATTCATGGAGGAGCAAAGCCTTCAACGGTAACTTTGGCTTCAACGATGGCGGAGTAAGCCGCAACCTTGGTCGCTGGTTCCGCTCCTACGGCCAGCTTGATGGGCAACTTGTCTTCCATCTAACCGACAATTTCGACCTAAGTGCCGAAGTCGTGAATATCACCAAAGAGGAACAGAGTGAGTATCTGCAGTTTGAAAACTTACCCTTCCGCTATAATTCAGGTCCTCGCCGCATCATGCTAGGTGGCCGCTTCCGGTTCTAACTTCCAACCTCTCCCGGTGCGGTTACACCTTCCAAGTAACCGCACCTCTTTTTTGTCTTAAACCGAGCAGGATTGGAGCATGAGCAACCTTTTGCCTCAAAGAATTCTTATCATTGGCGGCGGTACGGCAGGCTGGATGGCCGCAGCAGCCCTTTCCCGGATGCTCGGGCACAAATGCGACATCAAGCTCGTGGAATCAGAAGCAATCGGCACCGTTGGTGTTGGTGAAGCAACCATTCCACCTATCCGCACGTTCAATAATATGCTCGGGATTTCTGAAGTTGATTTTCTACACAGCACCAAGGCAACTTATAAACTAGGCATCGAATTCAAGAATTGGACCCGCCAAGGTCATAGTTATTTCCACCCCTTTGGCGTACACGGTGCAAGCGTAAATGCCCGCTATTTACATCATTACTGGTTAAAACTAAGAGCAGAGGGCGACACAACACCGCTTGACGCATACTCCTTATGCACTCTTGCCGCAAAGCAAGGTAAGTGCGCTAGCCCTTCAACAGATTCTCACTCTATCATGGCTACATTTGGATCTGCTTACCATTTTGATGCCAGCCTATACGCAGCGTACCTTCGACAATATGCTGAAATGAGGCGCGTTACTCGCATCGAAGGTAAAGTTATTGATGTAGTGCTGCGGGGCGATAATGGCTTTGTCAAAGGCGTGCAATTAGATAATGGCCAAAAACTTGAAGCAGACCTCTTCATTGATTGCTCTGGCTTTAAGGGGCTTCTTATAGAAGGAGCGCTCGGCACAGGATACAAAGACTGGACCCAATGGCTCCCCTGCGACCGTGCAATTGCTGTACCTTGTACAAAAAGTGGTAAATTAACGCCGTATACGCGCGCCACAGCCCATGCTGCAGGTTGGCAGTGGCGTATACCTTTGCAACACCGCACAGGCAATGGTCACGTATATTCAAGCGCACATATGAGCGATGATGAAGCCCTATCTATTCTTTTGAATAATTTAGACGGTGAACCACTAGCTGAACCAAATTTTCTTCGATTCAAAACTGGTGTCCGTAAAAAATTCTGGATCAAAAACTGTGTATCTCTCGGGCTTGCAAGTGGCTTTATGGAACCCCTTGAATCCACAAGTATCCACCTCATTCAAGCCGGTATTACCAAGCTATTGGATTTCTTCCCCGGAAACGACTTCGATCAGACAAATATTGACGAATATAATCGCCTTTCCACTATCGAGTTTGAAGAAATCCGAGATTTTTTAATATTGCATTATTATGCCACCACTCGAGATGATAGCGCCTTCTGGAACTACTGTCGTACCATGGAAATTCCCGATACGCTCAAACGCCGAATAAACCTCTTCACAAAATATGGCCGCATTGCGCCCCGCGCACATGAACTATTCACAAACACAAGTTGGATTGCCGTTTTCATAGGCCAAGGGATTATCCCATCTGGCTATGACCCCCTTGTTGATGCGCACGACCTCGCCACCATCACACAACGACTAACCGCAGCTCGACAACAGATCAATCAAGCCGTCAATCAGCTGCCATCTCATGAAGATTATATTGCTTACCAAACGTCCCTCACCCGGAAAGCTAGCTAACAAATAAACCTTTGTAATATTTCATCAAAAGGAAATACCGTGAACGCCTCGACAGTTAAATTTTTATTATCACAAACGGCAAAATCTACTCTTTTGAGTATGATTATTGCCTCCAATGCTGTTTGGGGCAGCGAAGGCAATGAAAATCGCACAAACACCAGTGAAGACACCCAGTGGCCTGCCACACAAAGCCCCATCAAAATGCAAGCGGCGATGGAGAATAAAATCTCTGCCCTCATCAAGCGCATGTCTGTAGAGGAAAAAGTCGGGCAAATTATTCAGCCCCGCATCCAATATATCAGCCCAGAAGAAATCAGAACTTACCACATAGGTTCCATTCTTAATGGTGGCGGTTCGTTACCTAACCGAAATAAATATGCAACTCCTGCTGAATGGCTTGCAATGGCTGATGCATTCTATGGTGCGTCAATGGATGACCGGGATGGCAAGGTAACCATTCCCATCCTTTGGGGTAGTGACGCTGTACACGGCCACAACAATGTAATTGGCGCAACCATTTTCCCCCACAACATTGGCCTCGGTGCCATGTATAACCCTTCTCTTATGCGTAAGATTGGCGAAATAACCGCACGCGAAATGCGTGTTACTGGCATCGATTGGACTTTCGCGCCAACACTCGCTGTAGTGCAGGATGATAGGTGGGGGCGCACCTACGAAAGCTACTCAGAGGACCCTGCTCTCGTTGCTTCCTATGCAGCACCTTTTGTAAAAGGCCTGCAGGGTGAGCCTGGCACCGCAGAGTTTCTTGATGGCAACCATGTTATAGCAACAGCAAAACATTTTGTTGGCGACGGCGGCACTGAAGGCGGCGACGACCAAGGGGATGCTCGCATCAGTGAGCTAGAGCTTCGAGATATTCATGCAGCAGGATATTTCCCCGCGCTGTCGGCAGGTGTACAAACAGCAATGGCGAGCTTTTCTGCATGGAATGGTACAAAAATCCATGGCAGTAAATATTTAATGAACGACATCCTAAAAGAGCAAATCGGGTTTGACGGTCCAGTTGTTGGTGACTGGAACGCCCACGGACAGGTTCCGGGGTGTAGCAATGCTTCCTGCCCTGCATCAATCAACGCAGGTCTAGACATTTTTATGGCCCCGCAGGACTGGAAAGCCCTATTCTATAACACGGTCAAACAAGTCGAAAACAGCGAAATATCTATGGCCCGAATGGACGACGCTGTACGCCGTATTCTGCGCATGAAATTTCGTTCCGGCCTATTTGAAAAACCCAAACCATCAGCACGCGGTCTCGCCGGTAAAGAAGGAGTTATCGGCTCAAAAGCACACCGCATGGTTGCCCGTGAAGCAGTTCGCCAGTCCCTTGTACTGTTAAAAAACAAAGGCAAAACCCTACCCATCAAGCCAAACAGCACCATACTATTGGTCGGAGACGGCGCGCACAATATTGGCAAACAATCAGGGGGCTGGACCATCAGTTGGCAAGGCACAGGGAATACAAACGAAGATTTCCCTGGTGGGCAATCCATCTATGACGGCATCAAAGAAGCTGTTGAAGCAACAGGAGGTACAGTCATTCTCGACATTGATGGCACACAGGACGTTAAAGCCGACGTAGCCATCGCCGTTTTCGGTGAAAATCCCTACGCAGAATTTCAAGGCGACCGCGATACACTAGAGTTTCAACCCGGCAACAAGGCTGCTCTGAACCTTCTTAAATCTCTCAAAAAGCGGAACCTACCTGTCGTAAGTGTCTTTTTGTCTGGTAGACCGATGTGGGTGAACCCTGAACTTAATGCATCAGATGCATTTGTTGCAGCATGGCTGCCCGGCAGCGAAGGGGGCGGTTTAGCAGATATTCTTATTGCAAATGAAAACGGTAAACCCCGCTATGACTTCACAGGCACTCTTTCGTTTTCTTGGCCTAAAACGCCGCTACAAGGCGTATTAAACCCACACCATTCAGACTATGACCCGCTCTTCCCACTCGCCTATGGTTTAAACTACAACAGTACTGACACTGACCTCGCCTCTCTCCCCGAAGATGTCGACGGAGTTCAAACGGGCCTCCCAAGCGAACTTAATATATATGCTAGTCGTCCACTTGAACCTTGGCGGGTTTATATCGCCAGTGACGGAAGCTATGAGCTGATTGTTAGTGGTGCTTACGCAAAGCTTGCTGACGAAACAATAATTATAAAAACAACCGATAAAGACGTTCAAGAAGACGCTCTCTCAGTCACGTGGACCGGTGAAAAAACAGGCTATACTTCCATCACTGGTGGCGGCGTAATGGACCTTAGCGAGTATGCAAAAACAAACGGCCTTATGACATTTGATATCAAGCTTGATGCTGTACCTGCAGGTGAAATCAACCTCTCTATGAAATGCGAAAATGGTTGTACAAACAGCATACGCCTAACGGACCATTTACGTGCGCTAGTAAACCAAAGCTGGCAAAAAGTTTCAGTAAAGCTCAACTGCTTTGATCAGGACCTCGAGGCACTAAAAACAGTAACGGCTCCCTTCACCCTGACAAGCACAGAAAAAGCACAAATCAGTTTTGCTAATATCAAAATTGAAGCTGCTGGGAGTGCTGTTTTCAATTGCACAGCACCTGACTAATACATGCAACATCAAAACTTAGGATTTACATGGATTAAATAAATACGCTAAACCTTAGGCAATGTTTCCGCTACGGAAGGTTGCCTAAGTGCAGTGTATTAGCGTCAGAATTACTCCAAATATTTTCCTCCCGACATTCATAGCCTCGTGCTTGTATAGTGTTTTTCTTGTAATTTTATTGTCTTCGTGGTGCCTGCCCATTTTCGCCGCTGACGGCCCTATGATTGTCCGGGCACGAGAGATCAAAAATGACACCCGGTTCGAATATTATGCTGAACTCGTCCGTGAATTAATGAATGCCACCATAGACAGCCACGGCCCTTATGAGTGGCAACCTTGGGACCAAGAAATATCGCCCGACCGGCAGAAAGAAATGCTGAGGATCGGCCAATCTCTAAATATCATCTATTCTGCAAGAAGACCTGAGTTTGACTCAGTTGCCATTCCGGTAAAACAGCATGTCCGGAAAGGTATCAACGGCTACCGTTTATTGTTAATCAGAAAAAAAGACCAAGAGCGTTTCAAAAACATCAAATCAATAGATGGTTTAAAAAATCTGACCGTCGGACAAGCTCGCGGTTGGCCGGACGTTGGCGTGTTCCAAGAAAATAACTTTAAGATATCTGATAGCGGGAGCTACGCACAGCTCATACCAATGCTGAAAGCGCGGCGCTTTGACTATTATGCACTCGGCATTAGTGAAGCACCACAAGTATTACAAGACTGCGGGAGCAACTGCAAAAACATCATGATTGAGGAAACTATTCTTCTTCATTACCCATTCCCTATTTTTCTCTATGTCTCAAAAAATACACCAGCCTTAGCAGAGAGACTGGAGTATGGCATGGAGCAACTATTGAAAAATGGGAAATTTGACGATCTATGGCAACGATACCATAATGAATATTTGATAAATTTGAATATTTCCAAGCGTAAGGTCTTTAAGCTCAGCAACAAAAATATACCCGCCTTCACAATGACTGACCGCCCAGAACTTTGGCTAAACCTCACAAAACATTAGGTAGTATTTGGCTGACTTCTCTGAAAAGCTGCTACAGAAGTTTACTCTTCTTTCTTGACAAAATGTAACCGGTTACACTTAATGGCTTAAAATTGCTTATACCAAGAAGGAAAGCTTCATGAAGCCAAAAACACATCAGCTAAACAAAATAGCTCTTCTAGGCGCCTTATGGATATCATTAAGCACTACACCTGCAGCAACAGCGTACACGTCACCTTCCCCCGATAACGAAGGGTGGGAAAATATATTTAATGGCAAAGACTTAACTGGTTGGTCCATCAAGTTTACAGGGTACGTTCTTGGCGAAAATTACAAAGACACTTTCCACGTAACGGATGAAACTATCAAAGTTTCTTACGATAAATACGACCATTTCAATGGGGAATTTGGCCACCTATTTTACAATACCCCTTATTCCAGTTATCGCCTTCGTTTCGATTACCGTTTCTTTGGTGAACAGACGCCCGGCGGGCCCGGTTGGGCTTTCCGTAACAGCGGCGTAATGGTACATTCCCAGTCCGCTGAAAGCATGACGCTAAATCAAGAGTTTCCAGTTTCTATTGAGGTACAGCTACTTGGTCAAACGGGTGCTGGTACTCGCCCCACCGGTAATGTTTGCACACCCGGCACGCATATTGTGCTGAGCGGCATGCTAGAAAAAGAGCATTGTATCAATTCCACTTCTCCCACCTTCAAAGGTGATGGTTGGGTCACCGCAGAAGTCGAAGTTTTGGCTGGAAAAAGTATTCGCCACTTCATCAATAACAAACTGGTTATGGAATATAGCGCGCCACAACTTGACAGCAGCGAGGTTGATACACAGCATCTTCTATCCGGCGGCAATAACGACGACATGCTACTCAAGAGTGGCTACATTGCTTTTCAAGCAGAAAGCCATCCTGTTGAATTTAAAAACATCAAAATACTGCAAATTGATGAGTAAACCAATTATGCCTCTTCCATTGACCCTACTCGCGCTAAGTGCTTCCTGCCTGTCCTGCACAATACTCGCGGCACCCGCACAAACATCGCCCCTTGATAGCCCAATATCCCTCTATGAGAATTTGATAGACCGGCAAGGTGACATAACGGCGTTCGAACAATTTGACGACTATAACAATCAACGCTTCAACGCTCTAATGGATCACGGTGCATGGCATGGGTATCTTTTACCCACAGAAGGCAAAGCAGGCTATTTCAGCGGTCCGATGATCATTGCGGAAGAAATGCCACTATTCGTTGGTACTTATGTTGACAAATTGAGCCTACATAATGGTTTTTCTCCATTAAAAGTCAGCGACCCAAAAAGCCGCTCTATACCCGGCGCGCTTGAACAACACTATAAAGCTGGAACACTAGAGGTAAAAACCTCCTTACGGTTCATCTCAGATCGCAGCGCCCTAATTGAAACTACCATTTCAAACCCAACATCGAGCGCCATCAACCTTACTGCCGACTGGGAGAGTAAGTTCACTAACGACTGGTCTGACAAAGCCTTAGATTCACGCTCCGTTGCCGACGTTCTTAAGGGCTGGAACAGACAGAGCTTTTTCACTGACCAAACCAGTCAAACTCAGTTTGCACCAGTGCGCAGCAGTAACAGCGCCCTATTATCAAAGGGAGCTCAATATATCATATCTCGCAGTATCCCTATCACACAACAAGCCAAGAGTAATGGCACCATTATAGCTACAAGCAGCCCATTCACAGTACCAAGCAACGATACAATCACCGCGTATGCCATACACAGCTATGTGCATAGTGATGATGAGGCAAGGAATGTTCTGATACAGCACCAAAACATTCTAAACCAACCACAAAAATGGGCCACACGAACACAAAAACGATGGACCAAATATTTTACAGAAGCCGCACTAGAAGCCTCAAGCAAAGAACGAGCACTTGTTGCTGCAAAAGCTATTGAAACTCTTATTGGCAATTGGCGCTCTCCAGCCGGTGCTATCAAGCATGGCGGCGTTACGCCCTCAAACACCTTCAAATACTTCAGCGGCTTATGGCCCTGGGATAGCTGGAAACACGCATACGCACTCGCGGACTTTGCACCTGAGATAGCGAAAGACAATATCCGTGCTATGTTCGCATACCAAATACAAGAAGACGACCCTGTTCGCCCTCAGGATGCAGGCATGCTGCCGGACACTGTTTTTTATAATATGAATGCCGCACGTGGTGGTGATGGGCCAAACTGGAATGAGCGTAATACTAAGCCATCACTCGCCAGTTGGTCAGTATGGGAGGTATTCCAGAAAACCGGGGACAAAGCTTTCTTGGCAGAAATGTACCCCAAACTAAAAGCTTATCACCAGTGGTGGTTCCGTAACCGTGACCATAATAAAAATGGAATTATTGAATATGGGGCCACGCTTGACCCTGCCCATAACACTGAAGATTTAGAGCTAAAGTTTTGGGTTAAAGGCACACCCGAAAACTTACCAAACACATGCAGCACTACAGACAGCGACTGGTATGAATGTATTGGCATTGCGCAATATGAAAACCTTCTTGCATCCGGTCAATATGGCCAACTGACCAGTGGTGCCCAAGTTGCAGCGGGTTGGGAATCCGGAATGGATAATGCCGCCCGGTTTGGCTTTATTTCACCAGAGCAATTGCAGACCTACGCCACCAAACATACTGACCAGAATATTGCCGCAGCTGCAAAAGATTGGTCAGTTCGCTTTTTTGTAAATACTGACGACACAGACAAACCAACCGGATATTCTATCAATCAGGAAAGCGTTGACCAAAATAGCTATCTCTATCTTGAAGCCACTCTTCTTGCACAAATGGCCGAAATCTTAAATTTCAACGGCGACATCAAGGAGTTTAACAAAACAGCCGAACATATTAAAAACCACATCAACAACTGCATGTTCGACACCCAAACTGGGTATTATTACGACGTACAAATTGATGAGCATAACACAGCAAACGATGAGAACTGTACCGGCAGCTTACTAACACAGCGCGGGCGCGGTCCTGAGGGTTGGACCCCGCTTTTTGTTGGCGCTGCCACGCAAGCACAGGCAGATGCTGTTGCCAAAGTTATGGCGAACAAAAACGAATTTAACAGCCATATCCCCTTACCAACAGCAAGCCTTAGCAATCCTGCCTATGACCCAGACATATATTGGCGCGGCCGAGTGTGGCTTGATCAATTCTATTTTGGTGTTATGGGCCTTAAAAACTATGGCCACGGCCAACTTGCGTCTGAAATGACAGATAAATTATTCGACAATGCGGAAGGCCTGACAAACAACGCCCCTATTCGTGAAAATTATAACCCCGAAACCGGAGTTATGCAGGGCGCAACAAATTTTAGCTGGTCGGCTGCTCATCTGTATCTGCTTTCAAAAAATTTCCCAGAATAACCGTCAAAAGAAAGCAGGCAGCCCTATGACTGCCTGCAGAAATCAAACTAGCTAATTAAAGAGCGTTATTACTCTTGGTTAACGCTATATGTCCTTTGATCTGGGCCAACACCTGTAACCGTTACATTCTCCCAGTGCGGCGGCAGCAACGCATCTGTTTGCACAACTCCCTTCCCAGTTACACGCAGTCCAACAAAGCCATTTAAAACAGCCTGAAGCATCCCGCCTGCTCCCGTCACGAAATATGGATTATTCAAGCTAGTTGCTTCCGCTAATGCTCCGAACGGAGGACGTTCTTTTGGCTTGTATGCTTTCTCAAAAAACTTCCAGGCTTTTTCAGCATCACCTAGCTGTGACGCCAGAACAGATAATATTGCATTAGTCATCGCTGGCCCGTGCACCTCATCGAAACGCGGTGCATAATATTCCAAATCCTTGCGCACCTGGTCTTGATCAGTGATAACATTCAAAGGATACGCAAGTAAGTTCACGTCAGCCTGTTTGACCATACGGCCATCATAACCACGATATTCGCCCGTTACACCATCACCTACTGTTTCTAAACGCAGACCATCCGCAACTCGTTTCCATGTCACAGTAGGTTTAACATTAAGTTTTTTTGCTGCTTGCTGAGCAGCATGTAGAACGGAAATCGCCGCACCATTAGTGAAGGCATTATTATCAACATTCTGTGCATACTCATCTGCCCCCATAACATTTAAGATATCATAACCGCCATCCTCAGCAGAGGTGGCACGACTTACCCAAAAGTCTGCAACTTCCTTTAGAACTGGATAGGCCCGTTTTTCAAGCCACTCTGAATCCTGCGTCACTAAATAGTAGTTCCAGAATGCCAAACCCACCACTGCGGAAATATGGTGTTCAAACGCACCACTTAAAGCCCACGCAGGCGTAGATTCCTGCCCTCTATCATCAGATTCCCAAGGGAACATCGCGCCTTTATAGCCATGTACCAAGGCGTTATTCTTAGCCGCATGCAAATATTTGAAACGATACTCCAAAGCTGATTTCGCAAGCTCCGGCTGTAACAACATTAGCGGCGGTAACATCCAAAGCTCACTATCCCAAAATGTATGACCATAATATTCTAAGCTAGATAACCCCATAGGGGCCATACCATATGCCCCACCCAATTGAGCACTTGCATATAGATTATAGAGCGCAAATCGAACGGCACGCTGCGCATCAGCATCCCCCTTAATGATCACATCACTTCGCCATAAATCTTGCCACGCCCCCGTGTGACCAGCCCACAGCTTATCTGCCCCCTCCAAAGCAGCAAAAATCGCCAAACGCTCAGCCTCTGAGCCAGGATCCTGAAAATGAGCGCTAGATGTTAAAGCACCAACCAAACTCAGTTCAATTTCTTTACCTTGAGTTAACTGATAGCTCACCTTTTGAATGCCTGACCGTTCATCAAAACTCAATACCCCATCCCCTCGTCAACGCCTGTAAAAATGGTCGCAGCAGAATATTCATGTGCACCAGCCGGTGTTCGTGCCGAGTGAGTTAAAACATCAAGTTTCGTATGTGGCCACTTGTAGTTTTGCATGGCACTCTCAGGTTTTGTTAAGACATCAGGGCTTACAATTTTGTTTGATACAGCTACTACCCCTTCGCATTGGGCCGAAACTTTCACTGTCGCGAGTGCATTGTGCGGCAGATGCCGTAACGCAACAATTGAATGAGAAACACGCGCGCATTTATCAAGAAAATACTCAGTTGTTAAAGTCGCTTTCTTCAAATTCAACGTCTGCCGCCACTCGGAAAGATTTCCTCCGTTTCCAAGACTCCGACCATTAAATGAAACATCAATATCCATAAAATTGGGCGCTGGGGATAGGCTTTGCACTCCATCTTCACCCCAATCATCCATAACGCCGTTCAGAATGGTAAGTTTGGTACGCATAGGCACCTTCCAAGGTGTAATCCCAATAAGACCATTAGCAATGATTGGCCCCGCATACGGCTCCCGGCTAGTTGCCTCAATCTCCCAATCTGAAGCAACCGCACTTTGGCAAGTCAGACTTAACAGAACCCCAATAATAGATATACGCACCTCATACTCCCTAATGGTGTAACAAGTTACAAACAGCGCCGATGGAATAGTCATTCCCGTAATTAACATTAATATTCCTAGCTAAAAATAGACCGAAGATACCTCGGAAAATTAGTAGCCCTTTGTAATTATTAGATATTTCAAGCTCATAATTTAACCATAACCCATGAGTATGAAAATTACCAATGAAACCGGTTACATTTACTGATTGACTTATTCCAAATCGTCACATAATTTGCATTATGTTATAAAAATTGCATCAAATTAATGATGCATCACCGTTGGAGGAAATCATGAAACGCACTAGAAGTCTGGCGCTCGCATCTTGTTCTATTGCGGCTGTACTGGCGGCAAGCCCTGTACCGTCTGCAATAGCACAAGACACAGCAGACACAGACACTGAATTTGATGAAATTGTTGTAACCGGCATGCGAAGCAGCCTGATAAACTCGGTTGGCGTTAAGCGTAATGCTGATACCGTAGTTGACGCAATCACTGCCGAAGATATTGGTAAATTTCCAGACCAAAATATTGCGGAATCTCTGCAGCGCATTACTGGTGTAACGATCGATCGTAGCGGCGGTGAAGGCGAGCTTGTAACTGTGCGCGGAATGGGACCAGAATTTAACTCAATTCTTTTCAACGGTCGCCGGCTAGCCACAACAAGCGGTGGGCGCGCCCTCAAATTTGATATCATGGCGCCTGAGCTAATTAGCGGCGCTGAAGTACATAAAACTCAGTCTGCCAAGTTGCAAGAAGGCTCCATCGGGGCGACCGTAGACATTAAAACAATCAGGCCTTTCCAGTTCCCGGGCTTTAAGGCTGTTGCCAGCGCCAAAGGCCTTTATGACGGCATGACAAAAAAGATGAAGCCTCAGTTCTCAAGCTTGGTCAGCAACACATTCGCCGATGACACATTTGGTGTGCTTGCGTCTTTCTCATACTATAACCGTGAAAGCCGTTATGATCAGGCCAACACTGCCCGTTATTATAAAGTAACCGACCCGCTTGATGGCGTAGACTACGGCGAAGTATATTTTCCGCGTAACTATGACCAGATTGCAAAAACAGAGAGCCGTGAGCGGATCGCCGGTACACTTGTGCTCCAGTATCGCCCGACAGAGAATATTGATATCACTCTAGACGGCCTTTATTCGCAACTAGATGTAAAATACCGTGAAGATGTGTTCCCACACTGGTTTACGACTGACACCATTAGAAACCCTGTCCTCGACGAAAACAACACCGTTGTTAAAGCTGACTTTGAGGGCGGCGCGATTGAAGGCTTGGTACGCCAATCAGATGCGCGGAATAAAGTATATCAGGTAGGCGGTAACGTTGACTGGCAAGTTAACGACAACTGGCAGGCTGTCTTCGATGTAAGCTACTCAAAAGCTGAACACGACCCTAAACAAGGTTGGTCCGATGTTGTGATCGGCCGTCCAGGTAACTACACATATGATCGCAGTGCAGGTGACCTAACACCAACCATGTCCTACTATGGTGTTGACGAATCCGCACCACTAACTGCAGGTTGGGCTTCCCTCCAAGGCACCGCAATTAAAGATGAGGTTCTTGAAGCCAAATTCGACAATACTTATGAATTTGACAATGCAGGACCATTGGTTGAAATCGGTTTCGGTGGCCAATATTCTGATCGCACGCTCGGTTCCACGGAATTGGAAACAGAATACCCATTACCATGGCTTTACGGCGACAGCGCAAACAAGGTAGGCATTCCAACGGACCTACTATTTACCTACGATTCTGATGGCTTCCTTTCTGGCGGCTCAGGCACACCGACGCAGTCTTGGACATCATTTGATTCCGACGATGTCTTTGCATTCCTGACATCCGATACTGCTATTTCTCAGCTATCAGAAGGCGATCAAGCGACTGTACGTGACATTATTGCCCGCAACGGCGGTTATCTACCAGTGCCAAGTCCAAGCGCTTACAAAGTGAATGAAGAATTGAAATCTTTGTATGTCGATTTCAAATTTGCTGGTGATCTGGGTGATATGCCGTGGAGTGTTGTAACTGGTTTGCGGTATGTTAGTGCAAAAAGTACATCCATCGGACAGCAGCGTTTTCTTCTTGATGTCATCAACATTGATGCGACACAACCAAATAGCCTTAAAGCTATCATGACGGATGACTACCGTAATGTTGAAGTGGGTCATTCCTATGACGACTTCCTGCCAAGTATCAATGCCAAACTCGATGTGTCCGATGATTTGATCGCACGTTTCGCTTGGTCAAAAAGCCTGACACGCCCGGAACTTGACGAAATGTCACCTCTTACAAGTTATGAAGGCGGAGAACTTGGTCAGCTAACTGGTTCTGGCAGTAACCCACTTCTACGCCCATACAAATCAAGTAACTTTGATGCGTCACTGGAATGGTATTACCAAGAGGGTAGCTACTTCTCCGTTGCAGCTTTCCATAAGAATGTTAAAGGCTATCTCAGCAATGAGGAAGTATCAGAAACTGTTACTGTTCCAAGTGGTACCTTTGACTTCCTAATCGATAGGCCCATCAACCTTGAAAGTACGAAAATCAAAGGTCTTGAGGTTGCCGTTCAGCACATGTTTACCAACCTGCCTTCACCATTCGATGGCCTTGGTATTATGGCAAATATGACTTTTGTTGACAGCTCGTCTTCAACTGATCCGACATCAGGCGAAAAGCTGCCATTGATTGGTCTCAGTGACTCACAGAACTTCATCTTGTTCTATGAAAAAGGGCCAATTCAATTCCGTGCGGCATATAACAACCGGGCCCGTTTCCTGAGAAACAAGCCGCGATCTAACACTGATGGCTTCTATGTTGATAACTATTATCAGCTCGATATAAGTGCTAGTTATGACATCAACGAAACATTCACCATATTTGCTGAAGGTATCAACGTTACGAACCAGCTTTATGTGGAAAACGCTGAATTTGCCAATCAGACACTCAAAGTTACAGAGAATGGGCCGCGTTACTCAGTTGGTGTTCGCGCTAAGTTCTAAGGCCTGACTTCTTAAACAAATATAAAGAGGAATGTACGCATTCCTCTTTTTTTAATTCTAGCCAACACGCATACCAAAGGCATGAGCTGAAGAATGAAAATTTCAAATCCTATAAATCTGGCCGCCCTATTGTTAATCACCCTACTGTCCGCCTGCATAAACCCCCAGCAGGAAACGAACTTGCCTGCAGAAGATGTTTTACAGCGCACAATCGGTCAGGAGAATTTGGGAAAATTCAATCTTCAACTGAATGAAGATACATCAAAGCCCGATGCTTACACTCTAAAGAGAATAGGCTCAAAAATTGCGGTTACCGGCAATTCAAACATTGCGCTGACCCGAGGCGTTTATGACTATTTGAAGCAAGAAACCAACAGCATCGTCAGTTGGTCTGGTTTAAATATCAATTTACCCGCAGAGTTACCTGATACTGACCGTCAGGTATCCAGCCCTTTTCAATATCGGTACTATTTCAATGTTGTCACCCATGGCTACACAACCGCCTACTGGGACTGGGAACGCTGGGAAAAGGAAATCGACTGGGTGGCCCTACACGGTATCAACATGCCCCTTATCGGTGGTGCGCACGAGGCTATTCTAGCACGCACATTCCAAAAACTAGGCTTAACCGAGGAAGAAATTTCACCGTATTTTTCTGGCCTCGCCCACTTCCCCTGGAACCGGATGGGGAATCTGACAGGCCTTGATGGCCCTCTACCAAAAACCTACTTTGATAAACAAATTAAACTGACGCACCAAATGCTAAACCGCATGCGCGACCTTGGCATGAGCCCTATTGTCCATGCCTTCGCTGGTTTCGTTCCCAGAGGCGTTAGCAGACTATTCCCTGATGAGGATATAAGAGAACTAGGCTGGGGCGGCGGCCTTCCGCAGGAAAATAACGCCTTTATCCTTTCCCCTAATAGCAAGCTGTTTGTAGAAATCGGCAAGCTTTACATTGAAGAGTGGGAGAAGGAATTCGGCAAAGGCGAATATTATCTCGCCGACAGCTTCAATGAAATGGACGCACCTCTCTCAGATGACCCTGAAGTCGCCCTAGAGGAGTTAAAGGGATACGGCTCTGCTGTTTACCAGTCTATCAAAGAAGCTAACCCAGATGCCACATGGGTAATGCAAGGATGGACCTTCCCTTACCATAAGGATGAGAACGGCAAGCTTTTCTGGACACCGGAGCGGCTGCATGCCCTCGTCTCAGCCGTACCTGACGAGAAGCTATTGATCCTTGATTTGGCCAATGAATATAATCACGTCTTCTGGAAGATTGATCCCTCATGGAAGATGTATGATGGATTTTTCGGTAAGAAATGGGTTTATTCTTTCATCCCTAATATGGGCGGGAAAACGCCGTTCAATGGTA
>CAXBKT010000056.1:0-19221 GCA_963976155.1 uncultured Kordiimonadaceae bacterium | reverse complement strand
TCGGTCTGATAAAACGAGCCGTTCAAAGACTAATTTGATGATATTTTTACGCCCCACAATTGTGCGCGACAGCAACGACGCGAAAGCTCTCACGGCTAAGAAATATAAATACATGCAGATGCAGCAGTCAGCAGTAAAAACGCAAATGACATTGGATCAGCTTGTGAAAGAAGTCATGGGCCGTGAAACACAAACTGATCTCTCAGTTGATCTTAAATAATGGGTATTTGTAATGGATGAGCGAACAGAGCCAGTGCTTCGATATACCTTTGCCCGTGATCATGGTTTTGCGGTGAAGGCCGTAGATGAAAGCTGCGCCCAAGTGGTAATGCGTGAAGATGCAAACCCTCTGCTATTAGCGGAGGTTCGTCGTGCTCTTGGTCTGCCACTTAGTATTGAGCGACTGGAAAAGCCAGCGTTTGACGCGCTTTTATCAGACTTACATGCAGTCGAGGGCATCAATAGTGGTATTGACGAAGAGATGCCGTCAGAAAGCCTCGATAGTGCCCTTGAGGGTATGCCTGCAGTTGCTGATTTGCTTGCAAGCGAAGATGACGCACCAGTAATTCGTTTAATTAATAGTTTGCTGGCGGAAGCCGTTAAAAACAAAGCGTCTGATATCCATTTGGAACCCTTTGAAAACCGTTTGTCTGTTAGGCTGCGCGTTGACGGTGTTTTGAATGAAGTTGCTAGTCTTGCTGCGCGTTTGGCGCCGTACATTGTATCGCGTATCAAAGTGATGGCACGGCTTGATATTGCAGAGAAGCGTATACCGCAAGATGGTAGACTTTCATTGAAGTTAGGTGAACGTGTTTTTGATGTGCGCGTATCAACGTTACCGTCTCGGCACGGCGAGCGTGTTGTGCTGAGACTACTTGACGCATCGCAGGCGCATTTGACACTTACCGATCTGGGAATGCAAAGCCAAGTTCTTGAAAAAATGCATGAATTACTTGCTGAACCAAACGGCATAATACTTGTGACAGGGCCAACAGGCTCGGGTAAAACAACGACACTGTATGGTGGTCTGGCACTTTTGAATGACCAAAGCCGAAACATTATGACGGTGGAAGACCCTGTCGAATATGCGCTGGACGGTGTCAGTCAAACGCAGGTGAACCCAAAAGTTGGTATGACCTTCGCATCTGGCCTTCGTGCGATTTTGCGACAAGACCCTGATGTGGTGATGGTTGGTGAAATCCGCGATATGGAAACAGCGGAAATGGCCATACAGGCCAGCCTTACAGGGCACTTGGTGTTGTCGACAGTTCATACGAATAGCGCGGTAGCGGCAATTACAAGGCTGCGGGACATGGGTGTCGAACCCTTTTTGTTGGCATCAACTGTGAAGGGTATTCTTGCACAGCGCCTTGTCAGAAAACTTTGTTCAGACTGCAAAGTGCCGGTTGCGGATGATACGCTACTGCGTGAGCAACTGGGTGTTTCTACCGCGAAACTAACGAGCTTCTATGAGCCTCGAGGGTGTCAGTCTTGCGGTGGTAAAGGATATAGTGGCCGTATTGGGATTTATGAACTTGTTACAGTGGATGGGGACATTCGCCGCCTTATTCAGGAACAGGCTTCAGAGCAGGACTTGGAAGCTATTGCCTTTCAAAATAGCAAAACACTATCAGCTAGTGGCCGTGATTTGGTGCTCTCGGGCGTGACAACCGTTGAAGAGGTAATGCGGGTTTCTAAAGTGAAGGAGACGAATGGTGCAGGCGTTTGAATATGCGGCACTAGATGACTTTGGTAAGGCACGGCGCGGCACGATTACGGCGGAAGGGGAGTCGGACGCGCGGCAACGCCTGATGGCTCGTCAGCTTTATGCTACGTCGCTCACACTTGCCAGAACTAGAGAAAAGCGTGCAGGTTCTGGTTTTGCTAAGTTTTTTGCGCAACGTGAGAAAATCGCATCAAAAGATTTAGCTTTGATGACCCGTCAACTAGCGACCATGGTACAGGCTGCATCACCAGTTGAGGAAGCCCTGTCCGCGCTCGCTCAGCAATCCGAGAAACCAGTTATTCGGGGTGTGTTAACGCGTGTGCGCACCAGTGTGATGGAAGGTCTGCGCCTTTCACAAGCAATGGGGCAAGAACGCGCAACATTTGATAATTTATATTGTTCAATGGTTGCTGCTGGTGAAGCGTCTGGTGACCTAGGCAACGTGCTGGCGCGTGTTGCTGAGCACCGGGAGAAATCTCAAGAGACTAAATCCAAGGTGCAATCAGCTCTAATTTATCCATCAGTTTTGTTGATAGTTGCGATTGGGGTTGTAACGGCTTTGATGGTATTTGTTGTGCCCAAGGTTGTGGCTCAGTTTGACAGCTTTGGCAGTGAGTTACCTGTTTTGACCCAAATCGTAGTTGGTGTATCGAATTTTTTGACAGCGTATGGTGTTTGGCTGCTGTTGCTGATCATCGGATTTATATTTGTGGCAACAAACGCGATGCGCCTACCTGCTGTGCGCTTTAATGTGCACAGCTATTTACTGTATGTCCCTATCATCGGCCGATTAGTGCGGGCTGTGAATGCTGCGCGTTTTGCGCGCGCTTTTGGCACTCTTGTGGAAGGAGGTAGTCCGGCGCTGGAAGCTTTGATCGCTGGCACTCAAACCATTAAAAACGAGCGCATTAGTAAAGGGCTTCAGCAGGCTGTTACGCAAGTGAGGGAAGGGGCCGGTGTCGCCGCGAGCCTCAGGCTGGTCTCTGAGTTGCCTCCTATGCTGTCGTATATGGTCGCTGCAGGCGAGCGTAGCGGCCAGCTCGGCCTGATGCTTCATAAAGTAGCAGATTATCTTGAAAGCGAATTTGATGGGTTTACCAAGTCGGCATTGAGCTTACTTGAACCTCTCATTGTAATTCTTATGGGGGGCGTTGTGGGGGCGATTGTGCTGTCAATTATGTTGCCCATACTCAGGCTTAATAGCCTCGTATTAATGTAAGGAGACAGAAGATGAAAAAGTTTCTGAATAAGTTAGTGCGTGTCCTTAGAGTGCTTCAACAGCAAGATGAGGGCTTTTCGTTGATTGAGCTGATGGTTGTAATTGTCATCATCGGCCTACTGACCACTGTTGTAGTGGTAAATGTCCTGCCAAGCCAAGACAGGGCGATGGTAGAAAAGGCGCGAGCTGATGTTCGGCTGATAGAGCAAGCCGTAGAAATGTACCGCATGGACACCCTTAAATATCCGAGTTTGGAAGATGGTATTGATGTGCTTGTTGTCGCTCCCAAGAGTGCGAGCTTTAGGACGGAAGGCTATATCAAAGCCTTGCCAACTGACCCTTGGGGTAACGCTTATCAGTATCTGATCCCAGGCGAGCACAGTAAATTTGACATCTTTTCGTATGGTGCTGATGGGCGTCTAGGCGGTGATGGTTTGAACGCTGACATTGGCAATTGGGCAGCGCCGAAGGAATAAACCGTTGCAAACAGTTCGTTCAGATACTGGCTTTTCTCTTGTTGAAATGATGATGGTTGTGGCCATCATCGGCTTGATGACCAGCGCTGTTGTGCTTGTTATGCCGTCTAAAGATGATGGCTTGAAGGATATGCTGCACATAACTGAGAGAGCATTCATTGTTTTATCACGGCAAAGCGTAATGACCGGGCGTGTTTACGGGGCTCGTTTTTCACACGATGGTTTTGAACCGTATGTTTTGACGGACGATGGCTGGAAGCGGGATACGATGTTGCTTAAGCCTGAAACAACCATGTGGCGTCCCATAACTTTAGCTAGTCTTGAAGTGGCGGGCGGAGAGATTGATGTTGTTGAAGAGGAAAGCTCACCGCATGTGTGGTTTTTACCTACAAGTGAAACTGTTGAATTTAAACTGAGGTTGGGTATCGAGGGTCAAGTAGGCTTTCTTGAAATGGATGCTGTTGGCAAAACTAAAGTTGGCCTAAATGATTAGGCGGACAGTCGCAAAACGTCTAATCACAGGCGATCAAGGTTTCTCATTGATCGAACTGCTGGTTGCGGTGGCGATCCTGTCATTTGCTGCGGTCACACTTCTTGAAAGTCAGACACAAGCAGTTGGTATATCTAGTGCCGTAGAACAGCGTGCTCTGGCTGCAATAGTGGCGGAAAACCGGCTTGTATTGGCACTTGGCCTTAAGGAGGAACCGATACCCGGTACGCGCACGGGATCAGAAACCCAAATGGGTGTAGTATTTAACTGGCGGGAAACCGTAAGGTCAGCCCCGGGCGGGGATCTGACAACTATACATATAGTGGTTTCAACAGCGGAGAGTAGAGCTGACCTTGCGAGCCTCACGGGCTTTAGGAAGGGGGACTGATATGGTGGCTCCTATACATAATGACGCTGGATTTTCGCTCGTCGAAACGCTTATCGCGACGGTTGTTTTTGCGATTGTGAGCGCGTCGGGTGTGATGATTTTGTCAGGCTATCAGGATGGGCGGCAAGGGTTGGCCGCGGCAGATGAGCGCCTCGCCCAACTTGATACAGCAAGGTCTTTAATGCGTTCGGACCTTTTAATGGTTGTTTCTCGGCCTGTGCGTGATGCGCTTGGCGGCGGGGTGACAGGTTTTACCGGCGGCGCACTTTTGGGTAATGGCTCTTTGCTGCAATTTGTGCGGAACGGCGATATGGGTGCTTTGGTGCAAGGCAATCGTTCGGCTCTAAAACGTGTTGAATATAGACTTGAAGAAGGTGCGCTTCTTCGCCGAACTTATGCGCAGACAGATATTACCCCAGAGACAGAAAGTAGAGATGCGGTACTGTTGTCTGGGGTCGAGAAGTTGGAGATACGTTTTGAAGCAGATGGCCTTTGGGTTGAAGAGTGGGGGAGTACACGCAGTATTAGCGAGCCCCCGAAAATCACAGAATTTAAAATACAATTTGTAAACGGCCGTAACCTTAACCTTATGTTTCAGGTGGGCGGAGGCGTATGACATATGTCTGTAAATGGTTGGCTATCATCAGGCAAGACAAAGGGGCGGCTCTTGTCACTGTTTTGCTCCTTGTGTCTGTGATGGCAGTTGGTGCCGTTGTTACCTTTGAAGCTCTGGGCTATTCGGTAAAACGTGGCACCGCCCGTAAGCTTTATGATCAGGCCCGTTTTTATGCTTTGGGTGGCGAGCAGCTTGCTCTTTCGGTCTCGGAAAAAATCCGGAAATCTGGTGCGAGACTAACCAAGCCGCAAGCTGTTTCGTATCCTATTGCCAATGGCCGGATCGACGGTGTGATTAGAGACATTAGCAACTGCTTGAATGTAAATAGCTTGATCACTGCGGGAGATTTGAGCACGTTTCATGCCCAACCAGAGATGGTGTTGCAGTATCGCCGTCTGCTTTCTTTGCTTGGCATATCAGATAGTGCGGCCCAACAATTATCGGCCACTTTAGTGGACTGGCTTGATAGTGATAATAGGCCGTCGCCTTTTGGTGCAGAAGACTATGATTATGCAGCTCTACCTTCACCTTACCGCACAGCAAATGGTTTGATTGTTGATATCAGCGAGCTGCATTTGATCCGAGGTTATGATCCGGAGACGGTTGAACTTGTCAGGCCTTACCTGTGTGTAGGGCTTGGTAGTGTGGTGCCGCAATTGAATGTGAATACACTCGGTGTTGAACACGCACCTCTATTTGCCTCGCTGTTTACGGGGGACTTTACAGTTTCACAAGCAACGGAGCTTATCGCTAGCAGACCAGCAAAGGGTTACCAGGATATTGCCGATTTTTGGCAGGAACGTATATTTAGCGGCAAAACGATCGAACAGACTGTGCGGGAAAAAACATCTGTTAAAGCAAGCTTGTTTGAAAGCCGTATTAGGGTCGAATATTACGAAGCTGTTAGCCATTTAAAATCGACCATATATGTGGGTACGGACAACCGTAGCCAATTACTGAGCCATCATTTTGGAGTAGTGCAGTGAGCGACAGGATTGTCATCGAACTTGGGGCTAATGCTGAGACTATTGCTTGTATTGGCATAATCGGCGTAGGTGAAACCCGGTGGATCACAGAAGCTGATTTGGATGAAATGCCGGTTGAAGGCATTGGGGTTATTGTAATTTTACACGGTGCTTGCGTTGCTACACACAGCGTTGTCTTACCTGACTTTGTGGATTCTAAGGTTCTGAAGGTTTTGCCGGGTCTGATGGAAGACAAATTGTCGACACTTGGTGTGCCGCGTCATTTTGCACTATTTTCTGATCGTGATGCAAAGCAGGGCACGCGACTTGTGTGCGTTGTTGACTGTGCGGTTATGGACAAGGTGATACAGCGTGTACGAGGCCTAGGTTTGAAGCTTCAGGCTGTTTTGCCGGATTATACGTTATTATCAGCAGAAACCGGAGAGCCGCTTGCTGTAAAATGGACAGGTAAAACACTTGTGCGTTTAGAGGATGGCACAGGGTTTACTGCTGAAGATACGCAAGCTTCTTTTATGGTGCCAGAAGACATAGCTGTTAAACCGCTGGAGCAAACAGGTTGGCAACAACTTTTACAGAGAGCAGAGTTCGTTGAAGAAAACTTGTTGCAAGGTGCCTACGCGCTGCGCGGGAATGCTCTTGCAGGGTTGCTTTGGTTTAGGCGGGTAGCTGTTCTTGCTTCTGCTTCATTGGCTATCTGGATTATCAGTGTTTTGCTAGCGGCAGTAAGCAACCAGGAGCATGCTGACAGCTTGTATGCGGATGCTGAGCAGACTTTCCGCAAAGCGCTACCTGAAGTTTCAAGAATTGTAAACATGGAGGCGCAGATGAGCCGAGCGGTAGCTCAGACGCGTCACCAAGGGGGCGGGGAATTATTCGCTTTATCTGAGATGGTGTTCCGGGCTGTGAAAGAAAATCCAGAAACTATGCTTGAGACGCTGCGATATGACAGTGAGACGGGTAGTATTTCCATCAATGTTTCGTTTACGTCTTTTGCGGAAAGCGAGAGATTCAAGGACGTTTTGCAGCAGGCTGGTGCACGTGTAACAGAAGGTGGCAGCCGTCAGGAGGCATCGCGCGTATTTTCAGAAATAAACATAGAGAGGGTTGAATAATGGTTGAATATTGGAACGCTCTCACAGGCCGCGAAAAGCTGTTGGTATCTGTTGCCTTCGGGCTTACCATTTTGGTTTCGGTGTATTTCACAGCTGTCAGACCTCTTGTTGATTACCAGCAGGATAGTCAGAACAATTTACAAGCTGCAGAGCGCTTGCATGCCCAAATTGCACGTGGTGCGGTTGTATTAAATGCCCATAAAGGCAGTGTTAAAGTTGGTGATCCGAATGCGGAAGGACAGCAGCCGCTTAGGGTCTCTGTTTCAATTGCTGCACGTGCAACCGGGGTTGCGATTAGCCGTATTCAACCTGCTGATAACGGTGCGTTGACAGTTTGGGTTGAAAGTGTGACGGCCAATGAGTTGTATCGTTGGATGGGACATATGGCAGAAGCAAATGGTATTGCGCCGTCTAAAGTGTTGGCTCAGAAGTCTTCGGCGGCGGGACGTTTGCGGGTTCAGCTTCAGTTCGCAGGCGGGCAAAGATAATGGGCAATAAGGGTCTGATAGGTATTGGCGTAGTCACCTTTTTAGTATTTTTAGTTCTGTTGTTTCCGGCGAATATGGCCGCGCAGATGGTGTTGGTTGACACCGGAGTTCGGTACGGTAAGGCCAGTGGTAACGTATGGGACATGACGCTTGAAAACGCAGATTGGCGTGGTGTTTCGCTGGGCCGACTACGGATTCAGCCGCAGGTGTTTTCACTTGTTACCGGTTCTCCTGCTGCTGTGGTATCTTTTGAGAATGAAATGCACCGAGGGCGTATTGCACAGCTTGAGGCTGGCCGCAGCGTTCGTTTGTTGGACTTTTCGGTTTTAACCGAGGTAGAAGGGCGGTTTGGTCCTGCGGTGTTAAAGGGACCTGTTTCGGTTCAGGGGCAAGAAATTTCTTTTGATGCATCAGGGCGCTGTTTAACGGGGAGCGCACATTTCCGTAGCAATATTTTGGAGACGATGTTCGCTCCGATTGGTGGGGTAGCACCTGTTCTTGAAGGTAGAGCTGTTTGTGGTGCTGACGGCGAGATGTTAGTCACTTTTTCTGGTGTGGGTGATTTCGCAACAATCAATGGTGCGGGGCGCTGGCAAGGTGGCCGTCAGTTGGTGACAGATATTATAGTTGCGTTTAAGGTGGGCGCTGAGTTACCGAGCAACATTAAAACAGCGCTAGAATTTTCTGGATTGCAGCCAACCGATGATGGTTGGAGTGGCCAGTTGAGTTTGGATATTTATTAATGCCCCAGTACCGTATGAAAAACATCTGCTTAATAGTGGTGTCTGCATTTTTGTTATCAGCGTGCATGGGGCAGAAAGCGGCTGAACCGGTGGTAAGTCAGCGTGTGCAAGTCGAGGCACCAATTGAGGCGCTTGGTCAAGACGAAATTCTGTCAAAAATTGGCCGTTTGCCTGCACAGGAGTTGGGTGACAACGAGTGCGGCTTGTTCCTTTGGTTGCGGCGCGAGGATGTGCCGCTTGTGTTTTTCCAACATTCGGATGGGCGTGCCTATATGGCGGTGGACGGTACGGTACATCTGCTTGAGCGTACTATGGCCGAAGAACCTGTTGGGCTTCAGTACTATAGAAAACAAGTATTTGCAGCGTCGGATTTGACTGTTTCCGTTGCTGTGGCTCCAGAAGCCGCGCCGAGTTTGCCAAAAGGATTGAAGGTTCCAAACGGAACAATATCACTTGAGGTAGATGGAGGCTGGGCGGCGGCACTTCCTGTTGCTGGTTTGATTGGTTGCAAGTAACTCAATTGTCATAAATCTATTGATTTCCTGCGGTTTATTGCAGTCTTTTGAAACTTTTATGAAGGGGTGAATAGATCGTTGACTTGGTGACTTTGGTGCGTACGATCTGACCTGTTTCTAATAAACATCAAACTAATAGCCACGGCTCTGCCGTGGTTTTTTTTGTGCTGCGCCGGGTCTTAGCGAAGGTCTGATCAAGGCTTCTACGTATCAGAGAAAATAGGGAAATTTCAGAGAGAAAGTAATAGTGATGAGGCCAACGACATCCGTAGCGCTTGTTGCCTTGCTGTTAGCACTTACAGCCTGTAAGTCATCTGGTGGGCAGTCGAGTAGTAGTACAGGCACCACATCAACTGATACTAACACTGGCACTGATACAGGGACTGGTACAGGAACCAGCACCGACACCGGCACTGTCCAACAGCTGGAAATTTCTACAGGGCTTAACCTAGTGGTTGCTGGCGGCGCAACAGCTAGACTCTTTGCTGACATCGGTGATGCCAGTGGTGCGACTGTTACATGGGAACAAACGGCAGGACCAATCGTTAGCCTCAGCGATGTGACGTCCCTTTCTCCTACCTTTAGCGCACCGAGAGTATCATCGAACACGGTTCTTACTTTTGAAGCGACGCTCGAGGACGGGGTTAACGAGCCGTCGACTGCGAGCATGAGCGTGGAGGTTTGGGTACCGTTTGACCAAAGCGATGTCACAAATCTTGGTGACTTTTCAAGCAATGATGGCTGGGCATGTGACGTCGACCTCGGTATTGCATCGGTGTATACCGAAGATGCGCAGGGCTTGAGTACATCAATATCCCTTAACGCCATTCCTAATCATGCTGTTGGTACATTCCCGAATGATGGCAACCCAAATACAATCAGGGAGCAAAGTGCAATGTTCAGTGTGCCGCTTGAGCCGGTTAAAACAGATACTGCACGAGATACTCGCATCTTTGGTATAGCAACATCGGGTGTATATTTTGAGCGCGAGACGGCTGAGTGTTACAACAATGAGCAGTCATGCGATTGGCGCTATGAAGCTATAACGCCAGGCGTTGCAACAAATGCAGGCGGTACCAATTGGGCGGGCTCACGTAGCATGTGGATCGGTACTGACTGCAACAACGCTCACGTGCAACCAAATGGCAACTATCACTACCACGGTTTGCCGGAGAGTTTGATCAATGCCCTTGGCGATGCAGGCGATACCATGACGAAGGTTGGGGTGGCGGCTGACGGTTTCCCCATTTATGCCCGGTGGGGGTACTCAGACCCAAATGACGCAAAGAGCACGCTTGTGAGTATCAAAGCCAGTTACGGCGTGAAATCCGGCACGAGGCCTAGCGGCCCAGGTGGTGCTTACTCAGGTATTTTTCTACAAGATTGGGAGTATGTTGCGAATTTAGGTGATCTTGATGAATGCAGTGGCCGTTTTGGTGTAACGCCCGAACACCCTGAAGGCATCTACCACTATTATCTGACAGATGATTATCCCTATGTGCCGCTTTGTGTGTTTGGCGAGATTACAGATAGCGGCTTCACCGCTGCACCCGGTGGCCCGCCGCAGTAGGGGGCGCAGGTATGAAACAGTTATTATCTCTTTTAGTCACATGTGTGGCAGCTGCTGCGACAGCACATGCAGTGATGGCCCACGGCGGGCATGATGAGCGCATTAAGATCAGAATGGCCGACGGCCGTCTTGTTTTTGAAACATATATTTCAGCAAAGATACTCAAGCCCTTTGACCGGGACGGTGACGGCATTTTGACGGCGGGGGAGTTTCAAGATAACGCCTCTGAAATCAGGTCGTGGATTGGCTCTCACATAATCGTACAAGCGGAGGGGGGCACCAGACTGGACCCTGTTTTTTTTGATACGCCTATCTCTGAGGGAAATATGAAAACCCGATATGGTGAGATTAAATTTGTGCGCGTCCGTCAGCATTATGACTATGACCTAGAGGGTAACGCAGCTCTTAATCTCACCATTTCCTTGTTTGAGGAGGAAGGACGTTCTGTTATTTTATTCAAAGATGGAAATATTTACAGAAAAAATTTTCCAGCGGGTACGTTAAAGATCACATTAGACGGAGTTCATGATCCATGAAATTGCAAGGACTTGAGGTAGTGTGACCAGTGGTAAAAATAACGCAAATTTCCATGACTTTGCCATTTCTTTTAAAATCATAATCTCGGTGTAGTCAGTAGCCACGCCTGCCATAAGAAACGCAAAACTGTTACCGGGAGCTTTGGCTCGGGTTAGCAAATCCGCTGCAATTGGGGTGCTGCCCTCGGAACAAACTTCCATAATCGTTGCAACAAGCACAGTTAAGCCTAAGCCAGCTAGTGTAGGACCAAAATAGGTTTGGAAGCTTCCGGTATCAACAAAAGCCCGAACTAATCCTGCTAGGACAACACCAAATAAAATCCACCGTAAAACAGGACGGCTGTCTTTTATGCCGTGGACAGCAAGCTCTTTGAAAAAAATCTTGTCAAAACGAGCTTTCTCGAAAGCGGCTTTTGCTTCGGGCCAAAACTTAAAATTGGCAG
The DNA here is from genome assembly GCA_963976155.1 of uncultured Kordiimonadaceae bacterium. Lineage (GTDB taxonomy): Bacteria > Pseudomonadota > Alphaproteobacteria > Sphingomonadales > Kordiimonadaceae > Kordiimonas. The sequence continues at coordinate 7,913 of CAXBKT010000056.1, read as the reverse complement.
GTATGTCTAGGGTGTTAGGGTTTTCTGGCAATGTGCCATTCTTGACAAAGCGCTCAAATAACAGCCCGGCAATAATAGCAATAACAACGGAAAGGCCAATGAAGGCCAGTGTCCACTTTAACCCAACAAGTGCAATGAGTACTATGGTGAGTGAGAAGGAATTCCAAGGGCTTGCTACGAGGAAGGCAATTACTTGGCCAGCAGTAGCCCCTCGGTCATATAGTTTGGCGCCAACCATCAGAATGCCGTGACTGCATAGGTCGAGTAGGATGCCGCCAATGGTAGCTCTGATAATGCCTTTTAATCCACCTTCTCTGCCAAGTGTAGCAATTACAAATTCACGTGGTATTTTAGCAAGTGCAGCCACCATTACGGCACCAATTACTAGTCCCCACCAAATTGTATTGATAAGGTCAAATACAGTTTGGCTGAGGGTCTCTAGCCAAGGCATAGAATGCATTATTTGCGGCAATTGCCATGCACCCAAATAGAGAAGACTGACTGTCAGCAATGAGCCCCATAAAAGAAAGTCAATTTTGCCTTTCTTTTCCGTATTGCAGCAGGGTGAAGTGACTTTGTTTTCGGTTTGCATGTTATGCGTCATGTTTGTCCTCCTCGCCGTATAGGTGATTGATGATGCTACATTCAGTTAAGGGCTGTTCATCAGCAGGACAGTATTTGGATAGTCGCTCCAGACTGGACCGAACCTTTAATAGTTGCTCAATTTTCTTATTAATTTCTGCAAGTTTCATTTGGGCTTTTGCATTCACTTGCGCGCAGTCTGCAGTTGGGTCATCGGTAAGGGCAAGTAGTTCACTGATTTCAGAGAGTGTAAAGCCAAGTGATTGGGCCTCCTTGATAAATTTTACTCGGTTTATCGTATCTGTTCCATAAACCCGATACCCAGAAGTCAGCCTATCTGGTGCAGGCAGAAAGCCACTTCTTTCATAATAGCGAATTGTTTCGCTACCAACACCCGTTGACTGGGCAAGTTTGCCAATTGTCATGTGTGCCATTAACCGCTCCGTTGGTAATTGGGTCAGCCAACATTGACTGCATTCCTCGATTCGCAGCCAATCTACACCTTAAAGCTTACTACAGGGTCAAGCTGTATTATTATTGTCATCTCTTTAGGTCATGGATCTTTCTCTAAGAAAGTTTTGGTGGAATGATCTTGAAATTTTTCGCATGAAACTTTTGTGCGATGTTCTTCAATTCATCAGCAGTGTGTATGCCAGCAAAAGTGAAACCTATTGTCAATAAGCCCGCTAAAGGCTAGGGTCCGCGGCGAATATATGACTTGCCGGGGGGCAGGATAGTTTGGGAGGCGGCACTGGTTGTGCTGTAAGGCTCACACCATGAGTTTGATTTTAAAGAATTTTCTGCAAAATGAGAAGGCGCTCAAAAAGTATCTGACGCGCTTCTTTTCACGTCCGCAAGATATTGACGATGTGGCGCAGGAAACTTTCTTGAAGGCGTTCGCGTCTGAAGCAAAGTCGGAAATTCGTACTCCAAAATCCTTTCTTTTCAAGGTCGCGAAACATACCGCACTCAATGAAATTGCAAGAAAAGCAAATAGTACGACTGAATATATTGAGGATTCTGCAAACTCAAATGTCTTAGAAGATGAGGCACAAGTTGGCGCCGAACAGGAATTTGATAGCAAGCAGAAGTTGATTGTGTTTTCAAAGGCCGTTGCAAGCTTGTCGCCAAACTGTAGGCGTGTTTTTTTGTTGCGCAAAATGGACGGCCTGAAAGTGAAGGAGATAGCTCGGAAACTGGATATATCGGTAAGTGGTGTTGAAAAGCATATTGCGACGGGTTTGGTGAAATGTAGCCAATATTTCCGAGAGCAAGGGTATGACCCTTCCGAGTTTGGTGAAATAACGGCACCGCGTAACACAAATAATGATGTAACACTTTCCAAGTTGCTAAGAGTTAGAGATGAGTGATCAGCAAAATATAGTCAGGTTTCCTGACCGCAAAGCGATTGAAGAAGAGGCAGCCATCTGGGTGGCCCGTCTTGATGCGCGCGGTGAGCTGACGGCCGCTGAACTTACATTACTCAAGCAATGGGTGTCTCAAAGTAACCAGCATAAAGAAGCAATTGACCGTATGTCAGCGCTTTGGGGTGGTTTCGATATTCTTGACGAGATGAATTATACCGAAGAAACAAGCGCGGATATTTTGCGGCCCACATGGTACAGTTCACCTAAATGGTGGGCAACAGGCGCGGTCGCTGCAACTTTGTTGGTTGTTTCTTTTGTGGGGATAATAGGCGGCCAACAGGTAGGCCCTGAACTTGAGCAGGCAGGACACTATCTGACAGTTATTGGTGAACAGAGGACGATTGCTCTGTCCGATGGCTCTGAAGTGATCCTGAATACCAATAGTGAAATCAAAATTGATTTGCGCGATTCTGTTCGCAACATTCATTTGTTAAAAGGCGAAGCCCATTTTGACGTAGCTTCTGATAAGGAACGACCTTTCTTAGTGCATGCGAACGGCGGCATCGTGAAAGCTGTTGGTACGGCGTTTACTGTTTTCCTTCGTAAAAAGGCTGTGGAAGTAACTGTTTCTGAGGGCGTGGTTGCTTTATTTCCGCAAACGGAAGGCTCGGTCGTTGACGAAGCATTGGGCCATGCGCCAGCAAGCTTAACGCCCGTAGCGGCGCTAACAGCAGGTCAAAATGCGGTGTTCGGGGAAGAAGTTGAAAGCATGACCCGCATGAGCGATGAAGCACTTGACCGTAAGCTTTTGTGGCGGGGTGGTTTTATTGCGTTTGCTGGCGAGCCCCTTGCAACAGTTGTTGCTGACGTGAGCCGTTATACTGACGTTGTTATTGAAATTAATGATCCTCTGCTTGAGCAACTACCTATTGGGGGGTACTTCAAAGTTGGCGAAGTGGAAGGCATGTTTGAAGCCCTTGAGGGCGCATTCGGTGTGAGTGTCGAACGGTTAAGTCCAACGCGCGTGAGGCTTTCTCAAGCGTCGTAAAGTCTGTTTGTGCTGTATATTAGCAACGAATACAGCCTATGGTATGTGGTTCTGATGCAACGGCAAAATTACTAAATGTTCCTGAATAAATGCAAATCCTTATATGCTGTATGGATCAGTGGACATTTTTTTATAAAAACATACTGTGGGTTTTTAACCATCACCGGTCTTAAGGAATAAGGCCGGTGAAAAATACGGAAACATACCGATCGCCGAGTTGATACATAGGGAAGCACCAAGTCTGGGGAGGACGCGCGTATTTCTGTGCATATTTGCAGTGATGTCACTGCTGTTCGCAGATGTTGCACACGCGGTTACTCCCTCTGAGCGATATGAGTTTGATATCACTCAAAAGACATTAGGGGGCGCATTAGCTGTTTTTACACGTCAAGCACGTGTGCAACTGCTTTACCCTTATGAATTGGCTGAAACAAAGGGGATGAACCCTGTTGTTGGTCGGTATACCGTTCTTGAAGCGTTAGACTTATTGTTTCGGGACACTGAATTTTCTGGCGGCCTTACCGAGCGGGGAGTTGTTACAATTTCTCGTGTTGACAGTGAACTAAGGCAAGTTCAGGAGGAACAAGTGTCCGTGAATAAAACAAAAAGAAACTTATTAACATCAATCTCAACACTAATTTTTGGTGCTACAGCAGCAACTGGTGTGCAGGCGCAAGATGCAGCTGCAGACGATGGCTTTGCCCTTGAAGAGATTGTGGTAACAGCAACGAAACGTGCGTCAACAATTCAAGATGTACCATTTTCAATCAATGCACAGACAGCGGCAGATATTCGCCGTACGGGTGCACAGAGCCTTGAGGATGTCTCTCGCAGTGTTGCTGGTTTGATGATCCAAAACCTTGGCCCTGGTCAAAGCCAAGTTGCGATCCGCGGCGTATCTGCAGGACAGATTGTTCGTGATCAGCCGGGTGTAAAAGAACAGGTTGGTGTTTATCTCGACGAATCTGTAATTTCCTTGTCGCTATTCACACCGGACCTTGATCTTTATGATTTGAACCGTGTTGAAACACTACGTGGCCCACAAGGTACGCTTTTTGGTTCTGGCTCTATTGGTGGGACTATTCGTTACATCACAAATCAGCCTGACCTTGAAGAAGCTTCGGGTAGTGTTGAGGCTGGCCTCAATACCATTGATGGCGGCGGTACTGGCGGCGACATTAAAGCGATGATCAATATCCCAATTGCTGAGGGTAAAGCCGCAATTCGTGCCGTTGCTTATCACACAGAATATGCTGGCTTTATTGACGCGCACCGTGAAGGTGGTTCAATCGATAAAAATGTCAACAGCGGTAACCGTACTGGTGGCCGTGTGGCTCTTTTGTTCCAGCCAAATGATGCACTGTCAATTACACCGCGTGTCATTTTTCAAAAGATTGAAACTGATGGGTTTAACCGTCAGGAAGTGTTCAACCTTTATGCAAATCCGCATACAACAACACGCCCAGCAATTCAGCTTGGTGAGCGTGAGCAGTTCTTGTTGCAGGATGAAGGTTTTACCGACGAAACGCTTATTGCTGATCTGACGCTAAACTATGATTTTGACGGTGTAGAACTGACGTCTGTTTCAAGCTATACAGACCGTGATATTATCGTTAGCCGTGATGCAAGTGCGCTTACTGGATCAGTCTCTGTTGACCTTGGTTTCCCTGATGAAGCAGTTCTTTTGCCGTCTAACCTTCGTGACACAACGAAGGTTGAGCAATATACACAAGAACTACGTTTGAGCTCAAACGGCGATGGTCCATTCCAGTGGGTTGTTGGTGGCTTTTACTCTAAAACGGATCGTTTCTATCAGCAGTTCCTACCAACACCTGGTTATGATGCCGCAACTGACGCCACACTTGGTGCAGGCACTGCAGCTGGTGCAGGTGCTGGTGTTGCACCGGTTGATTCACCTTTCTTCTCAGAGCTACCATACGAGTTGAAGCAGCTAGCAATTTTTGCTGAAGCAACTTACGATATTTCTGACAGTTTCCATATTACGGCTGGTGGTCGTTATTATGACTATGAAGAAGAACGTAGCGTAACGCAGGTTGGTCTATTTGGTAACGGTGTAGTTAATCAGGTTGATAAGACTAAATCTGATGGTTTCACACCGCGTGTGCTTGCACGCTATGATGTGAATGACGAAGTGACATTGAATGCTCAGGTTTCTAAAGGTTTCCGTCTTGGTGGTGTGAACGATCCGCTTAATACAGCGCTTTGTAATGCCAATGATCTTGAGATTTTTGGTGGCTTTCAGGATTATGATGATGAAAGTCTCTGGAACTATGAAGCAGGTGTGAAATATAAAGATAAGACTTTCAGCTTTAATGCTGCGGCTTTCTATACTGATATTTCAAACCTTCAAGTTACACTTGATGCAGGCTCATGTTCTTCACGTATCTCTTTTAACGTTGAAAAAGCCCATACTATGGGACTTGAGATGGAGTTTAAAGCACGCCCAACAGAGAATTTCGATATTTCCTTCGCGGGTAGCTTGATTGAATCCAAGTTTGATACAACAGTGAATGACAGTACGGGTTCTGTGCTTGGCGGTGTACGTGACGGCAACCGTTTGCCATCAGTTCCTAAGTTCAGCTTTGGCTCAACAGCAACTTATAGCTTCCCGTTCGAGATGGCAGCTGAAGGTGCTGAGGCATATGTTTCTGCGACATTCCAACACCGCAGCAGCATCTTTACACAACCATCTGACCAAGAAGCTGGTGCAGGTTCTTTCACTTCTGGCCTAGCATTTGGTGGCGCACCGGGTACGGATGTTACCAATGTTGATCTAGAGCTGGATAGCTATCAGACGCTCAACCTGAGCTTCGGTATCCAGATGGAAGAGTGGGAAGTGGTTGCTTACGTGAATAACGTAACAGACACGAACGCGAACCTATCGTTTGACCGTGAGCGTGGTGGTCGTGCCCGTCTTGCTTTCCGGACTAACCAGCCGCGTACATTCGGCCTTGTAGTTCGTGCAAACTTCTAAAATTTGCTAATAAAAAATAAAAAAGGCGGTGCCATCGGCGCCGCCTTTCTCTTTGTTTTTCTCTAGGATAGGGTGCCGCTTTTCCGGGATCCAAATTATGCTGATTTCCATGCTCCGTGAAACGAGATCGGCACATGGTGGGAAAGCCAGATTTTGGCCAGAGGCCCATCGCGGATGTGAGCTGCGTCGAAAATAGCGAAGAATGTACGCATGCTTTTGGAATCTAGGCATTGGGTGATGATCCAGCAGTCATCAACTTTCCCGTTCGGTTTTGGGATGATGACTGGTTCACCGGTGTGGGCAGGCGTAGCAAAGTCGAAGTGCTGAATGTCCATCGTACTGTAGTCAATACGGCTGATACCAGTGGTTAGGTCGGACAGCCCGCCAGACGCAAAATACCCATATCTGTGCTTGCGGCCATACACGCGCGGGTCGGCCATCGCAAATTCATAGTTACCATCAGAAATAATATCCTCTTTGGCCGTGCCAGACTGAACGTCAATTATATAGCGGCGGGCTTTGCCCTTATGGTCTATTTTACCCATATAGCCTTGCATGAAATTATACATAAAAGCGTCTTCCCCCACAAAATGATCGGGCTCATCAAACGAGGAGAAATCTGCAATGATTTTGCCCTTTTCTTCATAGGCATTCAGTGAATGCCACATGAAAGAGGAAGGTGCTTCTATGAACTTTGCATGACCACCAGCACGGGGACAAAGTGCAATAATGTTCGCTTTTTCGCCTTTCCAGGTGAGGCTGTCAGTAAAGCTATGAGTGCCAGCTAGAAACTTCATGACTTGCAGCTCAAGTGGATGTAGCAGGAAGATAAAGTAGCTCTCAGTTATGAAAAAATCATGGATATAACATTGTCGCGGGCTCGCAAAATTATGTATGTAATTTAGCTGGCCATTTGCTTTGTAGCTTATTGTATGAAGAGTCATCGTGCGACCCATTGAGGCGCCAATAGCTAGCCATTCTCCGGTTACAGGGTCAAACTTTGTGTGTGCTTTTATTCCACCTGGCGCATTTTCCCCGCCTAGTTTTGTAGCCCCTTTAGTTGCAAGGGTCTCAGGGTTAAGTTCAAAAATAGGATTGCCTTCATCAAGTGCATAAACCTTATCACCAACCGGATAAACTGTGACGCCAGCTTGGACCTCAATACTATGTCCCCCTGCGTTTTTCAGTATGCCGCCGGGTGCTCTTGTGGTCCATGTAGCGGAAAGTAGTTTTCCTGCTGTCTGTTCTTTGAGAAACTTGGGAGTTTGAACAAATTCGTTTCGGTAACGGACACCTGCTTCACTGAAGGAAAGGCGCTGTATGAGACCATCCCCATCGAGCATATGTGCTTTACGGTCGTTCCCTCGTTCGAACAGTCCGGGCCCATTCCTATAGAGGCTACCGTGCAGGCCGTTTGGGACTTTACCTTCAATTTGGGGCTGGTAATTACGGCCACCAACTTCAGATTTTCCAAGATAAGTTAGCCACTCTGGTACTTTTGGGTATTTGGTGGATAGCTTGTTATCAGTGCTGGTAGGTGTTGCAAAGGTGGGTGCGGAAGCCGCGAAAACGCCTGCAAACCCCGCACCCATTTCTATCACCTGCCGCCGCGTAAACTTTATATTTTTATGGGTCATTGTTATCTCGCTGCCATATATTAACAATGTTAAGATATGGTCAATTTTAACATTGTCAAGATGACTCTTTACTCGGCATGTGTTTTAGGCGTAAAACGAGACATGGGATCGAAGATGAACAGCGGCGAAAAGCTCAAAAAAAAATATCACCACGGCGATTTGCGTGGTGCGTTGGTTGAGGCCGCTACAGCGCTTTTGTCTGAGGATGGTATGGAGAAGCTGTCTCTGCGGGCTGTTGCTCGCCGTGCGGGGGTTAGTCAGGCGGCGCCTTATCATCATTTTGA
>CAXBKT010000055.1:0-19381 GCA_963976155.1 uncultured Kordiimonadaceae bacterium | reverse complement strand
TGCTGATGCGGCGACGCAAATCGCTGTTGGCTCGGCTGCAAGTGCAGTAGCATCGACGGCGGCAGCATCGGGTGATACGGCTACAGCGGTCGCTGTAGAAACGGCGGTTGCGAGCTCTACTAGTGCGGATGTGCAGGTTGCGTATGTAGATGCAGGTGGTACTGCGGGTACTGGGGTAACACAAACACAAACACCAACACCAACTGGTGGCGATACACCGCCAGCGCTGGGCGATACACCGCCAGCGCCGGGCGATACACCGCCAGCGCTGGGCGATACACCGCCAGCGCCAGGGACAGGGACGACGCCTCTGCCTCCGCAGCCGCCAGCTCCGGTTATTATTATTCCGGTAGTTCCGGAGCCTAATCCGTCGCAGTCAGGTAGCCCAACCTAAATCGGTTTTGCTTTAGCCTTGTAAGGCGAGGTAAAAAATTGATAATAGAGATCGGCGAAGCAGCGGCTTCGCCTTTTTCTTTGGTGGGGCATTGAAGGCTGGGTTTGGTTTCATATGACTTTTTGGCGTAAGTGGTTTGCGGGCACAAAACCTGCGCCCCCGGTTTATTGTTTGCTGGAAGGGCAAACGGTGTATGCGGTGGGTGATATTCATGGCCGCGCGGACTTGCTGCTGAAACTTATTACGAAAATTGAAGCTGACATCAGTGCATTGCCTGAGGGCCAGAAGGCCTCCCTTATATTTCTTGGTGATTATATCGACCGGGGCTTCCATTCTCGCGAAGTGATTGAGGCCTTATTGTCGCTTAATCTGCCTAATGTGGATACTGTGTATCTTGCCGGTAACCATGAAGACATGCTGCTCCATTTCTTGGATGACCCGGCGAATGGTGGACTTTGGCTTGGCGTTGGCGGGCTTGCGGCCCTCGCGAGTTACGGCGTTTATGTCGCAGAAGACAGTGATGTGGATGCGCTGGTGCAGGCATCCAACGAATTGAAAGACAAAATGCCTGCAAGCCACCTTGAGTTCCTGCAAAACCTCAAAGAACATCACCAAATTGGCGACTATTATTTTGTGCACGCAGGCCTACGCCCGGATGTGCCGCTTGCGGTCCAGCGCCGCGAGGATAAGCTTGGCATAAGGCGTGAATTTACAAAGTCAGACTTTGATTTTGGCTGCAAAGTTGTCCACGGCCACACGGGTGTCCGTAAGCCGGAGGTTCGCCCGAATCGCATCGCGGTTGATACGGGTGCCTTCGCAACCGGTATTTTAACTGCGGCTGTGTTACAGGGTGATGATATTTCATTCATATCAACGTGACCTTCGTCACGAAAATGTGACATCGAAGCAACAGCAGCTAAGATAATAATAAGTATGGACTTTTTAACCTTTTTAAATTAATAAATAGGCTAAAGCTTCTGTGTATTTTGATGAAGTAATTTGTTTCTTAACCGTTTTGTCGTTCAGTCCATTCTGTCGAAAATAAGATAATTGGGGTATACACCATGAAAACTCGGGCACTGGCACATGCAGCAGTAGCGCTGTTCAGTACAACAATGATGGTACCAGCTGCGTTCGCGCAAAGTGCTGACGCACCATTGATGGCTGTTTATGATAAACAGCGCTCTGACTATGATGCCCCAGGCATTCGTTCAGGCGGATTTATGTTTAAACCTTCGGTGAAAGCGGAAGGCAAATTTGATTCGAATATTTTTGCCACTGATAAAGACGCTACACCGAGTGTTGATGACTTTATTGCAATAATTAAACCTTCATTGAAACTGAATTCCAATTGGAACAATAACTCGCTTGGTTTCTTTGCTGATGCTGCGATTGCAAAATATTCCGACAATGGCTCCGAGGATTATGAAGACATTAACGTCGGCATGAATGGTCGTATTGATATCACGCGCGGCACGAATATCACTACCGATCTGACTTATTCCAAAGGCCATGAGGACCGTGGATCTGTAGATGCTATTGGCTCTGCTGCTTCTCCGACAGACTTTTCTCTTTTGAAAGCGGCTGTTGGCTTCAAGCGTGATGAAGGTAAAGTTTCTTTCGCGGTTAAAGGCGATTTTTCCAAGCAAGATTTTGACAATGCCGCCCTTATTGGCGGTGGTAACCGACGTAATGATGGCCGTGACCGCGAAACAGTCAACGGCTCTGTGCGGCTTGGCTACCACATGACAGACGAATATGAAGCCTTCACCAAATTCACTGTGACAAAAGTGAATTATACAAACCCACCTAACAAGGGCACGGCACGCCGTGATTCTGATGGGTATGATATTGTTGGTGGTGCGGCCTTTAAGGTAAGTGGTACTGCTGAGGGTGAAGTGTTTGTTGGTTATGTAAAGCGGGACTTTGATTCAGCAAACTACGGTGACGTTAGCGACTTTAAGTTTGGTGCATCGCTTTTGTGGGCGCCAACAGGTTTAACGTCAGCACGCGTTGCGGTTGACCGTAATGTTGTTGAGACAACGCTAAGGTCTGCGAATAGCGCAGGGGTTACTGTTGCGGCAGCTGGTATTCTCTCCACACTATATTCCATCGATCTTCAGCATGAACTGCAGCGTAATCTGCTTTTGAACGCAAAAGCCTCTTATACTAAGATGGATTTTGTTAACACAGTGCGTAGCGATGACATGACTAGCTTGGGGCTTGGTGCGAAATACCTGATGAACCGTAACTTCTCAGTGAATGCAAACTATAGCTTCGATAAGCGGTCTACGACAGATGCTGACCAAGACTATAACCGCCATGCATTCATGCTAGGTTTAACCGCTGCTTGGTAAAAATTACCTTTTTCCGCGTACAGTAGTGTTATATTGTACGCATAGGTAATTGCGGTGGAACTTGAGTAGTCATGACAATTAGAAATTTTTTAGTACAGATGCTTACAGCGATCGTTTTTTCGGTCGCTGTTTTTGCACAAGAGAATGTAGTAGAGCAGTATCAGTTAGGTGCTGGTGACCAGATTAAGGTTACGGTCTACGGCGAAGAAGACTTGTCTGGTGAGTTTGAAATAGACGGCCAAGGCAAAATCGCGATGCCGCTTATTGGTACAGTTGTTGTTGGCGGTAAACGCTTGGGCGATGCTGAAGGCGTAATCCGGGAACTGTTGGCTGATGGGTATTTGGTTACTCCGCGCGTGAATCTTGAGGTCATGAACTACCGACCTTTTTATATTCTCGGGGAAGTAGATAAGCCCGGTAGTTATCCTTATGTGAACGATATGACCGTTTTAAATGCTATCGCGCTCGCGTCAGGTTTTACGTACCGTGCAAACAAGAAAAAAATTGAAGTCACTCGAAAAATTGATGGCATAGAGCAGAAGATCACAGTGGATATTACGGCAAAGGTGTTGCCGGGTGATATTATCCGTATTGACGAACGCTTCTTCTAGTTTCATCACTCAGGCACATTGTTATGTATGATAATCACCCAAATCCCGATTATAAGCTACCGCAGACTAGTGGGCAAATGCTTGAAGATGACGATGTCATAGATATTCGAGCACTTCTGACGACCTTGTGGCGCAGGAAATGGGTGATTGTTAATACCACCATTTTCTTGGTTGTTATTTCCCTGATCATTGTTGTGCAGTTGACTCCGCGGTATACCGCAGAGAGCTTGTTGGCGATTGAGTCTCGCAAAAATAGTGTTGTTGACCTCGAAGCTGTTATGTCGGGGCTTGGCACAGATGTTGCGGCGATTAAAACGGAGATTGATGTCCTTCAATCTCGCCGTTTAGGTGGCAAGCTGGTTGATAGGCTTAACTTAACGAATGACCCTGAATTTAATGCCGAACTTAATACCAAAAAAAGCCTTTTGAGTTATTTGAATCCTCTTTCCTACCTACCTGACGCTTGGTCTGATGCAGTGCTTGGGCGAAAGGTTGACGCTCGTTCCGATGCAGACAAGGCGGATGCGACACGTGCCAAAGTTATAGATTCTGTTTTGGCGAAATTGTCTATCAGTAACCCAGCGCGATCGTATAGTTTGCGGTTGTCTTTTGAGTCAACGGACCCCAAAAAAGCAGCACTGCTGGCGAATACTCTCTCTGAATTATACCTCACAGATCAGCTTGAGGTGAAGTTTGAGGCGACGCAGCGGGCTAACGAATGGCTCAATGAGCGTGTTTTTGAGCTTCGTGAGAATGTACGGTCTTCTGAGCAGGCGGCTCAGAAATTCCGTGAAGAGAATCAGCTAATCCAAACACGAAATGCGGGTTCGGTGAATGAGCAACAATTGGCGCAGCTCAATTCCCAGCTTGTGGATGCACGCACGGACCTGGCGCGGGCCGAAGCGCGGCAGCAACAGGTTGCGCAGGTAGCTGCTGACGGGCAGTTGGCGGGGTCTGGTTTGCTTGAAGTCATTCAATCCCCGCTTATTCAGCGTCTTAAAGAACAAGAATCAGAAGTTCAGCGAAATCGAGCTGAACTGGCGACACGGTATGGTCCTAGGCACCCGCGGATGATTAACGTTCAGGCCGAATATGCTGATATTCAGGCCAAGATTGAAACTGAAATCGAGAAAATTGTTGCAGGTGTTAGCGGTGAAGCCGAAGTTGCGGCTATTCGCGTTCGTACGCTTGAGCAGAATTTGGCTGGTTTGAAGCGCGAGAGCTTTACTGTTAGCCGCGCTCAAGTGCAGATGCGGGAATTGGACCGTGAGGCTGAGGCAAACCGGCTACTTTTGCAAACTTTCGTAAATCGTTTCAAGGAAACCTCCAGTCAAGACGGTATGCAACAAGCAGATGCGCGCATTATATCTAAGGCAGATGTGCCAACGCTTGCGTCGTTTCCAAAAAAGAAACTTATCATTCTGCTCGTGGCCTTCGCAGGTGTTGGTATAGGCGTTGGGCTTGCCTTCCTACTTGAGGCGCTTGATAACGGATATCGTAATTTTGATCAGTTGCGACAAGATCTAGGGCTTCGCGGCCTTGGCATGATCCCTCTTGTTGGGAAGACAGTTCTGAAAGAAAGTGGCCCGGAAGGCTATCTGATTTCGAAACCAACATCTTCTTTCTCTGAAGCGCACAGAAATATTCATGCGTCGCTTATGTTTGCAGGCAGCACTGGCGTTGTGCCCCGTGTGCTTGCAGTTACATCTTCTGTACCAGGCGAAGGTAAGTCTACTGCTACTATTTGTCTTGCTCATACTCTTGGGCGCTCAGGCTTGAAGGTTTTGGTGGTTGAAGCCGACATGCGCCGCCCTGTTATGCGCAAACGCATGAAAATTGACCGTAAATTTGCATGCTTGAATGATGTTTTAGATGGTTCTGCTGTTGAGAATGGTGCCAAGATCTATGAGGATGAAACCTCCGGCATTCACGCACTTTGGGCCGATAAAGAGAATGATCCACAGCGATTGTTTAACTCGAATGAATTCGGGAGCTTCGTAAAAGAAGCGAGAACTCAGTATGATTTGGTCTTGATTGATACACCGCCGGTTCTTGCCGTGTCTGATGTTATGGTTGTCTCAAAAGAGGCTGATGCACTGATGTTTGCTGTCCAGTGGGAAAAAACTGCAAAAACCATTGTGAAAACAGCGGTCAAGCAACTTCAGCAAACAGGCTGTCAGATTGCTGGTGTCGTTCTTACGCAGGTCGATATAAAACGTCATCAAGGGTATGGTTACGGTGATCAAGGGTACTATTACGGCACCAAAAGTGGTTATTACACCAACTAAGAAAGGGCTTTTTTGTGAAAAACCTTTCTGGTCGTATCTTACCAACCTTTATGCTTTTAGCTTCTATCCTTCTGTTATACATAGGAATTCCGAGATTCCTGGCAGAACTGATGCTTGTTCCTGGTACGCCTATTTATGAGCGGACCAACCTCGGAGAGCAGGTAACGGACGAGGAGCTGGACGTACTGCAACAGTCGCGTGAACAGGCTGTTTCCTTTGTCGACCACCCCCAAGCTTACCAACAGCTTGGTGTTGTGTTTTTACTGCGGGCTCAGCGAGCTTCTAGTGAGCCTCAGCGTGTCTCATATGGGCTTCAGGCTAAAGAGCACCTTGAAACCAGCCTTCGCCTTGCCCCTGTTAATACATTTGCGTGGGCTCGCCTTGCAACTGCTTATATGCTCATTGGGCCAGAGCATAATACTAAGGCCGTTGAAGCTTGGCGTACGTCAGTAGCGCTAGCGCGTTTTGAACCTTTTAGTTTTCTGTCTAGAAACCATATTGGTATAAGCCTCTATTCGGACTTAACACCTGAAGACAGGGCTCTTTTACGGGAGCAGGTCAACCTGACATATGACTGGAACCGGAACCGTCTACGAAACTATGCGAGGCAAAATGACCTTATACAGTGGGTAAGTTTTTTACTCCATGGGCACCCAGAAAAAGTAAAATTTATTGAAGCTAAATAGAGTGCGGCCTCGCTTTTTGCACAGTTAGCCAAAGGCCTTGCGGCCAGCTTTTTAAAGAGACCACACCAATATTGGAAACTGTGCGTATTTATATGGATGATCATCGCCCAACTTAGATAGGGTGTTTAATCTGGCAAAAACTCGACGAAGCGCTGCATTGTTTCTTCGCCGAGGCTTTCAATAAGCGGTGCCAGTTGGGTTTCCAGTTGTTTCCACTGCCCCATACCTTTGGTGTAAATGGGCTGGCGAACCTGTTCACTGCTTGCTGTTCGAACAGCGCGTTTATTCTCAAAGAAACGTAGGCAGCTTTCTTCAAATTCCAAGCCCATACGTTCAAGCAGGTTGCGCACAGTTGCCTCAGTGTCGCGCACCATATTTTCATACTGCACACAAACTACCTTGCCGGGCAGTACCGTATCCCAGTGGTCCATAATTTTCAGGTAGCCGTTATAATAGTTACCAATGTTTGTTAGGTCGTAACTCCATTCATGGCCACCTGCAAAATGCTGTTTGTAGCCGCTGAAACCACAGTCCAATGGGTGGCGACGCGCATCAATAACGACAGCGTGGGGTAATATTTTGTGAATAAGCCCTATACGCTCAAAGTTAGGTGGCAATTTGTCGATGAAATAGGCTTTTTCGGTGCGGTACAAGGCGGTTTCGTCAATGTAGACTTGCCCAAGTGCTGTTAGTTCCTGCTCACTAAATTGGGCAAGAGAAGCCGGATATTCGGCGTTAAATTGTTTTCGGCCCTGAATAGATATCCGGCGCTCGACATTTGGTAGTGTGGACAGTTCCATTGTGCCTTCAACCGCGCTGTGACTTGCAAGGATTTGTTCAATGAGAGTTGAACCAGCGCGCGGCATTCCCACAATAAATATTGGTGTAGGTCCTTTTGGTAAGGGCGCAGCTTGCTCTGAAAGGACTTTAGCAGTGAAGCCTTGGATGTGGTCATTGCAGAAAGTATCGTTATCTTTGGGGTCAAATGTCACATTGGGGCGCAGATCGTTTGCACGTTTGTACCAAGCGAAGCTCTCAATAATTTTTTTTCGGTTTTCATAAGCTTTGCCTAATGCAAAGGCCGCCTGACAGCGTTGGGGTGCTTCTGCTTTTTCATTGTTTGCTAGCTGTTCCATTACAAGCATGTCATCGTCGGAAAACTCATAGTTTTTAAAGTCAGCAAGCCCCCACCAGCCAGCTCCGTTATCAGGGGTGTTTTTAATGCAGTCTCGGTAAGCCTGTTCACTTTCAGCGCGCCGCCCCATGATCTTGAGTGCATGACCCCGCAGCAGGTCAATTTTGCCAAGTTCATCACTGCCATCATCTAAAGTTGAGGCGGCCTTCTCTGCGGCGGCTAATGATTTGTCATGGTCACCTGTATGGCCGTGTGTTTTGCTGAGCAACAGCCAGCTTCGAAACTCGTCTGGGCTTATGTTTGTGAGTTCCTCCGCCTCGATAACAGCAGGAATATAGGCACCAAGTTTTTCAAGTGCTTGGATGAGTGCTCTGCGGAGCATGACATGAGCAGGATAATGCTCTAGCGCATACTTGAGAATGCGCATACTTTCTTCAAATGCGCCCGCTTTGTCTGCTAAATGAGCTAACATAAAGGCTGCGCGCGGATGGCCGGCTTGCCGCTTCAGCATTGTGCGTGCAATTTCTTCGGCTTCTCCAAATTTGTCAGCACGCATTGCGGTCTGCATTTTCCGGTAGTCTGGCTCTAATGGATCACAGGTTTCGGCTTGGTCTGTGGCAATGCGGGCGGCAGTATAATTACCAAGCGCATATTCTAATTGCCCAAGAAAACACCATGCCTGATAGAAGTTTGAATTTAACGCCGTCGCTTTTCCAAAGTGGTTTGCGGCTTTCTTTTTATTCCCGGTTTTCATCAGGGCAAACGCAAGCTCCGCATGGGCTGCATCAGAATTTGGTCGGAGAACTATGCCTTTTTCAAAGCATGCAATAGCGGCTTCTGTATTACCTGCGCGTAGATTTGCAGATGCTAGCATCGACAAAGCTGTTTCATCTTTTGGTTGGTCAGCTAGAAACGAATTCAACTGGTCAATTGCCTGCTTAGGGTTTCCACCTTGAATAAGACTTGCGATTGACCGGTAAAATTCTTGATTGGCTGATGTCATTGTCGTCCCTCAGATAAAATAAAAGCGACGGACCCGAAGGCCCGTCGCTCAATAGTCTAGTAATATGTATTTAGAATGAGAAGTCTAAACGCACTGAAACTGTACGGTCAGGGTTGTAATACTCATTCAACTGGCTGCGACCACTGCGGCTACGTGATTTTCTGTAGCTTAGTGTACGCTCGTTCAGCAGGTTGTTTACATGAACGCCGATGCGTGCATTCTCTGTAACCTGCATACCAGCAGATAGGTTCACAAGCTGGTAGGCTGGTGAAATATCTTGGTCAAGTGTATTGAAGTTAGATTTATACTCGCCGTAACCATTAACATCCAAACGCGCTGACGCCTCACGGCCCCAAAGCTCAAATTCCTGATCAAGGGCAACATAGAAGTTATACTTCGGTACCATTGTCATGCTGTCGCCGTCTTTTGCACCAAGAGATGGCACGTCAGACGTCATTTTGGAATTTGTATGAGCAGCATTCAAGATCAATTTCAGGCTGTCTGTAAGTAGCGTAGTACTTTCAAACTCGACACCACGAGATTTCGCGGACGCTGCATTCGCAGTATATGAGAAACCACATGAAGGCATATAAACGCTTGCCTGTACGCCGGTCCAATCGATTTGGTACGCAGCTGCAGAGAATTGAACTTTCCGGTCAAAAGCAAAGCCTTTTACACCAAGTTCATAGTTCTTGATCTGATCTGAAGAATAGCGGTCAACATAAGAACCAATGTTTTCATCTTCATTACAAGCGTGTGGTGCTGATGAACCATTGTTACCACCAGGACGGTAACCTTCAGAGTAAATAGCATACACAGCGAAGCTATCGTTCGGCATGTAGTTTACGCTAAATTTCTTCCGTGTACCGGACTCGCCGTCATCAGTAAGTGTTACATTTGGCGTGCCGTCTGGATTAACCCAGATACCAGTTTCTTGGCTGTCGATTGTATCATGCAAATCATAATAACGGAGACCAGCTGTAACTTCGAGCTTGCCACTGTCACCCATATCAAATGTGTAACCAGCTTCACCGAAGAAAGCGAGTTCGCGTGAATCGTTTTGATTACGGCGAGCATTATAGTTAGCGGTGTCGTCACCGTATAGATCTAGGCCAATTTGGCTTGGATCGCCGTAACCCCAATAGTTACCCCAGAGGTAACTTGCGATTGCACGGCTTTTGTTATCAGTTGCGTGATACTGCCACTGGATATCATCACGTGGATCGTAAGATAGCTTGTCGTAGAAAGCACCTACTGTCCACTCAAGAGCTTGGTCGCCAGAAGACTGGAGGCGGAACTCATGTGTCCAACGGGTATAAGAATCTTTGTCGATGATCCATGTGCGGAACATATCTTGTGCATCATTACGTGACCAACCACCTTGGCGGCCGCCGTCAGATTCGTCCTGATAGGAACCAGCGTAAATCAGGTCAACACCATCAATGATATTGTCTTTTTCGATGTTCAGACCAAAAACATTAAGCTGCTGATAGTCTTCGCTGTCCATTAGGTTCCATACTGCAAAGTCTGGGTTCACATCACCAAGTGAGCCATCAGACTTACACTGTGGGCGAGATGAGCCTGTTGGGCAGTCAGGGAAATCAAATGCAACATCATAACCATACGGCGCATCAGCGTTTGGTGTTAGAATTGCTTCGTATGAGCTACCAGGCTTGGACACGTCAACTTCTGTGTAGCCAGTGTTGTGGTAGTTTTTGTGTACAAACTTGAAGTTTACACGTGTGTCTTCCTCTGGTGACCAAAGAAGTTGTGCACGAAGGAAGCGCTCATCAACAGAACCATTGTGATGGTTATAAACGTTGACGATTTTACCTTCTTGGCTGCCAGATGAACCAGTAACACGGAGGGCCATCTTGCCTTCAACGATAGGCATATTGATCATGCCGTAACCACGAACTTCATTGCCAGGACGATTCGCTTCGTTTTTGAAGAGAACAGAGCCGCCAATTTCCATTTCGTCTAGATTAGGCTGTTTGGTGATGACGCGAACTGTACCACCAATGGCGTTTGAACCATAAAGCGTACCTTGTGGGCCACGAAGTACCTCTACGCGCTCAACATCATAGAGGTCAGAAAAATTAAGCGGGATACCGTCAGTGAATGTGCTTGATGTATCAGGCGTAGCATCGTTACCGCCGCTGAGGCCACGAAGGATCAATTGACCACGGTTGTTGAAACCACCAACACCAGGTGCAGAAGCGCCAGCGATAGAACGGAAAAACTCTTCTTTATTTACAAGATTCCGTTTTCCAATTTCAACAGAGCTAACCGTTGCGATATTCATAGGAACTTCAGTGATAAGCTCCTGCTTTTTACGAGCGGTTACGTAGATTTCTTCAAATGTATTGTCAGTTTCTGCAGCTGCGTCTTGAGCTGTAGCGGGCAGGGCAACGGCAGCAATAGCACCGTAGGCCACAGTGCCCATGAGCAACTTGCTCATTAGATCTTTGTGAGACATTTCTCATTTCCTCCAGTAGTAAGATACTAAGTGACTTTTTTGTTATTAAGAAGTGACGCTAGTTTGAGAATCTCTGTTGGGCAACAATGATAGAAGCTGGAATCTGTAACTTTTGTGCAATAAATATATGTGTGTTAATTTGACAACAGATAATACTACTAATAATACGTATAATTAGAATTATAATCTATAATTTAAATTATTAATGGAATTTCAATTTATATTTTGGCGCGGTCACGCACGGCCTAGTATGTCGTTTGCTAAACTTTTCGAGTATTTAGGGGGTGGAGTCACGCCTCACTCAATGAAAGCATTAGGATTGTGTTTAGGTCTATAGCTTAGCGACTAATATTAGGGATGGAATTGGGGGATTATGGAGGAGCCGGAGGGATTCGAACCCTCGAGAGCATTGCTGCCCAACACGCTTTCCAGGCGTGCGCCTTAAACCGCTCGGCCACGACTCCTTACAGTAACTAATCATGTCAGCTGACTGCGGGCGCACTATAGCCATCTTCTAGATGATGACAAGTCCTAATTCCTCTGCTAGATATTTTGGTGGGATTACGGAAAAGGGAGCTCGTCACTATTCTTTTTAGGGGAATGATTGCTCAGGCAATTAAACTATATTGCCAGCTATGGGCCACGAATTGTTAACCAGATAACATTAAACTAGTTTGCAGATGTATGATTGCTGATGCTACTAAGTTGCATGAAGTAGTGACGAATAACTTTAGCGATTATTAACCAAGTCACTTTATGACTGGTTAGAGAGCTATTTGTATTTATGCCTGCAATTATCGCAGGCGCAGGAGGTATGCATGTTGAGTAACACTGTAAAGAGCAAAGTGCGGGGGACTGTTTCACTCATTCTAGCGGGCTTTATGGCCACAGCACTAGTGCTTTCTACACCGGTTTTTGCTGATGACATTGGTGATTGGCGTAAGAAGGTAGTTAAGCTCATTGCCAAAAAACACATTTATCCACGGTCTGCTATCTCGAGAGAGATTGAAGGTAAAGCACGGGTGAAAGTAACGTTGGCGCGTAATGGTGATATCACCAACTATGAAATTGTTGAGCCATCAGGGCAGGGTGTTCTGGATAAAGCTATTCCTAAAATGATGGATAAGCTTAACCCGATGCCGGCGCCGCCAGACAGTATGCCGGATGCAAATTTGACATTTGTTATTCCGATTACATGGCGCCTTCAATAAGCAGTTTGACTTGATAAGCTGGGTTTTATTTATGCTCGGCTTATTTTTGATGGCGTCGTTTTAGGATTGTTTTGAACGTAGGCCTGATAGCAAGGTTACTTTGGCTGGCATAGCCACTGCTGTGGCTTAGCTGTTTTGTTTTTCAGTTTTTGCTACCCAATAAAATCCACGACGTGTTACACACTGGTTTACGATGCGAGTATCGGGCCAGTCGAACACTTGTTTCAAAAATTTCATGACACTCTCTATACGCAGGCAGGACTTTGTGCGCGTTCGGTTAGGCATGTCGGCTAACCGTGCGGAGTAGCAATTCAATCCGCCCTTGTGGAATAGACTGGTGGCAATACCACAGCCTGTATTTCACATGGCTGCCTATTTCATATGGCTTGATACGTTGTATTTTGATGGCACCTTACAGGGTGTTAAGGGGCGTCTTGCTGGACATCATGTTGGCTTCCGTTGGATTGAGTGGGGCTGCCTCACTTGGTACAAAGCCCTGACCCTTACCGAGTGAATATAGTGTTTTTGAGTTGCTGGAGCGGCATAGGGTGGAAGTTGCTGAAATCACAGAGGTTGGCCCTATAGCGCACTGACCTTTCTGGAGCGACACAAAAAAAGGGGCACTAAAAGTACCCCTTTTTATCATATTTTGAAACGCTGTTAGGCGCGAATCGTCTTCAGGAAGTTTTCTACCTGACTGCGCAGGTCGTCTGACTGCTGCGTGAGAATTTGCGCTGAAGATAGAACCTCTGTCGCTGCACTACCTGTTGATGTGGCGCCTTGGTTCACAGCGTGAATGTTTGACGTCACTTCTTCAGTACCAGCAGACACTTCGGATACGTTTCGGGCAATCTCTTGTGTAGAAGCATCCTGTTCTTCAACCGCAGACGCAATAGAAACGGATGTTGATTCGATATCACCGATGATACCTTTAATTTCATCCATTGCGCTCACGGCAGTATTAGTTGCTTGCTGCATACTGTTAA
This sequence comes from uncultured Kordiimonadaceae bacterium, assembly GCA_963976155.1. Lineage (GTDB taxonomy): Bacteria > Pseudomonadota > Alphaproteobacteria > Sphingomonadales > Kordiimonadaceae > Kordiimonas. The sequence goes on along the minus strand of CAXBKT010000055.1, from coordinate 6,231 downwards.
CTTGTTCGGTAATTTCTTGTGTCGCACGGGCTGTTTGGTTCGCGAGGGATTTGACCTCACTTGCAACAACAGCGAAGCCTTTACCAGCTTCACCTGCACGCGCAGCCTCAATCGTAGCATTGAGAGCCAGAAGGTTGGTTTGCTCAGCAATGTCGTTAATAAGCTTAACAACATCGCCAATTTTCTGAGCTGCATCTACCAGTTCGACAATGTCTTTGCTGGCATTGTCTGTGCGGGTCACAGCATCTCTGGCTGCGGCACTTGATTGGTTCGTTTGGCCTGTAATCTCGCGTACTGAAGCAGAAAGTTCTTCAGCAGCACTAGCTACCATTTGTGCATTGCTGCTTGCTTGCTGGGCTGCATTGGCCACTACGTTTGATTTCTGTGAAGTATCATCAGCCGTTGATGCCATACCGCTTGCAGCATTTTCCATTTCTTGAGCAGAGGCCGACACGCTTTCCACAACCGCCATAACATTCGCTTCAAACTGATCTGCAAGTTCAAGCATTGCAGCGCGGCGTTCAGCGCGGTCTTGCTCAGCGCGGTCTGCTTCGCGTTTGCGTTGGGTTTCTTCTTCAGTCCGTTTACGCTCTGCTTCTTGTTCTTCACGCTCACGCTGTTCTTCTTCTTGCTCGCGTTGGCGAGCTTCCATCTCGCGGCGTTCAATAGCGTTTTCTTTAAAAATCTGTACAGAGCGCGCCATGTCGCCGACTTCATCCTCACGTGTGATATTTGGAATATCTACCTCAAGGTTACCGCCAGCAAGTACAATCATAGTATCAGATAGGGCGTTCACTGGCGCTACTACTCGGCTTAACACAACCCACACGGACAGGCCGCCTACACCAAGGACAACAACGATTAGAATGAGAGAGACAGCCATGGCCGCACTTGCCGCTGATACGGCTTCGTTATTAAGCTCAGTTGATAGATTGTTGGCGTAGCTGCTCATCATCATAACAGGCTCAACGGCACTATTTGCCACATCCATCCACTGTGCTGGTGTGCGTCCAAAGTCGACAGTCACATCACTAGGGTCGTCTGCTTCATCAACGGCCTCATCAGATAGATCGTAAAGCTCAAATCGTGTTTCAGCAAACTGATCAAAAAAGACTTTCTGAATTTGCTCTAGTTGAGCTGCTATGTTGGCTGAGGCAGTTGTCGACGCTGCGATTGCCTGAACTTGCTCCCAAGCACTCTGCCCGGTACCTCCAAACCGGTCACCCCGGCCTTTTTGGATGGTAGAAATGGGTTCGCCTGATGCTATGTTGCCACCAAGAGACGCGGCTTCACGCGCTGCATATTCAATCATAATCCAAAGTTGGAACTTCAGGCGATTCACGACTGCGATACGGCCATCGCCAAAGTCGTAGTTAGACTCGAGCTGACTACGTACTTTTGCGGCTGAATCAATCAGACCTTCCATTGCACGGGAAATCGCTCTACTGCTGCTTTCTCGGCTACCTGTTGTTAGGTCTGTGTCGATGGTATCGTGAAGGGCAACATAGCCGTTGTAGGCATCAAAAAACTCTGCTTTGTAAGTATTGAATGTTTTATTAGAGGCCTCAAATCGTTTGCTATTGGCGTCCTTGCCGTCAAAGTCAGGTAAGTCCTGAAGTTTGGTGCGGATATTGTCATAAGCCGCTTTAACGCTGCTGCGGTTCAAATTAATTTTGGTGGTAAATTCACCAGGTACTACACCAGGGAAACCATAAGCTGTTAAACTATAGTTTCGTTCTCCGCTAACGGACAATTTGAGCGTTACAATGTCATCAATAAGCGAATTAAGTGTCATCGCTCGTTCAGCTTTGCTTTGCTCATTGCTGGCGGTTGTTAACCCATTTATTGCCATGGCACCGACAATAACGATCAATGTTACTGTCACCCCGAGCAAAAGGTTTTTAATGGTGAGAAGTCTGGTTTGCGATTTACTGTCAAGCGCGGCCATTGTTGGACTGCCCCTCGTTCCTGATCAACTTACAAAAAGTCTATAATATATAGCCCCCGTTACAATGCCATTCTTTACATATGGTGGTTAAGGAAAGATAAATTTTATCCTCCAAAATACCCCCTACGGCAATCATAACTATTTCCCTGATAAGGGATATTAGCGACTTCGCCGCCGTTATCAACCTTCTCGTGCGGGAAATAGTAAAATGCAAACCTGGCTGGACACTACTTTGAGGTTTGGGATTATGGGAAACGAGATGGTTGAAGGCGTATTTGGGTGCGACTCCAGAAGAATCACAGCTTGTGTGATAGGTGATATATCACTAGAAACGGCGAGGAAACGGCAGTTAGCGTAAGGTAGCAATAATGATACACTATGATGCAATAGTTATTGGTGCAGGCGCAGCTGGTCTTATGTGCGCCCTGACCGCAGGGAAAAAGGGCAAGAAGGTTTTGTTGCTGGAGCGTAGCAAAAAACCGGGTGCCAAAATATTAATTTCTGGTGGTGGCAGGTGTAATTTCACCAATCAAGACGTGGTTCCTACGGCTTACATTTGCCGAAATCCACATTTCCCTAAGTCTGCACTCAGCCGCTATACGCCGTGGGATATTATGGATTTTCTCAGGCGGTACGGGCTTACATGGCATGAAAAAACACTGGGGCAGCTTTTTTGTGACCAGCGAGCAGGCAAAGTACTGGAAGCATTGCTGACTGAATGTGAAACAGCTGGTGTGACCTTCGAAACCAATATTGATATTCAAGATGTGTCATATGAGAAGGGTGTCTACATGGTTACAGCGGCTAGTCAGAAATGGCAGGCTAAAAATATTGTGGTGGCTTCTGGCGGTATTTCGATACCTAAAATGGGCGCAACGGATTTTGGGTATAAACTGGCACGGCAGTTTGGCCTGAAGGTGGTGGAGCCTTTGCCCGCCCTTGTGCCGTTTACTTTTGATGAAAAATTGATGGACCGTTTGCGGCCACTTGCCGGGGTGGCTGCTGATAGTATCGTCAGTTGCGGCGCGGTAAATTTCAGAGAAAACCTTTTATTCACTCACCGAGGGTTATCAGGGCCTGCGATATTGCAGATTTCATCATATTGGCAAGCAGGGCACGAGATTACGGTCAACCTCCTACCATCTATTGCAGATAGTTTTGAATGGCTGAAGGCAGAACGTACTACACGGCCAAAAACCTCCTTAAAGGCGATCCTTTCATCTGTGTTGGCAGAGCGGCTGGCTGATTATATCGCTACGAGTTGGCCGGGGAATATGGCTGATTTATCTAATAAGGCCCTCGAAAATATTTCGAATAGTTTGTCCAGTTGGACGCTGGTGCCAACTGGCACGGAAGGGTTTAAAAAAGCGGAAGTAACCAAAGGCGGCGTTAATACGGACGCGCTTAGTTCCAAGACGATGGAAGTAAAATCTCAGCCGGGTCTTTATTTCATCGGCGAATGCGTAGATGTCACCGGTTGGTTAGGGGGCTATAACTTCCAATGGGCATGGGCGAGTGGTCACGCTGCAGGCGAAGCTATTTGAGTGCGCAGACAATGCTGGCCCAGGGCAGCTCCCTGGAACAGCGTTGTTGGGTGTCATTCTTAGGTGGTTATTTGATGACACGACCATCGACAAAACCGGGCACCACAATGTTTGCTAGCCGCGCTAGTGTTGGCGCAATGTCTATCGTTTTTAGATTGTCAAGTTTGCCAGCGGGTACAGCCTTCCCGTAAAACAGGATGGGTACTTTCTGGTCATAGTTATACGGTGAACCAGTGGCTATTACAGTTCCAAGCTTAACAAACATTGATGCTGACCTTTCGCTGCCGTCACGAATTTAAACCACGACAACCTTGTTTCGGCCAGTTTTCTTTGCCTGATACATTGCGCTGTCCGCCCGTTCTATGAATGAAGTGGCTGTTTCGTCTGGTTGGGTTTCTACTACGCCCATTGAAATGGTGACAGTTAATGAAGTTTTAGCATTGATGGGGATCGCATGACCTGCGATTATTTCCCGGATACGTTCAGCAAGACGGGAGCCAGTTTTAACATTACTGCGCGGCATAAAAATCGCAAACTCTTCCCCGCCAATGCGAGCGAATAGTTCATTTTTGCGTAGAATCCGACCGATCATTTTACTGAGCTCTATCAAAACAGTATCACCCGCGGCATGACCATACGTATCATTCACTTTTTTAAAATGATCAATATCAAAATAGATAAGTGTCAGGGGCACCTCGTCGCGCACACACTGGGCTAATTGTATATCAAGCTGTTCCCGAAAATAGCGCAAATTATAGAGAGAAGTCAGATGATCACGCCAAGAGCGTTCCCTTAGCTGGCTCTCTTGTAAGCCGAAATACCCGCCAAAAATGGCGAAGGCGGTGGCGGTTCCAAAGAACATGTAAAAATACAGCACAGGATTAGCTGTAAAATCGTCTGCAGGGTTCAATCCTCTGATGAAGACTATAAAAGCCCAGCCGATTGGTGCGCCGCAGCCAAGTATAGAGCCTTGCAGGGCCCGCCACATAATATCGGGCCAAAAATCTTTGGGTATGTTTCTGATTCTAATCACTATCTTCCAGTATAGTGCGGAGTAACTTTCCTCCGCTTCATCAGATACTATCATTCCCCCTGCGTGTGCGCCAGTCTCCTAACTATAGAGTCACTTTTGGCTTTCAAGTGATCGCGAGCGGATCAGACCCTGTGGCTTTGGGTTCGTCAGAAACAGAAGCTCCAGCACCTTCTGCAAATTTTTTCAGGACTAAGTCAGGTCCAGCAAGAATAAGCAGCCCAAGCTGGGCGGACCCTTGCCATTTCACTTCTGCGGCAAATTCGCCGAGGCCTTTAATCTCAAGGAGGATACGTTCCCCCATCGGGATATTAGCGCTCGTTGAAATGAGAGTGCCAGCAAGCGAAATATCGCGTACTTCACAAGGGTATTCTGTATCATCCTCTGTGGTGAGCGTACCTGTCCATAATACGGGTAAACGGGTATCAAGACGCTTGTCGTCGGTGCTCATAATATTTTCCCAAGTGATCAACTTAAATTCTATATTAAGGATATCTGATTTTTTCCTTGAGTTAAACCCGGTTAAAGTGGCAAGTGGCATTAAATGAAGCAGTTCGCATTAGGAGTTAGAGTAATATGCGTCTTATCGATGGAATAAGATCTATATTGTTTAACGTGGTTTTTATCATATGGACCTTGGCTATTTTGGGTGTCTGTGTGTGGCCACTCTGCTTATTGAAATCAGAAAAGCCTGTACGCGTTGGGGTTAATCTCTATTGCGCCGGGTGTGTCTGGATTGCGCGCTGGGTGATGGGTATTCGTATGGAATACCGCGGTATGGAGCACTGCCCCAAAACCGGTGGCTTTATTTTCGCGGCTGCTCACCAAAGTAATATGGACCCGATGTTAGCGTATTGCATTCGGCCAGACGTGTCTGCTCTGGCAAAGAAAGAGCTATTTTCAACGCCGTTTGTTGGGCCAATTCTTAAGAAAATGCAGATTGTGCGCGTTGATCGGCAGTCGAAAGATGCACATAAGGGCATGACAGATGTCGCTAAGCATATCGTTGAGATGGACCGGCCTCTTATTGTGTACCCTCAGGCGACGCGAGTGTTAATTGGCCAGTCTAAAAAACTAAAAAGCGGCGCATATTTTGTGCATCAGGATACAAAACTCCCGGTCGTGCCGGTTGCGACTAATACAGGGCTCTTTTGGACCAAAGGGTTTTGGCACCGGTCTGGCACAGCAGTGCTTGAGTTTGGTGAACCTTTCCCTCAGAAACTTAGCAAAGACGTTTTCATGAAACGCCTGCATGCACACGTTGTAGAGCGCAGTGATGAGCTTGTTGTTGAGGCTGGTTATGGCCATCTTTTGTCTACAAAGAGCGACGAAAAAGTTTAGCAAGCAAACCCTGATAAAGCTTTTATCGCGGTAAAGTGAAGAAATTCTCGTGCTTTGGGGGCTTGTAGATGGTCGCCGTACCTCTAAACTGTTATAAAGGCAGAGCGGAGAGACCGATGAACAATAAGCCTGAGAGCATGACAAGCCTTAAAGAGATTGCAGCACAGCTAAAGCAACACCATGAAAGATATGGTGAAGCAAGTGGACTCTCGCTTGGAAAAATTGGTGACCTCCTAAAAGAGACTGCCGCCGTGATGTTCCCACAGTATGCTGTGGCGGAGCAGGATGAGCTGACTTTAGAAGAACGTCTTGGCGTACTTGAAAACTCTTTCCATCAAATTGTCGAGCGGTTATGCCGAGGCAAAGAC
>CAXBKT010000054.1:0-19411 GCA_963976155.1 uncultured Kordiimonadaceae bacterium | reverse complement strand
CCTTACCATCGGGATTAAAATGATATTGGGCCAACAAAGTTGGCGGCAATACCCAAACGTGCCCAAGGTCCAAATCACCAAGCGCGGTGCCATTCGCACCCATGTTGTGCTTGCTAGTTGCCAAAATCAGTTCGGTTGCAAAATGGTCAGACCAGAAATAAGTAATATCAAGTTCAGGTACGATGGTGTTACTTGCCGTTACATCACCACCAATTGAGACTGTGCTTTTTTCTACCGGCACAACGTCAATCAAACGTAGCCTTACCTGCCATGGACTTTTATCTTCAGCCGCCGCCACACCAGCTCCAAATTGGAGTGCTGCAGCACAAGTTAATACCTTGAAAATTGATTTGATATCCATGTAATTTCCTCTTCAGAACATTCGAGAGGAAACTATGTTTTTTGGGGAACCTAGACTTTGACAAAAATCAAATATTTTCGTTATTTTTGACAGATATTTTATTTTTCTTCGTCGCCTTCTTCATCATCCAACAGAATACGGTGCGCAGCACCATCCAAGTCATCATATTGACCGTTTTTCATCGTCCACAAAAATGCACCCAAACCAATAAGGCCAAGCGTCAATGCTATTGGAACCAAAAATAACAAAGCGCTCATACTTTTATCTTTGTTCTACGCAGACGAAACGCATTTAGAATAACTACAAGGGAAGAGCCAGACATCGCAGCTGCAGCAATCATCGGTGTTACATACCCTAAAACTGCTAGCGGTATCGCCACAATATTATAAACAATAGCGAGTGCAAAATTCTGCTTAACCAAGACTGTGGATTGCCGAGCGGTCATAAGCGTTTCAACTACTGGCGCAAGCTTGCTTCCTTGAAAAACAATGTCGGCAGTATTCTGGGTAATATCAATTGCCGTTGACGGAGACATAGAAGCATCCGCGGCTGCCAGCGCAGGCGCATCATTTAGGCCGTCGCCGACCATCAATACCTTACATCCAGCCTTTTTCAGGTCATTCAAATAATGACATTTTTCCGTCGGCGTCACTTCGGCAGTTACAGCTTCAATGTTCAGCTCAGCAGCAATAGCTTTTGCAACGACAACTCGGTCCCCCGACAACAAATGCGTACTTATGCCTAAACTTTGCAGCTGTGACACAACTACAGCGGCATCTTCACGCAATTGATCTGCAAATGTGAAAAGGGTTTTAGGCACCCCGTCCACCGAAAGCCAAAGCTCCAGTGCCTCTGTTTCTTGTGCAGGTGCCTCAACTGGCCCACACCAACGCCTACTTCCTATTCGCACCACCTGACCATCTAGTTCTGCTTCCAGCCCTTTTCCGGGAATTTCTTTGATATCTAGTGGAATGGTTTCACCTACATAAGCAGCACTCAGCGCCTTAGAAAGTGGGTGTCTGCTCTGTACAGCAAGTGACGCAGCGAGTTGCATGTCATCAGGATCATATGTTGCTTCTAACAAAGTTGGGTGACCAATTGTTAACGTCCCTGTTTTATCAAACACCACAGTATCTATGGACGATAGTCGCTCCAGCGCATCACCTGATTTCAGGAGCACACCGTCTTTCAAAAGCTTTCCGCTCGCGAGCACCTGCACAACCGGTACAGCAAGCCCCAGCGCGCAAGGGCAAGTAATAATAAGCACCGTTACTGCATGTAAAAGCGCAATTTGCCACTCAGCGCCAACGAGCCACCAACCTGCAAAAGTCAGCGCTCCAAACAGATGAACGACTGGCGTGTAAAGTGAGGCAGCGCGGTCTGCGAGCCGCACATATTTTGCGGCCCCTTGTTCCGCTACTTCCATCATGCGCACGATTTCACTCAACAAGCTATTTTCGCTCGCTTTCGTGACAGTGATTTCCATGGGTGCCGTTAAATTAAGTGTGCCTGCAAATACTTCAGCACCCTTTTTCATATGCTGCGGTAGTGTTTCACCAGAGATCAATGAGAGGTCAACATCACTCTCGCCTTTGCAGACCACACCATCTGCGGGAATGCTTTCACCAGTTGCCACAACAACTGTCATGCCACCTTTAAGTTCTTTTATTGGGACGCGCTGCAATTGGCCTCCCTCAAGAACCGCTGCCGTACCCGCCAATTTGGACAAAAGTTTTGATGCCGACTCGCGAGCTTTTCCTTTTGCCCGTGCGTCCAAATAACGCCCAATGAGCAGAAAAAACAGCAACATTACTGCTGAATCAAAATAGACATGCTCGCCGCTACGCAGAGCCTCTGAAACACTCATGACAGATGCGAGAATTACCGCGAGGGAAATTGGCACATCCATGTTGGTGTGCCCTTCCCTTAAGACTGAAAGCGCTGACCGAAAGAAAGGGCGGCCCGAATAAATAACTGTAGGAAGGGCAATAAGCGCAGCAACCCAGTGGAAAAAGTCCCGCGTGGCTATGCCCATTGTTTCGGCGGTAGTCGTCCATAGGCCCACAGAAATTAACATCAAGTTTCCAGCTGCAAATCCAGCCACAGCAATCGCTTTCAAAAGAGCTTTTTCTTGACTTCCCTCGCCACCCACTTCTTCTTCACCTGGCGCCCGTAACTTATACCCAAGTTTGACGACCTGCGCGGCGATTACATCACCGTGCGAGGCTTCACCGTGCCAGCTATAACTTAGCCGCTCAGTTGTCATATTCACGCGGACATGAGTAACGTCACCATCAGCAGACACAGCGTTTTCAATCAAACGAATACAGGCTGCACAGTGAATACCTTCAACAGAAAGCTCTAGTCGGTAATCCCCATTATCTTGCTGGTGCGCGAGCGAAGAAAAAGCAGTTAAGGTTTCAGCAGCATGCGCAGCACTGTGCGCAGCTTCACAGCCAACACAGCAAAAATCACCCCCTGATGTAGGTTCGCCGCAGTGTTTGCAAGCTATTGCTGCGGAACAACAGTCCGCTCCGCCGTTTGAAACTGCTTCTGCTTCCACTCTACAAAAATCCTTACATCCCACTGACCGGGTACTGCGTTAATTACTGGCGATACATAACGCCCGTCTGACACTTCAGAAAGATTTACACTAAAATCACTGCCGTCTTGTGTTGGGCGGAAAAAATGCGCCTGAGCACGAGCCCCGACCATTGCCCTACCATTGGCATCACTAAGCAAACTAACCAGCTGACCGTTTTTTAGTTCGACTGTTCCTGACCAACCAAGCGCCACCTGTGCCTCTGCTGCAGCAATAGTATCATTATAATCAAGTCCGCGCTGATATGCTTCATCGGTTACAACACCCGTATGTGTTGATGTCGCAATATAGACGAAAATCCCATCCAAAATTGCCAGTACCACAAAGAAGGCAACAAAGTACCATGGGATCAATTTGTCCGACTTTTTAACTGCTTCCATCTTTGGGTCCAAATCGCTCATACTGATTAACTTAGGGGTTTCCGCTCATGAACACACCCTCATAATACTGGGTAGCGCCACCAGTTTCATCTAGTAGCTCAAATGTGAGTTCCGCGCGTTTTTGAGACGGCTTCGGCGCTGCTACAAAAACTCTAAAGTGGCCAACACTATCGGCAAACACAGCAAGTGAATTTACATCCAATGTACCTGCGCCCTGCACTCGAATTTCCGCACCTGCCAGACCTAGAGTCTTCAAACTAAAATGCTTATCTTCATGCGTTTTATTCAGGATCTTAATATCATAGCCATTGCGAATATCACCATTTGATAGCTGCACAAAAAGCGGGTTTCGATCATGCAACACATGAAGCTCAGTATCACTACGGTTAAGCAGCCCGTATAGAATAGCACCACCAACAATCGCTATAATAGCGCCATAATAGAATGTTCGGGGACGGAGTATCCTGAATGTGTCCAGCAAACCATTCTTGCGGCTCTCTTGATTACTTGTGGTGTCGTACCGGATAAGGCCCTCGGGCAGCTCAAGTTTGTGCATCACATCATTACAGGCATCCACACAAAGCCCGCAGGCAATACATTCCATCTGAAGGCCATCACGGATGTCGATCCCCATGGGACAAACCTGCACGCATGCTGTGCAATCCACACAGTGGCCGCGCCCTTCCCAGCTTTCACCTTTTTTGTGCTTACCACGCTGTTCACCACGCTCTTCGTCATAGCCAATGATAAGAGTGTCTTTATCGAACATAGCTGACTGAAACCGTGCATACGGGCACATATAGGTGCACACTTGCTCGCGAGCGAAGCCTGCCATCAGGTATGTAGAACCCGTCAATGCTACGATCCAACCAAGCACCGACCAAGGTACATCGAAATGTATGATTTGCTCGATAAGTGTTGGCGCATCATTAAAATAGAAAACCCACGCACCGCCGGTAAGCATACCGATGATAATCCATATTATATGCGTAAGACCAAGTTTCCAAAGCTTCTCAATTGACCAAGGCGCCTTATAAAGTTTGAGACGTTTAGCTCGGTCGCCCTGAATAATCCGCTCAACCCATACGAACAAATCTGTCCAAACCGTTTGGGGACAAGCATAACCACACCACACGCGTCCGAACAGGCTTGTCGCCAAGAACAAGCCAATTGCCGCCAAGATCAATATCCCAGTGAGGTAGTAGACTTCTTGAGGCCAGATCTCGATAAAGAAAAAGTAAGCACGCTGTGTCGCCATATCAATCAGTATTGCCTGATCAGGCGCATGTTCACCTCGGTCCCACCGCAAGAAAGGTGCAAGATAATATATCCCCAAAAGGACAATCATCGCGACCCACTTGATCTTACGGTATTTTCCCCAAACACGCTTGGGGAAAATACGCTCTTTCTTCTCAAATAACTGGAGCGGCTCGGCCGTATCGCTCATGACATCTGCTTTCTATTCGCCGCCACCTAGCGAGTGCACATAGATGGTCAGCTGTCTGATTGTACTCGCGCTAAGTCGATCCTGCCACGCAGGCATCATGCCGTGCTTGGGGTTTCGTATTTGCGCTGCAATCTCGCCCCTTGTACTACCGTAGAACCAGATCGCATCAGATAGATTAGGCGCACCAAAGTCTTTAATGCCTTTTCCTGCGTCACCGTGACACACAGCACACTGATCAGCATAGAGCGTCTGACCCTCACCCGAAACCGGTGTCCCTGCTGCTGTTGCCACAACAAAGTCAGCTATCTTACCGATCTCGTCCTGCGACAACATGTCAGCAAATGCTGGCATCTGTGAGAAGCGTGTATCATCATCATCTGAACGAATTCCGTGACGAATCGTTGCATGAATTTCCTCGACAGCACCACCCCAAAGCCAATCATCATCATTAAGATTTGGGAAACCGCTCGCACCGGCACCACCTGTACCATGACAAGTCGCACAGTTATCGCCAAACGCTGATCTACCACCTGCAATAGCAAAAGCATAAAGCTCTTCATTGGCGCGGATTTCATCAAAGCTTGCAGCATCAAACCGCTCCTGATACGCCGCCTTTCTTGCCACAATCTCACTTTGAGATTCCTCAAGCTGCGTATATTGTGTCCAACCCATGGTACCAACCGTACCGCCACGCTCACCATCACCCGAAAGCGTTGGCCATGCAGGATACACAACCCAGTAAACGACCGACCAAATGATACAAACATAAAATACGATCAACCACCAACGCGGCATAGGCGTATCAAGCTCTGTAATACCATCCCATTCATGGCCAGTAGTTTCAGTGCCGGTTACTTCATCAACTTTTCTGTTTTCATTTGCCATTATTTGTCCTCCTCAAGAGGAATGAATTTGTGTGATTCCATAACTTCTTTGGCCTTTGGTCGGTATGCCCAACCTGCAATCACCAAGAAGACGAAGAAAAAGAACAGGAGTCCCGACATGCCTGCATTATTTGCGAGCCAATCAATCATTATTTGCCTCCTGTTCTAACAGGTCAGGCTGATAATCTTTAAGCTCAGCCATTGTACCAAGTACCTGTAAATATGCGATCAGGGCATCCATTTCCGTTGTCACAGGTTGGTCATCAAAATTACGGTAATTCACTTTCTCACCGTACCGCTCGATCAAACCATCATGATAATCACTTTCGCCAACAGCCTGTGCATATGCATCGTTTTTGGCATTCGCGATCATATCATCTGTGTAAGGCACACCGACCATACGCAACGCTTCCATGTGTGTCGCAATATCATCGATATCAGCGCCTCGGGTTAACAAATGCGGATAGGGGGGCATGATACTCTCAGGCACAAGTGCCTGTGGCTTTTTCATATGCTGAATATGCCATTCGTCCGAATATTTACCTCCTACTCGCGCAAGGTCAGGCCCTGTACGCTTTGAACCCCATTGGAAGGGATGGTCATACATACTTTCGGCAGCAAGAGAATAGTGACCGTACCGCTCAACCTCGTCCCGCAGAGGACGAATTTGCTGGCTATGGCAATTATAGCAACCCTCGCGGATATAAACGTTGTACCCCGCCAATTCGAGCGGCGTGTAGGGGCGCACCCCTTTCACTGGTTCAATTGTTGTCTCCATCCTGAAAAGCGGTAGAATTTCAACGATCCCACCTATGGAGATAACAATCACAGTAAAGATCAGCAGTAGGATTGAGTTTTTCTCAATTTTTGCATGATGCTTAAGCATGGGCTTTCTCCCCGCTTGCCACCATCTCGGGTGCTTTGTCGCCCTTGATAGTCCGATAGAGGTTGTAAGTCATGATTAAGGCACCAACGAGGAACAAGATTCCACCACCTGCCCGAATGACATAGAATGGGTGCATCGCCATAACAGTTTCTACAAAGCTATACTCGAGGAAACCCATACTATCGTACGACCGCCACATCAGGCCCTGCATGATACCAGATACCCACATAGCCGCGATATAAAGCACAATGCCAAGTGTTGCTATCCACAGATGAACGTTAACGAGCTTCAAAGAGTAAAGGCCATCGCGTTTCCATAGAACCGGCACAAGGTGGTAAACCGCACCAAACGTAATGAAAGCAACCCAACCAAGCGCACCAGAATGTACGTGCCCAATAGTCCAGTCTGTATAGTGGCTAAGCGCGTTCACTGTTTTGATGGACATCAAAGGCCCTTCAAATGTGCTCATGCCGTAGAAGGCAAGTGAGATAATCATGAAACGCAGCACAGGGTCTTCACGCAGTTTATGCCATGCACCAGATAGTGTCATCATACCATTGATCATACCACCCCAAGACGGCATCCAAAGCATGATAGAGAATGTCGCGCCAAGAGTTTGCGCCCAATCAGGCAAACTAGTGTAATGCAAATGGTGTGGCCCAGCCCAAATATAAATAAAGATGAGTGACCAGAAATGCAGAATAGATAATCGGTAACTATATACTGGGCGTCCCGCACGTTTCGGCACAAAATAATACATAATCCCGAGGAAGCCTGCTGTCAGAAAGAACCCAACCGCGTTATGACCGTACCACCATTGAATAAGAGCAGACTGTACGCCACCCCAAAGCGGATAGCTTTTGGTCCATGATACTGGAATAGCGGCATTATTTGCTAAATGTAAAACTGCTACCGTCACGATAAACGCAAGGAAAAACCAGTTACCTACATAGATATGAGGCTCTTTCCGATCCTTCAGCGTCATCAAGAAGACAATCAGATACGCGACCCAAACGAACGTAAGCCACAGGTCAGCATACCACTCAGGCTCTGCATACTCTTTGCCCTGAGTGACGCCAGTTACATAACCGAGTGCAGCAAGCACAATGAAAAACTGATAGCCCCAGAAGGTAAACTTAGACCAACCATCCCCCCAAAGACGCGCGCGGCAGGTACGCTGCACCGAGAAGTAACTCGTTGCGAAGAGAGCGTTACCGCCAAACGCAAAAATTACCGCCGATGTATGGAGTGGCCGCAACCGCCCAAAGGTCAGATATTCGCCGAAGTTGAGAGCTGGGAAAGCCATTTGGAGCGCAATAAACACCCCAACCGCGAAACCAACCACGCCCCAGAATACGGTCGCTATCGTAAATAACTTAACGACCTCATCATTATAAATAGGTTTTTCAGTGAGTGTGTTCATGCCTCTTCCCTCACAAGACCATGCCGCCAGCAAGAACCATCAAGCTAACGCCGTTAATTGCCATAACGCCTGCAGCAATTTTCTGCACTTCAGCAGGCCATCGCTTCATGGCGAATATTGTTCCATTACTAACTAAAAATAAAGCGGGAATTGTCCCTAGCCCAAACGCTGCCATTGCCATTGCTGCCGCAACAGGATCACCTGTTGAAGCCACCGCCATTACAGCAGCCATTACCAAGCCGCAGGGTAAAAAGCCGAGGATCACACCAAGCAGCCAACGCCGCATGTTACTTGTACCCGCAAAAAAAGGCCTCGCAATCTTGCCTATATGCTGGCCAATATATCCACTTAGCTTTGACGGACTACTAAAGCCCAGTAACTGTCTCAAGCTTGGTATTGCACTTGCGACGAATAACAGCCCCGCCAAACTCAAGAGAATAAAAGCAATACCACGCTGAATAGGTGTGCCAATAATATACTGTGACGCAGCAGCCCCTAGCACGCCTAACCCAATATATGTTGTTATCCTACCAAGATGATACGGCAGCAAAGCCGCTCCCTTTACACGGGCAAACAATGTCTGAGGTTTTGGTTCGTTACTTGCTACCTGCGCCATTACAAATGGTCCACACATGTAAGCGCAGTGACTTGAGCTGCCAATGAGCCCAGCCAAAAACAATGACAACAATATGCTGCCATGGCTTTCAATAGCCACCTGACAATGCCAGAGTAAATAATCCACAAAATGCCTCACACTTAAGATTAGGCCCTTTATAAAAGGCGGATACTGAAACTGGTTTGACCTATGTCAAAAACTATTAAGAATACAACAAATTACGCCCGCACATATTGTCGCAGGCTATTCATTACAATGAGGTTAACTTATCAAGTCAACAAGCTTTTGTCGCTGGCCTAAAGGACGACCTTGTTTAAATGCTCAAACTAATCGCTTGGTTTATTTTCCTGCCTGTATTCACTGCACGGTATGTTGGAAATGGGGAACGAAGAGAGACATCTATTTCGCGCTTAAGCCACTCATGCTCCTCTAAAGTGCACAATGATTTGGATAGAGCGCGATCTGTGATAGCCCCCAATCCCGATTTGATTATTGAAAAGCGCTTTGGTGTGTCCGTCACAGCCAAGATTGGTATTGCCCAGCTCCGCCTTATTACGGCGAACGCCTCGTCGTTGGGCATAATACCCATAATCTTGCTCGCCATTGCAGCAGCTATCATTCCTCTATGGGTCAATTTAAACTCTGGCCGCAATGGATGACCATGGCCCGGGTTTTTCTCAAGCAACCCAAGTTGAACCAGATGCCCGAGGCTCGATGCAAACGATGTACGACTTGCTTGGCTTGCAGCAATGAGCGGTGCCTGCCGACCAGGGGTACCCGAATGCAGTAAAGCCAAAATTTTCAATGACCAGGCTTTGGAAGTGAGCTTGACAAGTATCTTTATATCCATAAAGTATAGTTACTATATTTTTAATACATAAGGAAGCATTATGTCAGTAGTTTCTTTGGACGACACAATCACTTTGGCTCTTTCAGTTCGTGACCGGCGTTCAAGCGCTGAATGGTATGAAAAACATCTTGGGTTCCAGCTACTATTTCATGCCGATGACGCCGGTTGGAGCGAAATGCAGACCAACACAAAAGGTGTCACTCTGGGTTTAGGTGAACAATTAGAGCCCAAACCCGGCAACACTATTCCCGTATTTGGAGTGGCAGACATTGCAACTGCTCGCACAGCTTTGGAAAGTGTTGATGTTAAATTTGATGGAGAAACAGAAACCATAGAGGGAATGGTTAGCATCGCAACATTCTATGACCCTGACGATAATGCCCTCATGCTGGCTCAAGACCTTTCAAAGTAAACAAGTCTCATAGATTAAAGGCCCAAGTGAACTGCTGAGCTCCCGAGAGGCAGCCCTGCGCGCCCTGCTGCATATTTTTTTTGAGAGGGGAAGAGCGCAACTTTTCCTGCCTACAAGCTTTTGTGGTTAGTCAAACAGGTTGGTAGCATGCTTATCTAAAGGACCACAAACACAGGATAAGAGTATTTCATGAGCAAACAGATAATATTATTCGCTGCTTGGGCCGCAGCTTCAGGCGCCCTCATCCCTGTACTTGCAGCAATGAATGGCCGTCTAGGCCGCGAACTGGAGAACATTCCATACAGTGTGTTACCTGTTTTCATTGCAGGGCTTATTGGTGCAATCATCATTATTATTGCCTCAAAATCATCTATTCCACCACTTGAGAAATTATCAAAAGTACCTTTTTACTATTACGCCAGCGGTTTGATTATGTTGTTTTACATAGTATCCGCGACATTCCTCACACCAAGGTTTGGCGTTGCCAACACAATATTTTTCGTTGTTGTGGCCCAAATTGTTTCGGCAACAATCATTGATCATTTGGGCCTTTTTGGCACCGCAATACAAAGCTTCGATCTCAAACGAGCACTTGGCATTGCAATGCTGCTCGGCGGCCTCATACTTGCGCGCGGCATTCCCTCAGTTAGCCCCCCACAATAAATAATACTGGACGTAGCAGTCGGACGACATACATTTTATTGAAACAGTCTATGCCCCCAGTTAAGAGGCCAGTTAAGAGGAACGAAATAATGACATTACCTGAGCAACTTTCAAATCTGCGCATCCCGGTGATTGGATCGCCGCTTTTCATTATTTCAAACCCAGACTTGGTGATAGCACAGTGTAAAGCAGGTATCGTCGGCTCGTTTCCTGCCCTCAATGCACGTCCCGGCCCTGTCCTAGAAGAATGGCTTAAGCGCATCACGGAGGAGCTTGCGGCATACAATGCAGCAAACCCCGACAAGCCTGCCGCACCCTTTGCGGTAAACCAGATTGTGCACCGCTCCAATGAACGTTTGATGCATGATGTTGAGATGTGCGTAAAATATAAGGTACCTATTGTCATCACGTCGCTTGGCGCTCGCACAGAAGTGAATGAGGCCATCCATTCATATGGCGGCATTGTACTACATGACATCATCAATAATCGGTTTGCAAAGAAAGCGATTGAAAAAGGAGCCGATGGTCTGATTGCTGTTGCGGCAGGTGCGGGCGGTCATGCCGGCACTATATCGCCCTTTGCACTTATTCATGAGATTCGCGAGTGGTTTGATGGACCGATCGCCCTATCTGGCTCCATTGCCACAGGCGACGCGGTACTTGCCGCTGAAGCAATGGGCGCTGACCTCGGCTATATTGGTTCAGCTTTCATCGCAACAGAAGAAGCAAATGCTGACGAGCGCTACAAACAGTGTATCGTCGACCATAATGCAGATGACATTGTCTATACGAATCTCTTTACAGGTGTGCACGGCAACTATTTGAAGCCCTCCATTGCTTCAGCAGGTATGGACCCTAACAATCTACCAGAAAGCGACCCCTCAAAAATGAACTTTGGTTCTGGCGGCGACGAAAAATCAAAAGCATGGAAAGATATATGGGGCTGCGGCCAAGGCATTGGCGCAGTGAAGCAAGTTTTACCTGCTGCCAAACTTGTTGATCGCCTAGCCACAGAATACCAAGCAGCAAAAGCACGTATCATCGGGTAATTAAATCACCTGAGCCATTGACTCTCCGCTGAATTTCCGTATATTCCGCGCGATTAGCAGACGGGAGTGATTCCGTTTGCCGTTATGTACTGAATAAATAGTCAGCGGAAACCGCCCAAAGTGTGGGGTTATACCAGGGTACGACCCACCCGGTTTACTGCGGCGCGAAACAAGAGAAGGAACACTTATGTTCGCAGTCGTAAAGACAGGCGGTAAACAGTACCGCGTTTCTGAAGGTGACGTTATCAAAGTTGAAAAACTTGATGGCGAAGTAGGCACAGCAATCACGCTCGACCAAGTACTAATGGTTGGTGACGAAAACGGTGTAAAAGTAGGCGAGCCGCTCATTGAGGGTACAGCTGTAACAGCTAACGTTCTTGAGCAGAAAAAAGACAAGAAAATTGTCATTTTCAAAAAGAAGCGCCGCCACAACTATCGTCGTAAAAAAGGCCATCGCCAAGAAATTACAGTTCTTCGTGTAACTGCAATCGGCAAAGCAACTGCTAAAAAAGCAGCAGCGCCTAAAGCAGCACCGAAGAAAGCTGAAGCAAAAACAGAAGCAAAAACAGAAGCAAAAGCTGCTCCTGCTAAAAAGGCTCCAGCAAAAAAAGCTCCTGCTAAAAAACCAGCAGCGAAAAAAACAACCAAGAAAACGGCTGAATAAGCGGCCCCTTAATTAGGAGATACTCTAATGGCTCATAAAAAAGCAGGTGGTAGTTCCAATAACGGCCGCGACAGTATTGGTCGTCGCCTAGGCGTAAAAAAATTCGGTGGCGAAAATGTTATTCCTGGTAACATCATCGTTCGCCAACGCGGTACTAAAGTGTATCCTGGCACTAACGTTGGCATGGGCAAAGACCACACTTTGTTCGCTCTCGTTGAAGGCCAAGTGAAATTCAGCAAAAGCAAAGGCAATAAAGCGTTTGTTTCTGTAGTGAATTAAGCCTACCCGGCACACTTAACTATTGTTTTCAAAAGGCGGACCTTCTGGTTCGCCTTTTGTCTGTTTTTAGGGCTGCACCGCACGCAGGAACCGGCTCAAATGATAAAAACCGTAACTTTAACGCGACAAATTTGCTTTTAGTTGGTGGAAACAAGGGCTTTGGCGCTGCTGCGGGTTTCGCACTCGCGCACGATCTGGTAGAAGGCGCTCATGAAATTTGTAGATCAGACAAGAATATTTGTAAAAAGCGGCCCGGGCGGAAACGGTATTGTTTCCTTCCGCCGTGAAGCATATGTGGAATTTGGCGGACCTAACGGCGGCGATGGCGGCACAGGCGGCGACATTGTTGTCGAAGCTATGACAGGCCTAAACACCCTCGTCGATTACCGTTACAAGCGCCACTATAAAGCCCAAAAGGGCCAGCACGGCATGGGTAAGAACATGACGGGCTTTTCAGGCGAGGATATGGTCCTTAAGGTTCCTGAGGGCACTCAAATTTATGATGGTGATCAGGAATTCCTAATTGCTGACCTTAAAAATGAAGGCGACCGAATTATTCTTGCCAAAGGCGGTCACGGTGGCCTCGGTAATACACATTTCAAAACGTCGGTTAACCAAGCTCCACGGCGCTGTACACCAGGCGGCGAAGGCGAGGAGCTATGGGTTGTTCTCCGGCTTAAGCTAATCGCAGATGCTGGTCTTCTTGGTTTACCAAACGCCGGGAAATCTACATTCCTGAGCGCAGTATCCCGTGCACGCCCAAAAATCGCAGACTATCCTTTCACAACTATTCGCCCGCAGCTCGGCGTAGTTGGGTATAAAAGCCATGAATTTGTAATGGCTGATATCCCCGGCTTGATTGAAGGTGCAAGCGAGGGTGTTGGACTTGGAACGCGTTTTCTTGGCCATGTGGAACGTTGCGGCGTTCTCCTCCATCTCGTTGACGGTACACAAGAAGATGTTGTTGACGCCTATGAAACGATTATGGGAGAAGTAAACCAATATGGTGGTGACCTTATTGGCAAACCCATGATTTTGGGCCTCAACAAATGTGATGCCCTCACAGAGGAAGAGGTCACAGAAAAAAAAGCTGCACTGGAAAAAGCTTCTGGCAAAACAGTGATGGCGCTTTCAGGTGTTAGCGGCGACGGTGTTTCCGACGTTCTTGGTGAACTTTGGGCAATTATCCAGACAGATAAAGCGCAAAGAGCCGAAGCAGATAAAGCCGAAGCAACAGAGGCCGGTGACCAGGAAGAAACAACCCCTGGCGGTTGGTCTCCGGTTTAAGGCATTCAATTTAATGGCTGACCACACATCACAATCTGCTCTTGACGGCGCTAATCGTCTTGTCATCAAAATCGGCTCATCGCTTTTGGTTAATAAAGATGGTTCGCTTAATTCAGCTTGGCTTAAAAGTGTTGCCGATGATGTGGCGATCCTCCGCGCGAGCGGCAAACAGATTGTGATTGTCTCGTCGGGCGCCATTGCACTCGGACGCGACGCACTTGGCTTTAAGAAACGCCCCGAGCGTCTTGAGGAAGCCCAAGCAGCAGCAGCCGTAGGCCAAATTCGGCTGGCTCAGGCTTACCAATCTCTCTTTGAGCGGCACAATATCCTAATCGCACAACTTCTACTTACACTTGATGACCTTGAAGACCGGCCCCGATACCTCAATGCCCGCAATACCGTTGAAGCATTACTGGAACGCGGTGCAATTCCAGTCATTAACGAGAACGATACCGTAGCAACTGGCGAAATACGGTTTGGCGACAACGACAGGCTAGCTGCTCGTGTTGCGCAAATGGTTGGCGCTGAAACACTTGTTTTATTGAGCGATATAAACGGCTTGTATGATAGTGATCCACGCTCAAACTCTGACGCAAAATTACTGCCGTGCATAGAAGAAATAACCCCCAGCGTTCAAGCTATGGCAGGCCCACCCGCACAACAAGGTGTCGGCTCTGGAGGTATGGTTACTAAGATTGAGGCGGCGAAAATTGCTCTTGCCGGCGGCTGCTCCATGATCATCATGAACGGTCAAGCGGACCATCCGATCAAGCGACTATCGAAGGGCGAAGCTTCAACGCTTTTTACGGCCACTACAACACCGCTAGACGTGAGAAAACGCTGGATACGCGGCATGATGGCCCCTAAAGGTATGCTGCATATCGACGACGGTGCGGTTTCTGCGCTAGAAAAAGGGGCAAGTTTACTTGCCGCTGGTGTAACTGATGTGCTCGGCACTTTTGCCCGTGGTGATCTTGTTGCCTTTGTAGCACCTGACGGCCATATAGTAGGGCAAGGTCTTGCATCTTATGAATATACTGACGCCGCACTGATACAAGGTAAACGCATGAGTGAAGCCAGCAAGATACTTGGCTATGCTGGCCGGTCAGCGCTAGTACACCGCGATGACCTTGTGATGCTGTAAGGGTATGGCAATGGAAGACACACAGCAAATCCCAGCGTTGATGCATGCCATTGGAGCACGCGCAAAAGCTGCGACTGTAGCTCTCGCAGAAGCGTCAACTGATGCCAAAAACACAGCATTGATGGCAGCTGCAAACACACTACGCGCACGCACTGATGAAATACTGGCCGCAAATGCCCTAGATATCGAATTTGGCAAAAACAAAGACTTGTCGGGCGCAATGATCGACCGACTATTACTTGATGACAGCCGCATTGAAACTATTGCTCAAGGTCTTGAAGCCATCGCAGATCTCGAGGACCCTGTCGGTGCGGTTATAGCTAATTGGCAGCGCCCTAATGGCCTTGATATTAGCCGTGTTCGCGTACCACTCGGTGTAATAGGGGTTATCTACGAAAGCCGTCCAAATGTAACGGCCGACGCAGGCGCACTTTGTATAAAAGCTGGTAATGCCGTAATCCTGAGGGGTGGCAGCGAAAGCTTCCATTCAAGTGGTGCTATTCACGAATGTTTAGTTCATGGCCTCAAGGTCGCCGGTTTACCTGCGGACGCCATTCAATTGGTCCCAACACGTGACCGTGCGGCTGTCGGTGAAATGCTAAAAATGACTGGCATAATAGACATTATCGTACCACGTGGTGGGCGGTCGCTTGTGGAACGTGTTCAAACTGAAAGTCGAGTACCAGTATTCGCGCACCTTGAAGGCATTTGTCATATCTATATCGACGGTGCTGCTGATCTACAAAAAGCTATAGAGGTTACTCTTAACGCAAAAATGCGCCGTACGGGCATTTGTGGTTCTGCTGAAACCCTTCTAATAGATACCTCTGCCTCAGAGATAGCACCTGCTATTGTTGATGCTCTAATAGCAGCAGGGTGTGAAGTTCGCGGCGACAAAAGTCTCCAAAATCTGGATAGTCGCATCAAAGCCGCTCAAGAGTGTGACTGGGATACTGAGTATCTAGATGCAATCATTTCTGCGAAATTTGTGGATGGTGTGGAAGGTGCGATAAAGCATATTGCAGCACACAGCTCAGGACACACCGAATCTATCATTACGGAAGATACTGAAACTGCGACGTCATTTTTAAACCGAGTCGACAGCGCCATTGTTATGCACAACGCCTCCACCCAGTTTGCCGACGGCGGTGAATTTGGCATGGGTGCGGAAATAGGCATTGCAACAGGTCGCATTCACGCCCGTGGCCCAGTTGGACTGGAGCAATTGACAAGCTTTAAGTACCAAGTGCGCGGCAACGGCCAGACAAGGCTCTGATGAATGCCAGCCCCATGGAATATTGGCGTTCTGCGACATGAAGCCGCCCTTCGGCGAGGCCAGAACATTGGCTTATACGGCGGGAGTTTTAACCCTGCGCACGAAGGACATATTCATGTAGCAAAAGAAGCGTTAAAACGCCTTGGGCTTGATGAAGTATGGTTCTTAGTAAGTCCCGGTAACCCGCTCAAGCCAGACACTGGCATGGCCCCATTTAACGAGCGCCATAAAAGCATTACGCAGCTTGCGGGCAGTCACCCACGCCTGAAAGTTCGTAGTTTTGAACGTAAACTCGGTACACGTTATACCGCAGACACTATTAATGCCTTGAAGTCAGAGCTGCCACACACCAATTTTGTGTGGCTGATGGGCGCTGACAGTCTTGCTGATTTTGATAAATGGCGAAACTGGGAAAACATCACAGAAACAGTGCCCATTGCGGTTTTTGACCGCTCAGGGTATGCTTTAAGTGGCTTTCGTAGTGGTTTGGCACAGCAATATGCGCGATTTAGCGTTACGCCAAAACAACTTACGAGATACCAAGCACCGGCTTGGACCTTTGTGACAATACCGCGTCATCCGGGTTCAGCCACAGATATTCGTAGCCAGAAAGGTGACAACTGGTACGCGGGTAACAATGGAAAGGAAACCTAGTTGCACACTTCATCGGAGACGCCGAGCGTCACTGACCTACATTCGACAGTCTCGTCGGACGTACTATTAAAAACAGCACAAACTTGCCTTGATGAAAACAAGGCGGAAGAGATTGTATCTATAGACCTTGCTGGTAAATCTGGCATTGCTGATCATATCGTAATTGCAAACGGCCGCTCACAGCGGCAAGTTTCTGCGCTATGCGCTTATGTTGTGAAAAGCTTTAAAGAACTTGGCCACAGAGACATCCTTGTCCAAGGACTTGAGCAATCTGATTGGGTTTTGATTGATGCAGGCGACATTATTGTCCACATTTTCCGTCCAGAAGTGAGAAGCTTCTATAACTTGGACAAAATGTGGAGCTCTGAACTTGAAGCGGAAGACACCGTTAACTAAACACGTCTGCTACGCTCCAAGGCACTTGAACCGAAGCAACATTGCTTCGAAGAGGCTGTTTTGCATATTTCCATCATAGCTATAGGCCGCATGCAGCGCGGGCCAGAGCAATCCCTTGTTGATGAATACCTCAAGAGACTTCCTTGGAAAAAGGATGTTATTGAGATTGAAATCAAGAAGCCCGCGGCAACTGCGCCTGAACGTAAAGCCAAGGAAGCTGAAAGGCTTCTGGCCGCTGTGCCAACCGGTGCTGCCATAGTTGTGCTCGACGAAAATGGCAAAGCCCTAAAGTCCCGTGGTTTCGCAGAAAAAATTGATGATTGGCAAATGATTGGTTACAGTCATATCGCCTTCATTATCGGCGGTGCAGATGGCCTCCATGAAAGCGTCCTTTCAAAAGCGGACCTCAAACTAGCTTTCGGAACACTAACCTGGCCACACATGATGGTGCGTGCAATGATCGCTGAACAAGTTTACAGAGCATGGTCCATCAATACAGGCCACCCCTATCACCGGGACTAAACCGGCTCGCATCAATTCCTATTTTAGAAACTAGCTACGGTCAGCGTCGCTTGCCCGAGAACCAAAATATATTGCAAGTCCAGAACCAACAGCAATTGCTGCTAAAAGCGTCAAACTCATCAGTTCATCCCCACGAGAACAATCATGTTTATAGCCAAGAGGCCGCTACTCGCTCAGTTATAGCGAGTTTTATTTTTACTGCAATGACGTGTGTCACATAACCTGAACTCAGATACGCCCCGCTGACACAGCATTTTGGATCAAACCTTTCGCAATTGCTTTATGAAAAGGCATTATCACCGCCAAATAGCCTTTTCCCCAAATATTATTAAGCTTCACTATTGTACTCAACGTAATATTCTCAGCGCCATCAACCCTGCCTCGCTGCAAGCAGACTCTGAAATCCAGATGCTTGTCATTCATACCAGCAACCAACAAGTCCTCACTCTGAGCATAGATTTCCCAGCCACAAATTTTATCCCCAACCTGGTACTTTGATGCAAGTTCAAGATAGTTAGCTGGGAGTCCCTTACTGCCCTTGAGGCCAAAAGGTGCAACTAACCATGTCCTCAAGGCCATCAAACTTTTAACCCAGGCAGGTTGATTGGCGAAAATGGCTTGATAATTTTGGTGAATAGACAGTTTTTTTTTGGTTAAAGGCGCTTGAAACGCGTCCGCAAAATCCACCTTACCGAAACCAACATGTTGAATTGCAGTTTTAGGTACGGTTACCCCGTGCACACGCGTCATACCGACCTCACACTTTCGTGAGTTTTATTTTCAACATAGCTCTTAAGCGCGCCATTAAATTTATTGAACGTTTTCATACCACTGGTGAGTTTTTTCCATATCAAAGGCACAAGCAGTCCCCTGCAATGCCAACGTTGAATCAACCGCGTCTCGCCATGTTCAAGAACCTGTAACTCAAAATCATGCACCATATGTATGAGCGAAGGAAGCAGTAGGCACCGGGAGAAAACAAACATGCGTCCTTCATCAATACTTTCAACATAAGCATCAGTGGGCCGGGGTGCTTTGCGGAACTTAAAAGTAATAGTCCCACCCGCTTCAAAGTTACCCGTAACCTTCGTGATCGTTGGATTCCAGTCGACGTAATTATCAAAGTCGACCAATACTTCCCAAACCTTCTCCTTAGGAGCCGTAATATCAACCTGAATTTCAAAATGCCGCATAATACTTCCCTTACCTTCAAGGCACGATTGCAAACCTCAACACGTGGGTACATTATCTCAACTGCACGAATTATCAGCTTTATGCGGCAATATGCCCCGGCATTAAGTTACAATTGCAACTGGACGAACAGCTCATAAGCCACTCAAATTCAGCGTAATTCCTAAGAAAAACAGTAGCGAAAAACACCGTATCCCTATAGATAAGGTTAGGTGCCCCCAGTTAAGTTAAGTGTGAGAAACACAAATGAATAAAATAGCCCCACAGTTCAAAAAACCTGTCGTCCTATGCATATTAGATGGATGGGGGTACCGCGACCAAACTGCCGACAACGCGATCAAACTTGCTGATACGCCAGTGTATGACCGCCTGTGGAATAGTGTACCGCGCGCATGGCTTAAAACAAGTGGCCTAGCGGTTGGTTT
>CAXBKT010000053.1:0-19589 GCA_963976155.1 uncultured Kordiimonadaceae bacterium | reverse complement strand
CTGGAATTTATTCCGTAGGCGTTTGAAAAAGCCTTCACGTCGCGGTGCACTGCGCTCTTCTAAGCTTTGCAAGTATTTAGCGTATTCAACTTTGGTGATGCCATAGGGGGCAGATGGTGCTTCTTGTTGCATTTTCTCTATCCTTCATGTCGCGCCAGCTATGCTGGTCTGTCGTGGTGCTTTTTTAAGTTTATTATAATGCATACATGGCGATGCATTTTGCTTTTACAAGATAGGTTGGGTTCCGAAAATAGGAAGGCGACGAATTGAGCCAAAAAAAAGGCGACCCGATGAGCCGCCTTTTCTTAAATATGTTTTTATCACTTATCTCGGAGATTAACCTTCAACTGTACGCGATGCTTTTTTACGCTCGTGTGGCAGTAAATAACGTTTCCGCAGGCGAATACTTTCAGGTGTTACTTCGACCAATTCATCATCGTTGATGTAAGCTAGTGCTTCTTCAAGCGGTAGAATTTTGGGCGTTGTCATCTTGATGGCGTCATCTTTACCAGATGCACGCATGTTCGTAAGCTGTTTGGCCTTCTGTACGTTCACATCCAGATCATTGTCACGGCTGTTTTCACCGATGATCATGCCTTCGTAAACATCAACGCCGTGGTTAATCATGATGGTGCCGCGCTCTTGTAAATAGAACAGGGCATATTGCACAGCTTTACCGTTTGCGGTTGCTACAAGCACGCCGCGCTGGCGTGCGCGAATTGGGCCTTTGTAGGCGTCGTAACGGTCATAGGCACGTGCCATGATGCCGGTGCCGCGTGTGTCGGTTAGGAACTCGCCGTGGTAACCAATAAGGCCACGGGCTGGCGCGTCAAATGTCAGGCGTACTTTGCCGCCTCCTGATGGTACCATGCCGGAAAGCTCGGCTTTACGGAGTGACATTTTCTCTACAACCGCACCTTGGTACTCTTCGTCCACATCAATTTGAACTGTTTCATATGGCTCAAGACGTTTGCAGTTTTCATCTTGTTTGAATAGTACGCGTGGGCGGCTAATTGCGAGTTCAAAACCTTCGCGGCGCATTGTTTCGATAAGAACGCCAAGTTGTAGTTCGCCGCGGCCAGCCACTTCAAAGGCGTCCTTGCCGTCAGTTTCCGTAACTTCAATAGCAACGTTACCCTCAGCTTCGCGCATCAAGCGGTCACGGATTACCCGACTGGTCACATGCTTGCCTTCGCGGCCAGCAAGTGGGCTGTCGTTCACCATGAACGTCATTGCAAGTGTTGGCGGATCAACTGGAATTGCGTGTAGTGCTTCAGTTACCTCAGGTACCGCAATTGTGTCGGCAACGGTTGCTTCTGTTAAGCCTGCAATCGCCACAATGTCGCCAGCTTCCGCCTCCTCAACTGGAACACGCTCAAGGCCGCGGAAAGCAAGCAGCTTGGAGATGCGACCTGTTTCG
Source organism: uncultured Kordiimonadaceae bacterium (assembly GCA_963976155.1). Classification (GTDB taxonomy): domain Bacteria; phylum Pseudomonadota; class Alphaproteobacteria; order Sphingomonadales; family Kordiimonadaceae; genus Kordiimonas. Next base: position 18,169 of record CAXBKT010000053.1, on the reverse strand, counting down.
ATAACAGTACCATCACGGCGCAGCGCATGAATAGGCGCGCCAACTTTAACTCGGCCAGTTTCAATGCGGCCTGTCAAGATACGGCCAACAAAGTTATCCCGATCAAGAAGGCTGATAAGCATTGAAAACGGTTTGTCAGCGTTATTGTCTGTTACAACTTTTGGCGCAGGTACATGCTCGATAATTTTTTCAAACAGTGGGTGAAGGTTCTCACGCGGGCCGTCTAGCTCGTTATCACACCAACCGTCGCGGCCAGAAGCGTACATAACAGGGAAGTCGAGCTGCTCATCATTAGCGTCGAGGTTTACAAATAAGTCAAAGCAAGCATCAGTTGCTGCGTCAGGGTCACCGTCTGGCTTGTCGACTTTGTTGACTACAACGATCGGTTTGAGGCCAAGAGCTAGAGCTTTCATTGTCACAAATTTAGTTTGTGGCATTGGGCCTTCAGCTGCGTCACAAAGCAGAACCACGCCGTCGACCATAGAAAGAATACGCTCCACTTCACCACCAAAATCGGCGTGACCTGGCGTGTCTACGATGTTCACACGTGTGTCGCCCCACATAACGCTTGTACATTTGGCAAGGATCGTAATGCCGCGTTCTTTTTCAAGGTCACCGCTATCCATGGCACGCTCTTCGAGGCGCTGATTGTCGCGCAACATACCGGATTGTCTAAAGAGATTATCCACAAGCGTTGTTTTGCCGTGGTCAACGTGCGCGATGATCGCGATGTTGCGAATTTTTTTGCTCATGCTCTGGGCCTGACTTTAAAAAAGCCTCCTGTCAATGCAGAAGGCTTGGAATTCCAATGTTTGCGCGCCTTATACGCGTGTTAATCAAGGGCGGCAAGGGGATTCTGAAATCGTGTTAATGCTGGGGGATATTAGAGCTAAAGCCTCAATTTTTTGTTAAGTTTCATCATGAAACTGTGGGGTTGATTAGCTGCGGATGTTCAGGGCTTTCAGGAACTGTTTGGATACGGTAGACCAGCAATAGTTTTTGGCAAACTCAGCACAGGCGACCCGGTCTACCGCGAGGGCCTGCGTTATTGCCTCATTCAAATTATTACTGAGCGCTGCTATTGGAGTTGTCCAATCTTCAAAGGGACCTTTTCCGTCTGGCCCCAGCACATCGATCGGCCCTTGAACTGGGTAGGCGGCTACCGGGGTGCCAGCCGCCAGTGCCTCAATCATTACCAGACCAAAAGTATCAGTTTTTGAGGGGAATACAAAAACATCGGCTGAGGCGTAGGAAGCTGCTAAGTCATGTCCGTATTGGGGCCCAAGGAAATGGACTTCAGGATATTGTTTTCCCAACTGTTTGATAGCAGGGCCATCACCAATGACGAGTTTTGTGCCTGGAATATTTGTGCTGAGGAATGCACCAATATTTTTTTCTACCGCGACCCGCCCAACGTATAACTGTACCGGTCGAATATAATCATGAACTTTTTTGCAGCCAGGGTTGAATAGGGCTGTGTCTACACCTCTGGTCCAAGGTATAATGTTTTTGAAGCCCCGGTCATGCAACATTTTTCGTACAGTTGGTGTTGCTACCAACACACCAGCGCTTGGCGCGTGAAATTTTTTAAATAAGGGATAAAAAAGTCGCGCAGGGAGCGGTGTTCTAGCTGCAACATATTCAGGGAAAGCCGTGTGATACGCTGTGGTGAAAGGAAAGTTGTGCTTTATACACCAACGCCTTGCAGCCCATCCAAGTGGGCCTTCAGTTGCTATATGAATAGCATCAAGTTTCCATCTCTTTAAGATTGAGGGTACGCGGCCTATTGTATTTATTGCGAGAGGAATTTCGGGATACGTAGGGCACGGTATTGTTTTAAATAAACGCGGTGTGAGCATATAGACTTTATGCCCATCCTGGCGAAGTTCCTTTTTTAGGCTTTGTAGAGTCCTAACAACACCATTGACCTGAGGTGTCCACGCATCCGTCACGATACAGATACGGATCGATTGTGCAGGTTGATCGGCAGCGGCATCTTTGGGGGTGCTTTGCATGATGCTGTTTATTCCGCTGCAACAGGAATAGGGGGACTACTAGCATTTTTGCCGGAACGCCTTTGTTTGCTTGTAGCTTTATCTAAGCGGCGTTTTGCCACTTCATCCGCCCAATAGAGAATTTCAAAATCTCCCGAGGTATGCTCTACAAGTGCTGTGCAGCTTTCGACCCAATCCCCATCATTCATATATTCTACGTCGCCAAAAAATCGGCGCTCGGCATGGTGAATATGCCCGCAAATCACACCGTCAAGCCCGCGACGTTTCGCTTCGGCCGCGACTGCTTCTTCGTAGCGACCGATATACTCAACCGCATTTTTTACTTTATGTTTTAGATAGGAGGATAAGGACCAATATTCGTAGCCCAGCCATTTCCGAATTTTGTTTACTAGCGTGTTTAACTTGAGCAGGAACACATAGGCATGATCCCCGACATGAGCGAGCCATTTGGCGTATTTGATGACCCCATCAAATTGATCGCCATGCAGCACCCAATAGCGTTTGCCACTTATTGAAGTATAGATTGCTTCGGGCGCTAGTGTAACACCGGCAAGGTCGTGGCCTTCAAAGCCGCGCAAGCCTTCATCATGGTTGCCGGGTATGTAAACTACTTTGGTACCATGTTTTGCCATTTTAAGGACACGTCGGATTACATCGTTATGGGTGGTGTCCCAGTACCATGATCGTTTCATCTGCCACCCATCGACAATATCACCAACAAGGTATAGTTGATCACATGTGGTAGACTTAAGGAAATCGAGCAATAAATCGGCACGTGCGGCACGTGTGCCTAAATGGGTGTCAGATATGAATACAGCACGGTAATGCCGCGTTTTCTTTTTTGAGTTGAGTGTTTTAGGGCCAGTGCGGCCCTGTGCTGAAAATTGTTCAGCTGGTTGCGTTGACAATATGTCGCGTCTGTTCATATTCATGTATCATGGGGTACGTTTTTGTTGTGACAATTTGGTTGATGAAACATGACATTTTTGTGAATCTTGACCGATTCGATAAGTTTATGCAGTTTAAGCGTGTGAACTCGCTTTTAGGCGGTGGTGTTGCCTAAAAGTCGCAGGCTAGTAAAAAAAAATTGATAGGTGTAAAGTGTATTTAAATCAGATACTTATCTTGTATTAACGAATTTTAAATACAAATACTCGTACGCTAGTACTTGGAATTTAGATCTCGACACTCTAAGTTAACTATTGGCGGGTGATCCCCGCTAACGCCCTCCGTGGGTGTTTCCTCCCTGAGCCTGGGCCACGCTTTTATGCGTGGCCTTTTTTTTGGTTTTTGGAGATTGAATTTCTGGGGGGTTTAGATGCTTTCTGAAGAAGGCCCTGTTTTTACAAAGGCTGATGGCTATTCAGCAGCTTGGGAAGCTGGCTTGTGATCATGAATGCGCTCCATGATTTTAGCCACTAGTTCTTGACTGATATGCCCAATAGCCTCCTTCACAGCATCGAATTCCGGTAGTGGGGTGAGTGTTTCCTCATCCATATAAAGGGCGCGACTAATCTCGATTTGCAAAGCATGTATTCCTGAATTGGGGGCACCATAACTGCTGGTAGAATACCCTCCAGAGTAGGGGACATTTCTGCGGACGTTAAATCCCGCTTTTAGGAAGAGTGTTTCTGTAATATCTGTAAGGTCCCGCATGCAGGCGCTGCCCCAGCAATCCCCTAAGATAATTGTGGGTGGCTTTGACACTTTGGGGTTTATAGGAGGCTCCGAGGGCATCGAATGGCAGTCTATGAGGAAGGCCACACCGAATTCCTGTCTGCATTTCTCTAATAGGCTTTTGAGTTTTTGGTGATATGGGCGGTGCACAGACACAAGGCGTTTCTCAGCCTCGCGAGCAGGCAGGCGTTCCTTGTAGATAGGTGTGTCCTGAGCAACATACTCCGGCACCACTCCAAGGCCAGCTTGTACCCTATAACTTACATCAAGTGAGCAAGTGTCTAGCGGTGGTGCAAACATGTCTGGATCAAGTTCATTTTCAGCCCTGTTGAGGTCTAGGTATGCCCTAGCGTGTGTGGCTATTAATAAAGCTGCGGAGCACACTGGAACATCAGCGAATAATTTGTCAACAAATGCGTCTTCTGATTGCCTGAGCTCTTTCATATCCAAGATGGATCGCTTCACAAAATCCATAGGATAATGCCGTCCACTATGTGGTACAGCAAACACAAAAGGGGAGGCAACACTCTTTGAGGGCCGGTAGAGAAAAGGTGGAGGAGTTATTTCTTGAACCATGTGCTTAGGCTAGCTGCTTTTTGCTGTGGTGTCACTTTGTTTGAGTTGTGTTTGTTTAGGCGGTCCGCAGGAGAAAGCACTTGCGTGCTGTTATTCGGCGGTTTATACAGCCGTCACCCTGTCGTACACCAGTTGCTGGGGTTGCATTCAAATGGTTTGGTCGGTTAGCTCAGCTGGTAGAGCGCGTCGTTGACATCGACGAGGTCGCTGGTTCGAGCCCAGTACCGACCACCATTTAAAACCAAACGAATCTCTGCATTGATGTCCCCGGATGACTAGTCTTTAAGTTCTATAGGCTTGCGCGGACTATATCTTTAAGTCTTGGGTGTAGAACTGTTGGCGAGAGAAAACGACTTTTAAGACTCTTTCTTCAGTTTGGCATATCATATCATGGATAGCTTGACGAGTTTGTGAGACTTCATTCGATTCCATAACATTAAAGATTAACTTTTGTTGCTCGCTAGAATAAGGGAAACTTTTATTAGCACTTACATAGAGCCAATAAATACGCATTGCCATATCTTCTAATTGGCAGACCCAATCTAAGGCAAGAGAGTATCCGGCGCCCTCACAAAGAGCGATGTTCAATTTCTTGTTGGTTTTTAATATTTCAAATGCCGACTGATCATCTTTGATAGGTAATTTGTTCTGTATTATATCATTAAGAGAATGCAGTTTTTCGAAATCTACATTTTGAGTGCCTAGGGCTATTAGTTCAGGCAGTAGCATTTTACGTAATGTAAAATTTTGTTTGATCTCATGCAATGTGAGTGGTGCAACTTGCGTGACTCTTGGGGATACAGAAACCAGAAAATGTTTTGCCACAAGTCGTTCGATCAGGTTTCTAGAAACAGTGCGGCTAATATCAAACATTTCTGTCAGTATATTTTCAGACACTTTCTGACTAGGGGCTAATTTTTGAGTGACAATGGCATTTATGACAAGTTCATAAGCATCGTTCAGATCATTACCAGTCAGCATTTTTGTACCCTTTACAATGCTTTAAGCAGGAAGCTTTTGTTAGTGTGTTTTGTGATCTAAAATCAAGAAAATAAGAAATATGGCTGTATAAATTTATTAATTTATAAATTAAGGCTGATTTATTTTAATATATAGATGTTTGATTGTGATAATTATGTTTTATAAAACAGTTTAATTAACCAAAGTTCGTGTATTCACTGCGTTATTTAAAGGGGTAAGTACTGGTGAAAGCGTGCTCGGTGAAGTCCACTACATAGGAGTTACGCCGGGTTGCATGCTACGCAAGCAGGGTTATCAAGATATTAATTGAGAGTTTGGAATAACAATGATGAAAACAGTAGAAATAACTCCCCCTTACTTGGTGTTTACAGGGGAAGCCGTAAATACCACCTATGCAAAAACAGGCTTTGGTATCGTTGAATGGCGCCGTGATTTATGTTTGGGCCAATTAAAACTCAACAAGGAGGGGGTGGATCTAGGGCTGCTGCATATGACACCAAAGGAGGCCGCCGCTGCTGGTGTTAAATCACTTATTATCGGCACCGCTGCAGTTGGCGGTGCAGTCCCTGTGTCCTGGCTGGATACGTTGGTAGAAGCCATGAGCGAGGGACTGGATATTATTGGGGGGGTCCATGAGCGGTTAAATGATATTCCGCTCCTGAAAAAAGCAGCAAGTAAGTATGGCGTCAAGTTGGTCGATGTGCGTGTCCCACCTGCCTCTTTGCCTGTTGGCACAGGCAAAAAACGAATAGGTAAACGCATTTTGACTGTGGGTACGGACTGTGCTGTTGGAAAGAAATATACAGCATTGGCGCTTGAGAGAGATATGAAGAAGGCAGGTATGAATGCTGACTTTCGGGCGAGTGGCCAAACAGGTATTATGATAGCGGGCAAAGGGATACCTATTGATTCAGTCGTTTCGGATTTTGTTGCAGGTGCCGCAGAGCTGCTGTCCCCGGATAATACACCCGACCACTGGGATATTATTGAGGGTCAAGGCGGCATTTTACATCCCGGGTATAGCGCTGTCTCTATGGGACTTCTTGTTGGCTCACAACCTGATGCTTTTGTCGTATGTATTGAAGCAGGAAGAACCCACATAGAGGGTTGGGGGACATTCGAGCTTCCTACGATAGAGGAGGTTATTGAGGTCACAACCACAATAGGTAAACAAATGAACCCAAATATCAGGTGCGTCGGTGTTAGTGTGAACACATCCGCCCTAAGTGAGGAAAAACGAACAACCTACCTTTCGGACATTTCTCAAAGAATTGGTGTGCCATGTGTAGACCCCATTAAAGACGGTACGCATGCGATTGTTGACCATGTTCAAAAAGAATTCTCCTTTTAAGATACGGGTTTGTCATGAATTTAGATATGAAAGTTGAAAAACACGCTTTTCCATTAAAAGCCCCTTTTGTTATTACGGGTTATACTTTTACAGCTTCAGAGACAGTAAGAGTGGTACTCGAACAAGATGGGTTTGTGGGTAGAGGGGAAGCTAATGGCGTTTATTATAAAAACGAAAGCGTGGCTTCAATGGTCAATCAATTGGAAGCCATTAAGCATAATCTAACACCCACTTTAACGCACGATATGATCCAAACGATGCTTCCGTCTGGAGGTGCGCGCAATGCGCTTGATTGTGCGCTATGGGATTTAAATGCTAAAAAATCTGGGCGAGGAATTTGGGGCCTTCTCAATATTAAACCTAAGTCACTTGTAACTGTTTCTACGATCGGGATAGGTACTCCTGAGGAAATGGCAAAGGTTGCGAGGAAGTTTCCTACATATCGGCATTTGAAAGTAAAGCTGGACCGCGACAACCCTATAGGGCGGCTGGAGGCGATACACGCCGCGCGCCCCGACGCTGGGTTAATTGTAGATGTTAATCAGGGCTGGAGTTTTGAAGAATTATTGGAATATGCACCAGCAGCTAAAAAGCTTGGTGTTGTAATGCTTGAACAGCCGTTGCCGCGAGGCGGTGATGAACAGTTAGAAGGTTTTGTTTCTCCTATACCGCTTGGAGCAGATGAATCTTGTCTTGATACATCCGAGTATGAAGCGGCTGCGCGCCGCTATGACGTGATTAATATCAAGCTCGATAAATGCGGTGGATTGACTGAAGGGCTGAAACTAGTAGAGCTTGCTAGGCGTGATGGTAAAGGTTTGATGGTGGGAAATATGACTGGGTCATCGCTCTCTATGGCACCATCATATATTATAGGACAATATTGTCAGTATATTGATATTGATGGTCCGTTATTAATCAAACATGATGTTGATCATGCATTGGATTATGATGCAACAGGTCAGGTCAGTATCCCATCATCTGCTTTGTGGGGTTAAAAGCGATATGCGAAGATGAGAAGCCTTAGAACCTATGCTGGCGTATCTGCCAGCTCTGCGGCTTTGGGGTATTAATCAAGTGGCCTTTTGTTTAACGGTCAGCGCGAGCAAGATTTTCTAGGATGTCCGATTTGGCAGCGGCAAAGATGCTTTGGCCTTGTGTTTTGGTGTCGGTAGCAATCAGTGTGTGCTTGTCTATTAGTTGTGCAAAATAGGGTGAAGATTCTCGCTCAGTCATGATGGAGCGTAATTCGTTGTCTGTGAAATAGCCTCTATAAATGCGAGCTAGCATTTCGTTCCATTCAGCACCGTGTTTTGCTTTGGCAGCACGGATTGCTTGAACAACTGTGTTTTGTACAACATCCATGCCGTGTTTCTGAACTGCGGCTTGCACGGAAGGTTGATCTTTTACGCTGTGCAGAAGAAGCAGGGATAAGTTTTTGTGAATGCCCGTAACTAATATAAATTTAAGGGCGGTATCCATTTGGCCAAGCGGGGAGGCGGTTGGTAGTGCAATTTCGGTTGCTCGTTGCCATGTTTTGTGCGGCACGGTGGTGCTTTTAGCAGCTGAATAAGCCGGAGGTGTCAAAATGATGGTGCCAGAAAATAAGGATACAATGGCTAACTTGATCAATGTTTGAAATTGTAAGTTCTTTTTAAAGGTCATTTCTAAGTTTCACATCATTATGCTTAATAGAGTTATTGTGTCACTTATGAGGGTAAAATGAGACTTAGCTACTTTATTTTGGGCGTGTCATAAAAATTTCACATTGCATTCGACGAATCGAAACAATTCTCGTAATTATTTGAAATAAAAGAATAAAAAAATTAGTGATTTGTGAAAATATTTTTCCCAAGCAATTTCAAGGCTTAAATTCGACTATGGGGGAAAACCTTCTCCGTGTTACATATAGTTGTAACAAAACTAGTCATAATAAAAAGATTTAAAAAAGGAGATGGGTATGCCAATCGCAACTTTAGGAGCAGTAATTGTAGCAGGCTGCTTGGCCGCGTGTTCTTCAACTGATGCCCCACGAGTCGCCCAATTAGAAGCAGGTACAAGCAATGATCAATTTGTTGCTGCTGAAGTCAACAGCGGGGATTGGTCGAAAGCTGAAGCGGCTCTTATGAACGCAGATGTCGCACCCGAAGATGCCGTATTTGCAAAGCTAAATCTAGCATTTGTTTATAGCTCAACGGGCCGCCCGCAGCAAGCTGTGGCAATATATACAGAAATTTTAGAGGGCCGCGACAACCCTTACGCTTTAACAGTATCTGGTCAGCCTCGTCGGGTTAAAAGTATTGCACAAGCAGGTTTGGACAGAGTTCTGGAAAACTAGATACAAGACTAGAAGGTATTGTTACGATATATCAATTGAAGGCATACGCTAGGGCGTGTGCCTTTTCTGTTTTATGAGGCCCAAACTTAGGGAACAGGGTTTCGAATTTTTTGTTAGTGTTTAAACTAGATGAGCAGGGTGCTCTGTTTTGCGGTTTTAGGGTACATATAGTGTTGGTGTGGGGTCACAAGTGAAGACAAACCTTCAAATAGAAGCGGCCTTTTTAAAGGTTGGCAGTGTTGCTTTGATTCCTCTTTTGGCACTGCCCTTCTCTGCTGCACCTATGGCGATTTCTGTTATTCTATTTATGTGTCTGTGGGTATTGACCATTTATGATTGGGTAACGTTTCGTTTGCCAAATACGATAACAGCGGCCTTTTTTATCTCGGGTTTACTCTATATATATACATATGTTCCCAGCCAGCTTGTTGATCACTTAATAGGAGCCGTTGCAGGCTTGTTTTTCTTCCCGTTATTGAATGCATTATATAAAGCATTGCGAGGCCGTGACGGTGTTGGTCTTGGTGATGCAAAGCTTTTAGCTGGCATTGGCGTATGGCTAGGTTGGGCTGCGCTCCCTTTAGTGCTGCTTATTGGGTCTTTGGCGGGACTCGCTTATGCTTTTTATCTGTATTTGACAAAAAATGACACAATCGCGATGACGAAATTGCCGTTTGGTCCGTTTTTAAGTTTAGGGTGCTGGGTATCCTGGTTGTATCTTTAAAAAATAGATACAAGGTATCAGCTATAATTAGACTCTAATTTCAATTTTTACTTGTAAATTTTCAAAGAATGCAGGTTACAAAAAAACCGTCATACTACCGCAAAGAAACTGTAACACTCCTCCATTACGCATCATCCCCCAGGAGCTGGCTAGTTAAAGAGCCTGCCCGTTTGCTTGCAAACAAAACAGTCAGGTGACGGAAAAGTCCGTACGGGGAAAATGATGACAAACTCTCAGATTTTTAAGAATTCACTGCTTGCGGCTGTAGCTGCCGTGGCACTTGTTGCATGTGGAGACGACAGCACAGAGCTGGCGTCTCCAGGTTCAACTGGCCCAAATCCGGGCACAACACCAACGCCAACACCAACGCCAACACCTACTCCGACGCCTACACCGACGCCGTCGGCTAAAGTTGGTCGGGGTGGTGTTGAATATACATCAACTGGTAACTGCCCAACAGGTACAAGTGCTGTAACAGTTGGAGAGCAGACGCACTGCAGCCTTTCAGGTACACTTACTGAAGATGTGACGCTTACTGCTGAAAACATCTATCAACTTTCTGGTAAAGTGGCTGTGGGTATCGATACAGGCGCTGACGGCGCAGCTGCTTCTGGCGACGCTGCTAAGCTTACGATTGAGCCGGGTACAGTCGTGTACGGTGCGACCGCGTCTGATGTGCTTGTTGTTTCACGCGGTTCAGAAATTGATGCAGCTGGTAGCGCATCAAGCCCAATCGTATTTACATCTGCTCTCGACCTTGATCTAGCTACTGAGCTTGGTCTTGCCGCAGCTGCTTCATACAGTGGTCCTGCACTTTCAGAGCCCTTCACTTCTGAGTGGGGTGGTCTTGTAATCAACGGTGCGGCTTCGATCAACACATGTAATGGCTCAGGTTGTGAAGCTGATGGTGAAGGCGATAGTGGCCTATACGGCGGCACTGATGACGCTGATTCCAGTGGTGTTTTGAAATATGTACAAGTTAAGTACGCTGGTAACCCAATCACTGCTGACGACGAACTTAACGGTATTGCGTTCCAAGGTGTTGGTTCTGGCACTGAACTTAATTACATCCATGTACACAATGGCGCGGATGATGGCGTTGAGTTCTTTGGTGGTACTGCGCAAATCAAACACCTTGTAATCACGGGCGCTGACGATGACAGTCTTGATTGGACACAAGGGTGGCGCGGTAAAGCACAGCATGTGATCATCATGCAAAACCCGGCGCAGCCTGCATCTGACCAAGGCATCGAAGCTGATAACTTTGGCGATGGTAACGACTTCTTGCCGCGTGCACAGCCTAAGCTTTCAAACCTAACAATTGTTGGTTCAGCAGGCCAAGGCGGCGAAAGTGATATTGGTATCTTGCTCCGTGAAGGTACAGGCGCAAACATCTGGAACGCAGTTGTTTCTGATTTTGGAGATGCTTGTCTTGATGTTGACCAAGATGCAACATTTGTGAATGCAGGTTCTTCTGCAACAAACTTAACGGGTAACCTTACGATTGAATCTACACTTCTTGGTTCAAACTGTAAGTCTACCTTTAAAGACGACGGTAATAACTTCGACCTTGCCGCTTACTTCAATGGTCAGCCAAACAACAAAGTTGGCGCTACAACACTTGCTAACGGGTTCATCAATGGTACGGCAGAGGCTGCTGTAACCGCAACTGATGTTGCGACTAAAGACAGTTTCTTTGATAGTGTTAACTATATCGGTGCTGTGAAAAGCTCTGCTGCTGCTGACAACTGGACGCTTAACTGGACATACGGCATCAACGCTGCGCCTTCATGCCCAGAAGGGACAACAGCCAATTCCGACGGAACGGTTTGTACTCTGTCCGGTACTTACACCAGTGATGTTCGTCTGGTTTCTGGCCTAGACTATGTGCTTTCAGGTAAAGTTGTCATTGGTACAGATATGGGGTCAGACCCAGCTGCGCCACTAGCTACAGGTGATGCTGCAACGCTTACGGTTGACCCAGGCGTTACAGTAATGGGTTCAGACCTAACGTCTTATCTTGTTGTGTCGCGTGGTTCGAAATTGAACTCAAATGGTACAGTTGATGCACCGGTAACTTTCACAGCTATTAACCCCGAAACACGCAACCTTGATACGGACACATCTCTCTGGGGTGGTTTGGTTATCAATGGTCGCGCTACAATAAACACCTGTAACGGTTCTGGTGTTTGCGAAGCAGACGGCGAAGGTGATAGCGGTAAATACGGTGGTAATGATGATACTGACGATAGTGGTCAGATATTCTACACACGCGTTGTTTACGCGGGTAACCCAATTACGGCTGATGACGAACTTAACGGTATCGCATTTCAGGGTGTCGGTTCTGGTACAGAGATCGATTATCTGCAAGTTCATAACGGCGCGGATGACGGTGTTGAGTTTTTTGGTGGTACAGCAACAGCGAAGCACCTAGTGATCACGGGCGCAGATGATGACAGCCTTGACTGGACACAAGGATGGCGCGGTAAAGTTCAGCACTTGCTGATCGTGCAAAACCCGAACCAACCTGCTTCTGACCAAGGTATTGAAGCTGATAACTTCGGTGACGGCAACGACTTCCTTCCGCGTGCGCATCCAATGATCGCTAACGCGACTATCATCGGCGGCGGTACTGCAGGCGGCGAAAGTGATATCGGTATCCTTCTCCGAGAAGGTACAGCTGCTAACCTCTGGAACGTTGTTGTTGCAGACTTCGGTGATGCATGTCTCGACATTGACCAAGACGCTACTTTCGCAGTGTCTGGTGCTGACGCAACTACGCTCACTGGTGATCTGACAATGCAGTCAACGCTTCTGACGAACAGCTGTAAGTCTATTTTCAAAGATGATGGCAACAACTTCGATCTGGCAGCATGGTTTAATGGCCAAGCTAATAACACTGTTGGGGACGATACTCTTTTCTCACAGTCCGGGGCAGCAAGTTTCAAAACTTACATCAATGGTTCATCCGAAAATGGTGTAACTGCAACAGATGTAAGCAAAATTGACAGCTTCTTTGACGCAACTACTCACATTGGTGCGGTGCGTAATGCCGCGAATGACTGGGTAGCGGGTTGGACTGTCTGGTTGAACCAATAAGCAAAACAACATGGTGCCGCAGCAGGGAACAAGCCTGCTGCGGCACTCGTTTAATTTTTTGAAAGCTGATGGTGGCCAAAATGAATTTGATCCACACTAACCTAAAAAAAGCTCTACTTGCTTCAACGGTCCTGATGGTACCAGCAGAAGCATTTGCACAAGATGAGCAGCCCCAAGACAACGTAGAGGAAATCACTGTTCAGGGCCGCTATATTCCAGATGAAAAACGCGCAACCTCTGAAATCGCCAATGTACTTGATAGCGAAGCTTTCTCTCGTGCAGGTGACAGCGATGTAGCTGTAGCCCTGCAGCGTGTGCCGGGCATCTCCCTTGTCGGTGGTAAATATGTATTTGTACGTGGTCTAGGTGACCGATATTCATCAACACTTTTGAACGGTTCCAATATCCCGAGCCCTGAACCGCTTCGCCGTGTTGTACCGCTTGATATCTTTCCAACCGCGATGATTGAATCTGTTCTTGTACAGAAGACTTTCTCGCCAGAATATCCAGGTTCATTCGGTGGTGGTGTTGTTGATATGCGCACTAAGGCTGTACCTGATGAGTTTGTGCTCGAGATTGGTATTAGCGGCAAATACAATAGTGAATCTACTTTCAAAAATGGATTGAGCTATGACGGAACAGGTAGTGAAATCTTTGGTTATGGAGGTTCGAAGCGTGACATACCAAGCCAGCTTCTTGCTGATGTCACACTTGAGAGCTTAACAGCAGAACAGCGTGAAGCAGCAGCTGAAGCACTTCCAAATATTTGGTCTGTTGATAACGAAGAGAATTTGCCTGCGGGGGGCTTTGATTTATTAATTGGAGACCGTTATGACGTTGGTTCGGAAAGTGCTTTAGGTTTCTTTGCTGCCGTTACCTATGACGTTGAGCAGAAAAACAAAAAAGGTATTCGCCGAGGCTTCAATACATCAAATGCCGGGCTAGTTGAGCGTTTCAGTTTTGCTCCAGATGTTTGCGATAACTATGATAACGGCGGTGATGACTGTGGGTTCCGCGAAACGACAATGGATGTGAACCTTAATGGTATCCTGTCACTTGGTGCTGAAATTAACGCTAATCACTCTTTGAATTTCACGTCGACGGTACTACGACAGTCTCGTAAGCGGGCTTTGATTGAAAAAGGCTTTTTCGCTTCCGAGAAGGATGAATTGCGCACATCGTCGACAATTGATTGGACGGAAAGTCAAGTTTGGACCAATCAATTGTCTGGTAGCCATGTTGTGACACCGTTTGGTGATAGCGACACTTTTATGGAGACTGAAATCGAATGGCGTGCCAACTACTCGCGCGCAGACCGGGATGCTCCGCTTCTCCGTAATACAGTTTATGCGCTTGATGACAACGAGGGTGTTTTCCGCACACTCGCGCGTCAAGACGGTAATACAACATCTTTCAGTGCCTTGGATGATAAAGGCTATGAACTGGGGTTTGATATTCTGCAGCCTATGAATATTGGCGACTATGGTGTCGATATTAAAACAGGCTTTACCTATGTGGATAAAAATCGTGGGTACGGTGTTGTTCGCTATTTTTATGATTTCCCAGCAGGTTCACATTTTGATCTTCGTACGCGTGTTCCTGAAATTATCTTTGGTTCTCATAACGTTGCCCCTGGTGGTATCGAGTTGAAGGAAAAATTTGACGCTTCTGACTATTTCACTGCGGATTTTGAGAATATTCAGGGGTACTTTAGCGCCGATGTCCAAGTGTCTGACCGAGTTCGGACAGCATTTGGCGTGCGTTATGAAGATTCAACACAAATTGTTTCTACAGTAGACCGGACAACAGATCAGCCAATCCTTGTTACTCAAAAAGGCGAATACTGGTTGCCGGCTGCGACGCTTACCTATGAGATTGTTGATAACATGCAGGTGCGTCTTGCATACAGTCAGACTATTTCGCGCCCTGATATGCGGGAGCTGTCTTCGGCGCCGTTTGTGAATGATGAACGCAATCGGACAGTGCGCGGTAATCTTAATCTTCGGATCACAGAAGTGACCAACTATGACGCGCGTTTCGAGTGGTACTTTGCGCCAGGCGAAAGCTTGACGTTTGGTGTCTTCTATAAAGAGTTTACTGACCCTATCGAATCTACATTTTCGATCCTTGGGGAAGGCCCGATCGAAGGATACATTAACGGGGATAAAGCAAAGCTCAAAGGTATTGAGTTAGAAGTTGAAAAGATTTTGCCAGTTGCTGATTGGTTGAACTGGGACCTTGGTGACCGTGAGTTTTACGTGCGTGTGAATGGCTCCTATATCGACTCTGAAACAACGATTAGTTCCGACAATAGCTTTGCGACAACGGCAACCAACCTTGTGCGGCAAATGCAGGGCCAATCTGATTGGCTAGGCAATCTTCAGTTTGGTTGGGATGATTATGATCGTGGTGAAAACTTTGCACTCGTACTCAATTACACCGGCGAGCGTTTGTCAGGTGTGGGTATCAACGAAGTTCAGGATGAGTTTGAGCGCCCGCCCCTTATGATGAATGTTGTCTACAAGCGTGAATTCGAAGTTGGCAGCAACCTACTAGAGCTAAGTTTAGAAGCCGAGAACTTACTGAATGATAGTGCTGAGTGGGTTCAGGAAGGCCAGATCATTGAGTCATATGACATTGGCCGCACTCTCTCGGTCGGTCTGACATACAAATTCTAAATTTCTTACCAAATTACGAACCTACTGCCGCGGCGGTGGGTTCACCAAAACTATAAATTCCAAAAAAACCGATAAAAATCGGGAAAAACGAATGATGATGTTTATTAGGGCGTACCAGTTTCATGGGCAACGACATATATGGACCAGCACTTAGGTCGCTGAAAGGTGCAATGCCGCATATGGTGCGGCGGATTGTGCTGCTGCTTGAGCTTGGCTTGGTTGTCTTGCTTGCGTATCAACTCGCTCTCTTGGCGTATGAGGTTTTAGATAAGCCGCAGCCCCAGTTGCAAATTATTGGGAACCCATCAATTGAGAAGTCAATTGCGCCTGACCTGGAAATTCTGAAGGTCTTCGATCCGTTTTACCGTCAGTTGTCTACGCCATCAGCCATACAGGTTGGTAGTAATGTACCAGAGAGCACACTCCGAGTAGATGTGTTTGGCTTAAGGGCTACGGGAGACGGGCAGGGAACCGCCATTGTCCAAATGCAAGACGGTAACCAAAAGTTGGTTCATGTAGGCGACACTATCGCAAATGGTGTTAGCCTCGTAGGCGTGTTTGTCGACCGGCTTGAGATTACTCGTTCAGGTGTGAGGGAGGCTGTTTTTCTTCGGCCTCGAGCAAATCGAGCGGTAAGCCAGAAGGCAATCACACCACAGCCCAAAGCGGCATCTTCTGGTAACAAGCCGCCCGAAATTGTCGCGATGTTTACAGGCCTTCAGCTAACACCGGTAAGAAGAAACCGCCGCATTGTGGGTTTTCGCCTGCCGTCTGAACTTCCTCCTGTGTTTCAGTTTGCTGGCTTGGAGGCGGAAGACATAATTCTTGCGGTTAATAGATCACCACTCACCTCGCATGAGCGCCTTAATGAGCTTGCAGAGGAAATCGCTGATGCGGAGCACCTCAATCTAGAAATTGAACGCAGGGGCGAAAAGCGCCAAACGGTCTTGAGACTTAAGGAAATAAGCTAGATATGTTTAGACATTCACTCAATAGTTGGGCACTCGCCTGCTGCCTGCTGAGCCTGGCGGCAATTACCCCAAAGACAGATGCTCAGGACCATGTATTAAACTACCGTGATGCGGAGGTGCGCGCCTTCATTGATGACATTGCGTCAATTACAGGCAAGACATTCATAATCGATCCTCGTGTACGGGGTAAAATCAATGTGGTTTCTTCTAATGGTGTCACAACTGAAGGGGTATTTCAGACCTTTTTGTCTGCCTTGAAGGTCAATGGTTTTACAATTGTACCGACATCTAGCGGCGCATATAAAGTGGTGCCTGATGAAGTGGCTGCACAGGATGCAGGCCCTGTAGATGAAGACCGGGTTGGCGACGTTTTAGTAACACGTGTGTTTCCCCTGAAATTTGCGGATGGCCTTTCGGTTCAGGCAGCTGCGAAACCATTTGTTCACAAAAATGGTCGCGTATTCGCCCGTAAAGGCATGCAGCTGGTGATAATTACCGACTACGCAGATAACCTTAATCGGATAGCGAAACTAGTGGAGAGTATGGATGTAGACCATTCGGTTATTCGTACACTTGCACTCAAAAATACTTCGGCGACTGAAATGGCTGTTGTTGCTATGCAACTTTCTACACAGCCGGGTTTTGACGAAAATACCCGTCAGTCGCTCAATGCATTACCTTTGGATAGTAGCAACACTCTTATTTTAAAAGGGCCAAAAGATAGTGTTGAAATGGTTTTGCCTGTGCTTAGGGAGCTGGACGAGAACAATGCGTCTCGGGGCGACTTAAGGGTTGTCTATCTCAAACATGCAAATGCAGAAAAGCTGCTCCCAATGTTGGAGACCGTCACCAAATCACTTTCAAGGAAAGATGCTTCAGGCAAACCGCTTGCGACTGATGGTGATGTAACGGTTTCAGCGTATGCGGGTGCTAACGCGATTGTGGTGAATGCTTCAAGTAACATGCAGCAACGTATTGCCAATGTTATTCATATGCTTGATGTACAACGTGATCAAGTGTTGGTGGAAGCCATTGTTGTGGAGGTTTCTGAAGGGGCAGCGAAAGAACTGGGCGTTCAATATTTACTTTCAGGCAGTAAAACGAGCGGCGTGCCTTTTACCATGACCAATTATTCGAATACGGCGCCTAATCTACTCGCTGTGACGGGTGCTTTGAAACTGAATGATACATTGAATAACAGTGATTCAACAACAGCCTCAACGGCGAATACAGCCATCCAAACCGCGGCTGTCGATAGCTTGATTGGTATGAATGGTTTTGCTCTTGGTATTGCGGGTGAAACAGCGAACGGGACCATTTTTGGCGCGGTGTTGAATGCAGTGAAACAAGATAGCGGCAGTAACATACTTTCTACGCCGTCCATTTTAACTATGGATAATGAGCCTGCTCGCTTCTTGTCCGGGCAAGAGATACCTATCTCGACAGGTGAGGCGCTTGGGACATCAAATAGCAACCCGTTTCGTACTATTGAACGAAAAGATGTGGGAATCACACTTGAGGTGACACCGCAGGTGAATGAAGGTGAAGAAATTCGCTTGCATATACGGCAAGAAATCTCATCGATAGCAGGCCCTGTGAGCGCCAGTTTTAGTGAGTTGGTTACCAATAAACGGGAGATTGAAACCACTGTTCGGGTTAAGAATGGTGAGATGATTGCGCTTGGTGGTCTGATCCAGCAGGACGAATCCACTTCTGTTGAGAAAGTCCCATTCCTCGGTGATATTCCTATTTTGGGGCG
>CAXBKT010000052.1:0-19911 GCA_963976155.1 uncultured Kordiimonadaceae bacterium | reverse complement strand
ATCGAATTGGTGTTCGATGGCAACCGGGTTTTGAAGTTTTCATAGTTAGCGAAGAAAAATAGTTTGTCTTCAATGATTGGACCGCCAAAGGTTGCACCAAAAGTTTTCTCGTTAAAGTCGCCAATAGCAAGATCTTCGCCTTGGCTGGTATTCCCCGTTAGGCCATCATTTGTATAGAAGCCATACACACTGCCGTGGAACTCATTCGTACCTGATTTGGTAACGATGTTGATGTTACCACCAAGGAAGTTACCGTAAGTTACATCAAACGGAGCAACATTCACGTTAATCGCGGCAATGGCGTCAATTGAGATTGGTGCGCGCTGAGTAGCTGAAGCATTTAGTGAAAGGCCGAAGTTATCGTTTTGCGCAACACCGTCAATTGTTACGCTGTTGAAACGAAAGTTCTGCCCGGCGATGGAAACTGCGGGACCGCGTGGCACACTGTTATCCACGAGAATTTTTGAATCAGTTGCCAGTGTGCTGACAAAGTCACGCGATACTGAAGGAATACCTTCAATTGTCGCTTGCCCAAAGTCACGACCAGCACCTGTGCGGAGGGCCGTTAGGACACGCTCACTTGTGACGACAATTTCTTCAAAAGTTGTAACATCGGCGCCTTCGCGGGCAGCATACAGAACGACTGATTCTGTTTCGCCGAGACCGAGCTGAATGTCATTCACGATGTTTGGTGTATTTGGAATTGCACGTCCATCATTGCTGAGGCGTACTATATAAGGGCCACCAACAGGCAAGCCCTTGGCAGTTAATACACCTGCACTGTTTGTAGATCGTTCGAACGTGCGCCCGGTGGGCACATGTAAAATTGTTACCGCGACCCCGGATAAATCGGTGCCGGTAGAGTCAAGAACGCGAACACGAAGCGCGGATGACGTTGATTGTGCGTTAGCTGCTGTGCTAATGGCGAGAGCAGTCGAGGCGACTGTAGCGAGCAAAGCTAAGCGACGAATAGCTTTCATGGTTTTTTTCCTTACTGAGCCTAAGACTTCTAATCTTTACTATTGGCACTCTTTAA
This sequence comes from uncultured Kordiimonadaceae bacterium, assembly GCA_963976155.1. Classification (GTDB taxonomy): domain Bacteria; phylum Pseudomonadota; class Alphaproteobacteria; order Sphingomonadales; family Kordiimonadaceae; genus Kordiimonas. The sequence goes on along the minus strand of CAXBKT010000052.1, from coordinate 18,875 downwards.
GGACTAAACTGGAACTCAAAACGTTACTTCGCACAGCTAGCCAGGCACCAAAATCGGTCGCGATACATTACGACGTTAGTGATAATAGAAATGTTGACCATAGAGTCAACAATACAAATAATACAAACCATTACAGATTAGTGGGAAGACTTTATTAAGAAGGCGGCATGATGCACTTCGAGCACACTTTAATCCAAGGTACGTTACTAAAACGGTATAAACGTTTTTTGGCTGATATTTTGTTGGAAAACGGCGAAGAAGTGGTGGCTCACTGCGCTAACTCTGGCTCTATGTTAGGGCTGAAGAATGAAGGCAGCACCGTTTATCTTTCCCCAAATACCAATCCAAAGGCCAAACTTGATTGGCGTTGGGAAATGATTGAGGTAGATGGCACCCTTGTCGGCATCAATACGTCGCGCCCAAACTCTATCGTGGAGGCGGCGATTTTAGACGGTACAATTACCGAACTTACAGGCTATGAAGTGCTACGCCGTGAAGTGAAATACGGGGGAAACAGTCGGATTGATATTCTTCTTTCATCGCCCTCAAATGGGGAAGCAACAGATAACTGCTATGTTGAGGTGAAGAGTGTAACACTCAAATCGGGCAAGCAAGCCTTGTTTCCTGATGCAGTGACGGCGCGGGGGACAAAACATCTACGTGAGCTGATGGATATGGTCAAAGAAGGCCATCGGGCCGTGATGGTATATCTTGTTCAACGTTCAGATTGCACGAGCTTTAACACAGCCGCAGAAATTGACCCGGCCTACACAAGTGCGTTAAGAGAGGCGCAAGCTGCAGGTGTGGAACTTTTATGCTATCAGTGTCATCTGACACCGGAAGAAATTAAAGTGATAGGTCGCCTGCCAATTGAATTGTCGAACGACTAATTTGTTTATAGGAACGCAAGCATGAATTACGTAGAGGCGAATAGTGCGCCAGAGAACCGGACTGGGGCGATTAAGCTATATGGCCCAGAGGCGTTTGATGGGATGCGTGCAGCTGGTCGTTTGGCTGCTGAGGTTTTGGATCATGTTACGCCTTTTGTAGAAGCAGGTATTACGACAGATGAACTCAACACCATTTGTCATGATTTTATTCTTAAGAATGGTGCTACACCAGCACCGCTAAATTACCGAGGTTTTCCGAAGTCGATCTGTACTTCAATTAATCATGTGATTTGTCACGGTATTCCTGGCCCCAAGAAGCTGAAGAAAGGTGACAGCCTTAATATTGATGTCACCGTTATTCTTGACGGTTGGTTTGGTGATACAAGCCGGATGTTTTTTGTTGATGAGCCCAAGTTGCTTCCCAAGCGTCTGTGTCAAGTAACATTCGATGCCATGTGGAAGGGTATTGAGGTTGTTAAGCCGGGAGCTCGTCTCGGTGATATTGGGCATGCAATCCAGACACACGTGGAAGCACACCGTTATTCTGTAGTGCGTGATTTTTGTGGGCACGGCATTGGGCGCGTGTTCCATGATGAACCAAGTGTCGTGCATTATGGCACACCGGGTACCGGGCCTGAACTGAGACCCGGTATGTTTTTTACCATTGAACCGATGGTAAATGCCGGCAAGCATACGTGTAAGGTTCTTGCGGACGGCTGGACGGCTGTGACGCGTGATAAATCACTTTCTATGCAATTTGAGCATACGCTGGCGGTTACAGAAGACGGCTATGAAGTATTTACGAAATCACCAAAAGGGTGGGAATGTCCGCCTTATGATACGTCAGCCTAAAATGCTGGCGTAACCATATAGACGTTGGGGGCGTTTATGGATGTGCGTGAAACGCAACTAGGTTTTATTGAACCTGCAGAATCAGAACCAGCCAAAGTGAAAGATCACAGGCACGGCCACCGTGCGCGCTTGCGGGAACGTTTCCTGAAAGGCGGCCCTGACGGCATGGCAGACTATGAGCTGCTTGAGCTGTTATTGTTTCTTGGTATTCCACGGCGAGATGTGAAGCCGTTGGCCAAGCAGCTTATTGAGCGGTTTGGTAGCTATGCTGCGGTTCTTTCCGCTGATGTGGAAACGCTCCGTGCAATTTCGGGGCTCGGGGAAACAGCTATTGCGGCGATAAAAACTGTACAGGCATCGGCGCTGTATCTTGCACGTACGCAAACATTGCAAAAACCAGTTCTCTCCAACTGGCAAGCAGTGGAGGGATATTTGCGCGGGGCTATGGCACATCTACCGCGTGAGCAATTTCGTTTATTGCTACTGGATAAGAAAAACGCCCTAATTACGGATAAGACACTGAGTGAGGGGACAGTGGATCAAACGGCTGTTTATCCACGAGAAATTCTCCGACATGCCTTAGAGTGTGATGCTAGTGCTTTAATTTTAGTACATAATCACCCTTCAGGTGACCCATCCCCTAGTCAGGCTGATGTAACAATGACTACGGAAATTGTTGAAATTTGTACTAAGGTTGGAGTACAGGTTCATGACCATATTATCATAGGCAAGTTTGGCCAGACTAGTTTCAAACAACAAGGACTGTTATAGAAATTAGGTCGATATAAGGAAAAGTATGTGCTTTGGCGCCAAGTAAAATCTACTAAAAAAGCCCTAGAAAATCTTCCCGTGTCCGCAAAGGTTGTTATCGTGTCAAAAGACGGTAAAGCCTTAATTATGCGGAAAGACAATGGCGCAGTGGACTTGCCCGGGGGTAAGGTGGAGAAAGGCGAGGATATTTTCGAAGCCCTTATCCGGGAAGTCGAGGAAGAAACCGGCCTGAAGGTCAAAAAATTTGAGTTTGTTTCTTCTTGGGTCAAGCACCACCCTGTTATGGGGGATCGTTTGGTTTTAATCTTTGAAACCCAATTGAAGAAGCATGCTAAAGATATTGATCTTACGCTTTCAGAAGAGCATGTCTGGGGTAAGTTCATGGTAGAAGATGAAGCTGAAGAGCTCGCAGACATGGTCCCGGGCTATACAAATTCCTTACAAATCTGCTTCAGTCGCTACGCCAAAGTATAATCATAGCAATAAACTTCTATTTGTTTCGGTTAGCTATTTCTTTAAGGCGCGTATCAATCATTGTCTTGCTATACCAACGTCCTGCGGCCATTACACCGGCTTGTTTGAAAAGATTATCTGCTTTGAGTCTTGGATCTGCGTCCAAAATCACTAAATCAGCACGCATACCTTCTTTAATCTGGCCAAATATATCCTTATCGGCGAAATATGCGCCGGCGTTTACGGTGCCAATTTCCAGAATTTCATTAGCGCTTAGGCCAGCGTCAGTCATTGTCTCAATTTCGCGCCATATGGAAAAACCCGGTACGCTATAAAGCTGAGGGGCGTCACTTCCCATAACAATTTTGGCTCCTGCCATGGATAGTGCCCTTAGGGCTTTTTGTCGATTACGCTGCGCATAGGGTGTTGCTTCTCTGTTGGCTGCAGCAATACGTCTCTTCCAGTTTTCTCGTGTACTGGTGGGCATATATTGGTTCTCGAACCGAGCCGCGAGTGATTTTGCATCGCCGCCGCCTATGAGAATGCCGAATAACGCCTGTGTTGGCACCAACCAACTTGGTTCATATATTCTGTAGATATCGATAATCTGTTTGAGCTCTAGCGGTGTTATCTCATGATCGTACCCATTCACTAACTCTAGGAATCCGTCAAGATGATCGATTGATGTTTGCCCGGCTGCCAGTGCTTCTGCAATACCGACTTCTGCGGGTACATGCCCCCCAAAAGGTAGGCCTAGGCTGCGAGCAGTGTCCGCAATGGCGTGATATTCATCGTTTGAAAGGCCAGGATGAATTTTGAGAAGGTCCCAGCCGTCTTCCTGATACTGTCTTACTTTAGCTATAGCATCTTCGACTGACCTAACTGAATTGCCATTTAGACTTGGTGCTGCAAGATAAAGTGTTGGTCCGTCAATAGCACCGCTTTTGATAGCATTACGCATATCGAATTGTGTCGGGTCGCCCAGCATGCCACGTACCGTGGTTATGCCGCCAGCCAGATAAAGAAAGAGAATCTCTTCTTTTTCGACGGGGTTAGCGGATGCATAAGGTAAGTGGCCGTGCATTTCTGCAAGGCCGGGGATTAGGTATTTGCCTGTGCCATCAATTTCTAAGGTTATGTCGTACCCTGTAGGTAAAGTGGTGCCAACATGAACGATGCGGTCATTCTGTACCACCACTACCGCATTTTCGATGGTTTGCCCGTTATCCATCGTAATGGCAGTTACATTTTTAATAGCAGTGTCCGCAAGTGCCGAGACGCTAATAGCTAATGATGTAAGTGCCCCGATCAGGTTGCGCATGGTGATCCCTTATGATGGTCGTATCCATAATTTGAGGCCACGCTACGGCGCGTGAGAGTAGATAGTCAATAAATGTGCGGTGAAACGTGCTGTTTGGCTTGCGAACGGTGTTACTATCTGTTAGCAGAGCGGCGTAACTTTAAGCCCACAGACGCTTCAAGGAGCCGCTCATATGATCCCTCGTTATTCCCGTAAACAAATGACCGATATTTGGGAGGCTGAAAACCGTTTCCGTATCTGGTTTGAAATTGAAGCACACGCGTGTGACGCCAACGCTAAACTTGGCCGTATCCCTGAAGCTGCAGCGAAAGCTGTTTGGGAGCGCGGAAAGTGGGAAATTGACCGTATCGATGAGATTGAGCGTGAAGTAAAGCATGACGTAATAGCGTTCCTGACAAATCTTGCTGAGCATGTCGGCGACGAAGCGCGTTTCGTACACCAAGGTATGACATCCTCTGATGTGCTTGATACATGTCTATCTGTCCAACTTATGCAAGCTGCTGATATCATCATTGATGATCTTGAGAAATTGCTGGTTGTGTTGAAGCGACGCGCGGAAGAGCATAAATACACGGTTTGTATTGGCCGTAGCCACGGTATTCACGCTGAACCAATTACATTTGGTCTTAAAATGGCGCAAGCCTATGCAGAGTTTGATCGCTGCCTTGCGCGCATGAAAGATGCGCGAGCAGAAATAGCAACTTGTGCCATTTCGGGTGCGGTTGGTACGTTCGCGAATATCGATCCATTTGTGGAAGAATATGTTGCTGAGCAAATGGGCCTGACGGTAGAACCTGTTTCAACACAGGTTATCCCAAGGGACCGCCACGCAATGTATTTTGCAGTGCTTGGTGTGATTGCCAGCTGTATTGAACGGCTTTCTGTTGAAGTGCGCCATTTGCAGCGTACGGAAGTACTAGAAGCACAGGAATATTTCTCTAAAGGTCAGAAGGGTTCAAGCGCAATGCCGCACAAGAAGAACCCAATTCTAACCGAAAACCTAACAGGGCAAGCGCGGTACATCCGTGCGATGGCTATCCCGGCGATGGAGAATGTTGCCCTTTGGCATGAGCGGGATATCTCTCACAGCTCAGTTGAACGTTACATTGGCCCAGATGCGACTGTTGCTCTTGATTTCAGCCTTGCACGTTTAACAAACGTGATGGACCAACTGCTCGTGTACCCAGACAATATGCTGGATAACATGAACAAGATGGGCGGTTTGCCAAACAGTCAGCGCGTGCTGTTGGAGCTTACGCAGGCTGGTGTAAGCCGTGAGGATGCTTATCGTCTCGTACAGGAAAATGCGATGAAGGTTTGGGATAGCCGCGGTGAATTGCAGCTTCTTGATCTTTTGAAAGCAGACGAGACTGTGACGGCAAAAGTTTCTGAAGCCGAGCTTGATGAGCTGTTTAACATGGACTACCATACCAAGCATGTAGACACGATCTTCAAGCGTGTATTTGGCCAGTAGATTTATACTGATTTCTTAAAAGGCGCATCCAGTAATGGGTGCGCCTTTTTTATTGGGTTGGAATGTTTGTGATGGGGCTTTGCCTCTATTTATGCACAAAGTACTGCGGCATGGTGCCGTAGGTGGTCTTCCATAAAGGTGCTGATGAAGAAATACCCGTGGTCATAGCCCGCATGCTGTCTAAGTGTCAGTGATTGGCTTGCTTTGTCGCACGCCGCTGCAAATAGATTTGGTTGCAATTGCTCAAGAAACGGGTCGGACAACCCTTGATCGACAAGAATGTCTACTGAACCAGCGCCGTGCTTTTCAATCAGTGCACAGGCATCATGATCTGACCAGTTGGTCCGGTCTTCCCCCAAATAGCCGGTTAGTGCTTTTTCACCCCATGCGCAATTCATCGGGGAGACAATGGGCGCTAAGGCCGATACGCTTTTGTAAGTATCGCGGTTTTTCGCCCAAATGGTCAGGGCCCCGTGACCGCCCATTGAGTGACCAAAGATCCCTTGTTTACTTATGTCAGCGGGAAAGCGCTCTTTCACTAGGGCAGGGAGTTCATTCACCACATAATCATACATGCGGTAGTTATCGCTCCAAGGCTTCTCAGTCGCGTCCAAATAAAAGCCTGCACCCTTGCCAAAGTCCCATTCGTCTACGTCAGGCACATGGTCGCCGCGCGGGCTTGTGTCTGGGCAGATGATCATCAGGCCAAGCTCTGCCGCAACGCGCTGAAAGCCTGCTTTAACAGTTGCATTCTCTTCCGTGCATGTAAGACCAGAGAGGTACCAAAGCACTGGCACAGGGCCTTCACTGGCTTGAGGTGGCACGAACATGCTGAACCGCATCATACAATCTAGGGTGCGACTACGGTGCTCATAGGTGCCTTGCTGACCGCCGTAGCAGGCTGTTTCGCTAACTTGCTTGAAACCCATTAGAATTCCACCACGCTGCGGATGCTTTCACCAGAATGCATCAGGTCGAACGCCTTGTTGATGTCATCAAGCGGCATTTTGTGGGTGATAAGGTCATCAATATTGATTTTGCCGTCCATGTACCAATCGACGATTTTTGGCACGTCTGTACGGCCGCGTGCGCCGCCAAAGGCACTGCCGCGCCATACACGGCCTGTAACCAACTGGAATGGGCGTGTTGAAATCTCTTGGCCAGCGCCTGCAACACCGATGATGATGCTCTCACCCCAACCTTTGTGGCAGCACTCAAGCGCTTGGCGCATGGTGTTTACATTGCCAATGCATTCAAAGCTATAGTCAGCACCGCCGTTTGTCAGGTCCATGATGGCTTCCATCACATCGCATTCTTGTGGGTTGATGAAATCAGTCATGCCAAACTGTCGGCCCATAGCTTCGCGGCTGTTGTTGATGTCCACACCAACGATTTTGTTGGCACCAACCATACGAGCGCCTTGGATAACGTTAAGGCCAATACCGCCAAGGCCAAACACAACAACGTTGGAGCCGGGCTCAACTTTCGCGTCAAACGCCACCGCGCCGACGCCCGTGGTTACGCCGCAACCGATGTAGCAAATTTTATCAAATGGTGCGTCCTTGCGTACTTTCGCGAGCGCGATTTCAGGTAATACAGTGTGGTTTGAGAAGGTAGAGCAACCCATATAATGTAAGATTGGCGTTCCATCGATGCTGAAACGGCTTGTGCCATCAGGCATGACGCCTTGCCCTTGCGTAGAGCGAATGCTTTGGCAGAGGTTAGTTTTGGGGTGCAGGCAATAATCACATTCCCGGCACTCAGGTGTATAAAGCGGAATAACATGGTCGCCCGGCTTGAGGCTTGTGACACCAGCGCCAACTTCCATCACGACACCAGCACCTTCATGGCCGAGTATAGCGGGGAATGCGCCCTCAGGGTCATCACCAGAAAGCGTGAATGCGTCTGTGTGGCAAACACCCGTCGCTTTAATTTCTACTAATACTTCACCAGCCTTGGGGCCCTCAAGGTCAACTGTTTCGATTGTTAAAGGTTCGCCTGATTTCCAAGCAACAGCTGCACGTGTTTTCATTGTGATACACCCCTATGGTCTGAAATTATTTTCTTCTCTATGTACTAAATAGCACCATATGACTAGGGTGCAATTTCGAATTATGTGTGTACTGCGGTGGAGAGAATAGAATGTCAGACAGTGTCAGGGCGAGCCTTCTAATCATTGGTGATGAGATACTTTCGGGCCGCACGCAGGATGCTAACCTTTCATATTTGGCTAATTGGCTTAACGAGGTGGGTATTCAGCTCGCTGAAGTACGTGTTGTACCAGATGTTGAAGCTGAAATCGTTGAGGCGGTTAACGCGCTTCGCGCCAAGTTTGATTATCTGTTCACGACAGGTGGTATTGGCCCCACACATGATGATATTACAGCCGAAAGCATGGCAGCTGCGTTTGGCGTGCCGGTTATTAAGCATCCAGAGGCATACAAACGTATGCTGGAGTATTACGGTGAAGATAAATTCACGGAAGCCCGTCAGCGTATGACCCGCGTGCCCGAGGGCGCAGAGCTTATTGATAACCCTGTTTCGATCGCGCCCGGTATCCGCATGGAAAATGTGTTTATCATGGCGGGTGTGCCAAAAATTATGCAGTCAATGCTGGAAGGTATAAGGCCGCACTTGAAAACAGGCCGGAAGGTCTGGACACAAGCCATGACAGTTCATGCTCCCGAAAGCAAAATCGCGGAAGAACTAGGCGATATTCAAACAGCGAACGCTGACACCAGCATCGGCAGCTATCCTTTTTACCATACAGGCAAGGTTGGTGCGCAGATTGTGATCCGCAGTGCCGACAAAACTGCCATCACCAAAGCGATGGACGAAGTTCAAGTGCTGTGTTTTGCAAAGCGTTTTGAAACCGAAGAGCCAAGCGAAATTAACTAGCGCTTAAACACCACGGTTTTGCTGCCGTTCAACAGTACCCGGTGCTCAAGATGCAGCTTCACAGCTTCTGCGAGGGTCACTCGCTCTACATCGCGGCCTTGGGCGACAAGGTCCTCAACAGACATAGCGTGGTTTACGCGTGCTACATTTTGCTCAATGATGGGGCCTTCATCAAGGTCCGGCGTTACATAGTGCGCCGTTGCGCCGATAAGCTTCACGCCCTTATGATAGGCCTGCTGGTATGGCACAGCGCCCTTAAAACTTGGTAGAAAACTATGGTGAATGTTTATCACGCGGCCTTCTAACCTACGGCAGACCTTGTCGGTTAGTACCTGCATGTAACGTGCGAGCACAATCAGGTCGATTTGCTCTTCATCAATCAGGTTTAAAAGTTTTTCTTCCTGCTCCATTTTATTGTCTTTGGTAACAGGCCATTGGTGGTAGGCAATGTCGTAGGAGGCCGTTAGGCGGTAGGCGTCTTTGTGGTTAGATATAACTGCTGGCACATCCATATTAAGGGCACCACGCTCGCGCCTGTAAAGCAGGTCCATCAGGCAGTGGTCAAATTTGGAAACCAAAATCAGCACGCGCTGCGGTTTGCTGGCATTATGCAGGGTCCATTGCATCTGGAACTTGTTTGCCGTGGGACGAATAACATCCCGCAGGCTCTCACAGGTTTGTTCTGCGTCACAGGACGTAAAAGCAACGCGCATAAAAAAGCAGCCACTGTCGACATCAGCAAACTGGTCGCTGGACGTAATATTGCAGCCATGCTCGGCAATAAGGCCTGAAACCTCAGCCACTAAACCTTGTTGGTCGGGGCATGAAAGCGTTAATACATATTTTGTCGACACAGGGGTTACTCACTTATTTTTATTTTTTAAAACTCTGGAAGGCGCACAAAAGCAGGGCTTCCGGTGCATTGCAACAGGAATTGTGTGCGTTTGATGAAATTCCCCGTTGTTTTAGCGGTAAAGAGTGTTTTATAAGGCCCTTGCAGCAAGTTGCTGTAGGCATTTTTGCCAGCCATTTCTGTGCCCGCATGGTGGAATTGGTAGACACACAAGACTTAAAATCTTGAGACTGTATGGTCGTACCGGTTCGAGTCCGGTTGCGGGTACCAACTTCCAAAGCTTTATAAACCTCTATGCCTATGCAGATCCGTGTTTTTAGGGCTGTTTCTCACTACATTTCTGTCTTGTGATATGGGTCACTGAAATGTTGGCGGAAAATGTTAGGGTACTGCGCTGAGGGACCTTCGGCACAAGCTGCCGTAGGATGGGAAAAGGGAGAGGGTCATGAAAAAACTGGTTGTTAGCCTGTTGTTGCTGACGGCACCGCTCATTGGGTGCAGTTCAATTCCAGAAAACGGTGCGCTACTGAATGCTAAGGTTAGCGAGGGTATCGCTAAAAATCAGCTGGAAACTGAGAAAATAATCAAAGCGCTTGGGGATGTAGAGCGCGCTATTTTGAACGAAAAATGGGATGATATCTACGCTAAGGTTGAGGAGAAATACCTTGCCCGGCACGGTGTTGCAGAGGCTGACCTTACGCAGGCACAGCGCCGCGCAATCGCCGCGAATGCAGCTAAAACATATTATGACCTTAGGGATGATATTTCTGCCATTGAAACAGGGCTGGTTGCAAAAACCAAGGCGAATGCGCAGGCGGTCATTGATGTGAATGATGTCGTGACCAACTATCTAATGTCACTTGAAAAACTTGACGCCGCTACAGGAAAAATTCGGTCAAAAATTGAAGATATAACCGGTATCGACTTTTCTGATATTTCTGGTAAAGCCGTTGAATTGATAGAGGGAATTTAAAATGCCATTTGGAAGCGATATAGATGACGACCTCGTTAACGAGGTGAAGGAAGATTATAAAAAGGCTGCTCTTTGGTTGCCTTTTAGCGCTGTTGAAATTGACAGTGTGTTTAGTGATGCCGAGCTGAAAGATTTGGAAAAATTCATTAGTGCGATGAAAACCGCTGCTGATGACAATAACAAGAAAGCGGAGGCAGTTGAAAAGTTCAGTAAAGTGGCTTCTAAACTACTAACAATGGCGAAGATTGCCATCTGACCAAATTGGTGCCGTGAGGATGTTGATGCAGCGATGGTGATATAATCCCGGGCTGAGAACACAGCCTATGAAGTTATGTCATCATGTACTCGTTCTTCAATATCCTTAATCAGCGTGGAATGTGCCCGTTTTTTGATGTGGCGGGTAACTGGGTTTGATACATAGTCCACAAGCCCACCGTCAAAGTTGATAATTTTATCAATGATACGCTGGTATTCTTGCACGTTGCGGGCGGCAATTTGCAGCTGGTAATCTATTTGCCCGAGTACGGCAAAAACTTCAAAAACTTCAGGTATATCCATCAAATGTTGCTCGAACGCTTCGCTGCGGGCACTGTAGTCTTTGAGGTTTATAGCAGCCCAATAAAGGCTGTAGCCCTCAAGTAATTCATAATTTATGTCGGCATGGTATCCTTTAATGAAGCCCGTATCTTCCAGTCTGCGCATGCGCTCATTGCAGGGGGTTGATGACAGGCCGACCGCTTCACTTAATAGTGTCTTGCTAACACGGCCTTCCACTTGCAAGGCACCGAGAATTTTTAAGTCGATAAAGTCTATCTTTTTCTTTTTCACCGAAGGCTCCGTACTTTTAACCGCTTGTGCTTGTTGCGCACTGTGAGGCTGGACCGGCACACCCTAATTCATCTGAAATATTAGGTGCAAGCGTGTTTCTCAGGTCTTTCAGCTACGAATGGTTCTTTTATCGCGGTGAGTGGTCTTGAGAACAGGTGGGTAGTATCTCTATCATTCAGTTAAATGCCCCAATTGGGCTGGTGACCGATAAATTGAGCGAGGAAGACAAGATGGTTTCTATTTCAGTGAATGGCAAAAAACAGAGTTTTTCCGGCGACCCAGAAATGCCGCTTCTTTGGTATTTGCGCGAAGACGCAAACCTTAAAGGCACCAAGTTCGGATGCGGTATCGGCCAGTGCGGTGCATGCACAGTGCATGTGGACGGTGAAGCGGTTCGCTCATGCAGTTTACCAATGGGGGCCGTTGACGACGGCGCGAAGGTTACTACGATTGAGGGCCTTGCTGACGGTGACCGTTTGCATGCAGTACAGCAGGCGTGGATCGAGCTAGACGTGCCACAGTGCGGATACTGCCAAGCAGGCCAGATTATGGCGACTGTTGATTTGTTGAAAAAGTTCCCGAAGCCAACAGATCAAGAGATTGATGATAACCATGACAACCTTTGCCGGTGCGGTACGTATTTCCGCATCCGAAAGGCAATTCACCGTGCTGCTGAACTGATTGCAGAGCAGGGAGCATAAAATGGTGTCGACAAGTACTCGGCGCGATGCGCTAAAGATATTTGGATTAGGTGGCGCGCTTGTCGTGACGGCACCAGCTTTGCTTTCAGGTGGGACAGCTCACGCTGAAACGGCGGAAAACCTGTTTGCGGGTAAACTTGGCCCGTTTGTGCAGATCAATCCGGATAATAGCGTAACCATTGGTGCACCAGTGAGGGATATGGGGACGGGTGTTGAAACTGCTCTTCCGATGATTGTTGCGGAAGAGTTGGATGTGGATTGGGCGCAAGTCCGCGTGGAGCGCATGTCTTATGCGTTAAAGAAAGACGATGAGGGCACTTTTAGGGAGCTTTATGTTAGCCAAGGTACCGGCGGCAGCTATGCTGTGCGATGTGCTTGGCCTCCTCTGCGTGAATGCGGTGCTTTGGCGCGCGACCTTATCGTACGGGCAGCCGCTGCGCATTGGGGGGTGTCAAAGGCAGCCTTGGCAACAAAAGGCGGCTTTGTTACCAACAAGCGCAGTGGAGCCAAAAAGCCGTATGCTGATTTTGTGGCCGCAGCAACGCAGCTGGATATGCCTGATGTTTCACTTGAGCTTGTTGAGTCAAACGGTAAACTCTTTTTCGTTAAAACGCCTAGTGAAGCAGACGGTGGACCGCGCAGGAAAAAACGCAGCGATTACACAATTGTTGGAACACCTGTTGTACAGGAAAATATTAAACGTGTTGTAACTGGTACGGAGCAATTTGGTAGCGATATTGATATCGACGGCCAACAATATGCTGTGATTGAACGCTGTCCATATTTTGATGGTGATGTCGCGTCCTATAGTGCTGACGAAGCTCTTAAAGTAACTGGTGTGACAAAGGTTGTGAAGGTTCCCAATCTAGCAGCAGAAGGGGCGCGGTTTAAATTTAACGCACCGGGCGTAGCTGTTATCGCTACAAGTTTGTGGGCAGCGATGAAAGGCCGGGAAAAGTTAAAGGTGGAGTGGGACAAGGGCCCCAATACACAAGAAAATAACGCTTGGCAGCTTGAGGATTCTATAGCTGCGGTGAAGAATGAAAAACGTAGGGTGCTGTTTGAAAAGGGTGATGTAGATACCGCTCTAGCAGGTGCTGCAACAACGATAGAATCTGTTTATACCAACCCGCATTTCGCCCATATGAATATGGAGCCCATAAACTGTGCGGCCTCTGTTGAGCTGGATCGTTGTATCATTGCTACGTCTCACCAGAACCCATCGGGTGCAGCGAGGTATGCACAAGAGTTTATAAAATTGCCGATTGAACAAATCGAAGTTCGTGCGGGCCGTATTGGTTGTGGTTTTGGGCGGAAATGGAGCAATGAGTTTGTTGCCGAAGCACTGTTTCTCTCACGTGAATCTAAGACGCCTGTCAGGGTTTTTTGGACACGAGAAGATGATGTGCAGCACGACTTCTTCAATGCATCAGGTTATGCTGAAATGCAGGCGGGGTTTGATGACAAAGGGCAGCTTGTTGCATGGCATGCTTGTTATGCAGGAGGTTGGGGTACAAAAATGCGTGTGTTTCCAGCACACTTAATTCCGAATATGCGCGCAGAACATGTATTTAGCAAAAGTAGGACGCCTTTAGGCCCTTGGCGAGGTCCGGGCAACAATACGGCAGGATTTTACATAAGCTGCTTTATGGATGAAGTTGCTCATAAAATGGAGCGTGACCCGCTGGAGCTTTGGCTGGAGTTGCTCGGTGAAGACCGGGAGCTGCCGTTTGATGAATGGTTGCCGGACCCGCGCGGCCAAGGCCTATCAGTAACAAAGACAAAAGCTGTACTTAAGCTTGCTGCGGAAAAAGCGGACTGGGGCAAAAAAATGCCTAAAGGCTGGGGGCGTGGAATTGCTGCGCATATGACACATGGCGGTTATGCGGCATTTGTTGTGGACGTTAGCTATTCAGCCGCTAAAGGCCTAGTTGTGGAGAATGTAGTTGGTGCAGCGGAATGTGGTTTGATTATCAATCCACTCGGTGCGCGGGCTCAGATGGAAAGCGGTGTTATTGATGGCTTATCTACTGTGCTCTATCAGGATGTTCAAATTGAAGGTGGTACTGTAACGAGTTTGAACTTTGATGCGATGCCTTTGCTTCGTATTGCAGAGGCACCAAAGGCTTTTGAGATGCACTTTGTTGACAGCAAGGATGAGCCTTGGGGGACCGGAGAAATGGCGTTGCCGGCCTTTATTCCAGCCCTGATGAATGCCATTTTTGATGCGACTGGTAAGCGGATCAGAAAACTGCCAATTGGGGATCAATTACCGGTATAATAAGTAAAAGAGTGAGGCAGTTTATTGCTGTAGTCCAGCAACTTTCTGCCTTACTTGCTTTTGGAAACGTCGGCTTACACCGAGTATTTTCCCTGACTTTAAAACCGCTTGCAGGCCATTTTCATCCTCCTCAAGCGATTGTAAGTATTTTATGTTGATAACATGGGATCTATGAATACGGAGAAAGCTTGTTGGATCAAGTAAATCCAGTTGCGCTTTTAGTGTTTGTCGTTGGATGTGTGTTGCGCCGCTCGCGTAAATACATAAATAATCACCCGCGGATTCGATATACTCAATGCTTGTTACATCAACCATTGAGATGACCTTGCCGTCTTTGATGCCAAGCCGTTTAAGATAGCAATTCTCGGCATCAGCAGTAACTGGACTATGGGCGATGGCGCGCTTCAGTGTGACGCGCTTTTTGATACGTTTTAGCGTTTCCTCAAATTGGGTATCATTGACGGGCTTCACGAGATAGTCGAGCGCATTAACACGGAAAGCATCGAGGGCATGTTCGTCATAAGCTGTTACAAAGACGATTACAGCGTTGCTTCTTACCTTCAATTCGTCCGCGGCTGCCATGCCATCCATGCCGGGCATTTGGATATCCAGAAAGATGACGTCAGGTTGTAACTTTGAAGCAAGCAATAATGTGTCATGACCATTGTCAGCTTGACCGCACACCTCGAAGTCGCTGTCGTTGTGGAGGCGTAGTATAATGTTTTCACGGGCTAAAACTTCGTCGTCTACAATGAGCGCTTTAATCATCGTGTATACTCCGGGTTATCCCTGTCTATGATAATTCGGACTTCATAACCGCCGTTCCGGTTAGGACCTTGTTTTAGTATTGCTTTTTTACCGAACTGTAAATCAAGTCGGGATTTAATGTTATCAAGACCTATACCTAGGCCATCAATATTTAGTTCATCGATTTGCTCGTCGCCATTTGATTTGTTAATAACTGCGAGTTCGATAGTTTTACCCTTATAGTCTGCTTCAATCTCGATGGTGCCGCCGTGCATACTTTTGCCCACACAATGTTTGATCGCATTTTCAACAAGCGGCTGTAAGATAAGGCTAGGCACCATAAATTCATTAAGCCGCGGATCACAATTCCACTTGGCGGTCAGTTTGTCCCCAAACCTGACGAGCTCAATATCCAAGTAGCTCTTTGTTCTCTCGATTTCTTCTTTCAATGGAATGTTGTGTGTTGGCTCTTCGTTCAAAGTTTGTCGTAAAAATAGGCTGAGCTTTGAAAGCATTTGCCGAGATTCTACTATATTTTCCTTCATGAGAAGGGTGTCGAGGCTATTGAGTACATTAAATAGAAAATGAGGACTGATTTGCAAATGAAGCAGTTTGATCTGAGCCTCTTTGGCGAGTAGTTCAGCTTTCGCCGCCCTTTCTTGTTGATGTAAATATTTGGAATAATACGCAATGAGGAAATAGCCAGCAGTCCATGCCAATAAGTGAATTGTCGCAAAAAAACCATTATGCACGTAAGAAAAGGCTGTAATCACTTCTGGGCGATAAATGTCAATCACATGCCATTCTATTGCATGGATATTGACACGCCAAAGTACACCAAAAATAATCGAACCCACGGCTCCGACTAACATCTGGTATTTAAAACTGGCTTTGCGCGTTGCCCAAATCGTTATGGCGAGCATGGTGGTACTAAACCAACCAGTGGCCATATAAGAAAAAGTCCATGATACCGGTGGCGGTGTATAGGAAAACCAAAGTGATCTATGAATGAAGAAATATAAAAACCAGAAAACAAGCTGGAACAGAATAAATTTCTTCCCGTAAGGGTTCAAATGGTCTGGTATGGGGCTGCGCATAGCTGGTAATGTTCCTGAATAAGCAAGCGTGTAAATTAACCTGCAAAAGTTTCTATGGCTATAACGTAGAAACCAATGACCGCATAAAATTGACCGTCTGCCGAAATTTAAGGCTTTTTGATTATATTTTCCCTATAGTTTTGGTTGTGGGGATTAGGCATCTAAGCTGCCGATTACCATCATAACCTTGCGTACCTTGTTTCTCGCGATGCGAATGTCTTTTGTGGGGTTAAATTGTTTTACCACAAGCGTGTCACCATCCCAGCGATCAAACTTTTTAATGAAGCCGCTATGCTCGGTGGTTTCTACCAGAACATATCGGCCTCGCCTGATGGGCTGGGTCGGGTGGATATAAGCAATATCTTGGTTTTTATATTTTGGCTCCATTGAATCACCGGTCACAAAAACGGCAAAAGCGCCGTGTACACCTTGAAGGTCAGCAGGACGATAAGTCCAATCTATTGGCTGTTCTTCTATGACCAAACTGCCTTCGTCCCCGCCTTGTGCTCTACCCCGTATAGGGAGGTCTCTCACGAACCCAAATACTGAGGGTTTGGCTTGTTGGTTAACTTCACTAAGTCTGTCAGGTGAATGGAGCATAGAATTGGTGCGTTGTTGAAATGTGGCCGGATGTAATGGGTCTTGTGTCCGAGCAGGGGACGATGGCTTCATTTTTGTTCTCCTTTTGTTCTATTATGCAAATTCCCCTCTAAAAGCAAAGCCTAAAAGTTGTATTTTATTAGTTTTTTTGTGCGTTAATACTTCTTGCACCTGCATACATTAGGAATACTGTAGCGTTGTGTAAATTACGGCTTATTGCCCAGATGGACCTGATTGGATTACATTTCATATGGATGAAACTCCTGCCTTGGATCAGCAACGTTTATCTGGTCTTTACAAAGCGCTTGCTCCTGTAGTTTTGGAAATTGACAGCGCCAATAAAATTGTCCGCACCATTGGGCGGGCACAGGTGTTGCTGGGTGGTGGCCAGTTAGCTCTTGAAGGGCAGGACTTTAGACACTTTATTCATGATAAGGACCTTCCGATCTGGAGTTTGGTGCGACACCGGCTCATTAAGTCACAGCATGTTGGCCCCTTGCCTCTGAGGATGAAAAACGTGAATGGAACGAAGGGTGCATTCGAGGTGCATGTCGCTCGCTCTGATGTAGAAGATGGTTTTTTGCTCTTGTCTTTGGCTCCTTACCAAGGGCAGTTGACGTTGGGCGAAAACAAGCGGCCAAGTAGTAGTGCTGCGCGGATATTCTCTAAAACAGATTTTTCTGGACTAGCTAAGAGGCTTGAGGCTTACGCGGCGACTTCAAAAACGTCTATTGGTCTAGCCCTTACCCAGCTTGCGGGACTAGGTGATGAAGCTGCACAAGCGAATCCTGAAACCAGCTTATGGGCCCTTTATCGGCTGTTATATGACGCTGCATCTGAGGGGGCAGCTAAAAGCCTGTCGGAGCAGACGCGTGAGGGCTTTGAAGAAGCGCAGCGTAACCCACCTGAACCCGAAGTCTTGGGGGATGGCAAGATGGCAGAAGCGGTGCGCAGTGCGTATATACAAGGTGACCGCGAAACTAATTATGTGACTATTGCTGGTGATGACGGTATTTCGGAATCAGAGGCGGTGAAAGCTGCCGTTTATGCGATGAAAAAGTCAGCGACAGCGGGGCGTGCTAAAACCATGCAGGCCTTAACCGGCGGATATGAGAAGCGTCTGGAGACAGCCAAAAACCAGCTGCGAGCATTTAAAAAGATTGTTGTCCAAGAGCGGTTCGAAGTGGCCTTGCAGCCCATAGTGAGTATTGCGAATGGGAAACTTCATCATTATGAGGCGTTAGCGCGCTTTGATGCTGATTATTATGCTGGTTCGCCGTTTGAGTTTATGTGTTTTGCTGAAGATATTGGTGTTATTCAAGAGTTTGATTTGGCAATGACTTTAAAGGTAGTCACACTGATAAAACGTATGCGTCGCATCGGGTATAATGTGGGTGTTGCGGTTAATATCTCTGGTCGCTCTATTCAGTCCCAAGCCTTTTTAAGGCATTTTTTCCGAATACTAGAGGATTGTGGTGATATTCGACATCTTCTGATGTTTGAGCTTACAGAATCTAGCCAGATCGAAGACTTGGAAACTACAAACCGAATTTTATCGCGAATAAGAGACTTTGGTCATAAAGTCGCGCTTGATGATTTCGGCGCAGGTGCTGCAGGGTTGCAGTATCTCCGTGTTCTTAAAGTGGACTGCGTAAAGATTGATGGCATTTATATTCGCAATGCAATTGAAGACGCTGAAAATAGGTCTTTCTTGAGGTCGATGGCCGAACTTTGCACAGGCCTTAATATTGAAACCGTTGGTGAATGTGTCGAAAATGAAGAGCAGCGCAACTTTTTGGCTGAGATCGGCGTGAATTATGCTCAGGGTTGGCTGTATGGAAAGCCGTTACCCGTTGATGAGGCCCTGAAATTACTTGGCGACTATTAAAGCCGGGTAACTCCCTGACCTAACTCCTTATAAGTGTTCTGTCTTTGGCATGTTCTTTGCATTTTTAATGTGTGAACGGCGATGGCCAACGTGGCGATCTTGAAAAAGAAGATAGACGTGAACATGGATAAGCAATTGTATTATATTGATAAAAATACTAGTGGGCGAGAGATTTCTTGCTTACCTTTTGTTCTATTTATCGTTGCTGACGTGCCTCTATTTGCCGACCTGAGCGGCAGCATGTGCCC